>JAZSQD010000118.1:0-5077 GCA_045537815.1 Acutalibacteraceae bacterium | reverse complement strand
AGGATAAGTCTTTCCATAAACTCGGCAGCACCTACGCCCCTTAAGATATCTCCGCCGCCGTGAAAAAGCTCGACACGAAGCACCTTACCGTCAAAAACCGCTGTACTGTCAGCAAAAAAGCCGTTGGTCGCAGCAATAGCAAGGTTAGCTTCCTCAACGAGAGTAGAAAAATAAACCTCGCTGAAAATTTCGGCGGGCATTTTAGGGAAAACAGTAACACTGTTAACCGAGAGATTTTCCCTGAGAGCTGCCTCCGCCTTCTGTAATATTCTGTATGTTACAACAACGGGAAAAAAAGCATCTATTTCGATGCTCTTTTTTTCCATTGATATTCTTACGTTTTCAATTTGTGCGTTTTGGAACACCTCGTGCAGCTTTTCATCGTGAAAAGTGCCGAAAAGCTCCTCAAATCTGTTGTTCATCTGTATTCTCCGTCATTAAATTTTATAAAAGAGCTATCTCTTTAAAAAGCTCCTCAACTATTCTCTCTTCCTCAACCTTACGCAGTACCTCTCCTTTTCTGAAGATAACCGCCGAGCCGTCACCGCCTGCAATACCGACATCCGCTTCTCTAGCTTCACCGGGGCCGTTGACAACACAGCCCATAACTGCGACGGTAATACCCTTATGCACATTTCTGAGTTTTTCTTCCACCTCTTTTGCAAGAGCGATAAGGTCGATTTTCGTTCTGCCGCAGGTGGGACAGGAAATAAGCTTCGGACTTGTATTGTCAAAGCCGATTGCCTTGAGGATATCCTTACCCGCATATATTTCTTTTACAGGGTCGTCGGTGAGGGACACTCTGATTGTATCACCTATTCCTCTTGTAAGAAGTGAGCCGATGCCGACAGATGACTTTATAAGACCCATTCTTTCGGTACCCGACTCGGTAACGCCCAGATGCAAGGGATATGAGCACATTGAAGCTACTCTTTCGTAGGCGGCAATCATATTTCTTACGTCTGAGGATTTAATTGAAATAACTATATCGTCAAAGTCATATTTTTCAAGCAGGCGCACGTGGTACATGGCACTTTCCGCCATAGCCTCGGGAGTGGGTCCGCCGAAACGGGCAAGAAACTCCTTTTCAACAGAGCCCGAGTTCACGCCTATTCTTATCGGTACATTATGCAGTCGGCACCTATCGGCAACTGCCTTTACGTTTTCGTCAGCACCGATATTACCCGGATTGATACGGATCTTATCCGCACCTGCATCAATGCTCATAAGAGCTAATTTATGGTTGAAATGTATATCGGCAACAACGGGAATGCCGAGAGCATTTTTAAGTGCCGTAACTGTCTTTACTGCTTTTTCATCGGGCACTGCAACGCGGATAATATCACAGCCTGCCTGCTGAAGCTCCAGTGCCTGACGGACATTACCGTCTATATCGTGTGCAGGTATGTTAAGCATAGACTGAACAGTGATTTTACTGCCGCCTCCGATATAAATATTGCCGACCTTAACTTTTTTACTTTCTCTTGTCATCTTAACGGAACTCCAAATTTTTTATCAATAAAAGCCTACGCCTGAAATCCATTTATAAAGGTCACTGAAGGATATAACCGCCATAAATATCAGAAGAAGCACAAGTCCCGCTGCGTGAATCCAAGAAACATACTTCTGAGGTATGGGCTTTCTGACAATCAGCTCAACGAACATAAAGAAAAGATGTCCGCCGTCAAGAGCAGGTATGGGAAGAAGATTGAAAAGACCGATGTTTATTGTAATCATCGCCATAATCATAAACAGCTGTGTCCAGTCTGTTGTGGCTACACTTTCCTGCGCAATATCAGTAATAACCGAAATAGTGCCGATAGGTCCTGCAAGGTCATTGAGACCGTACTGACCTCTGATAAGGTCAAAGAGGGAAAGATATACCATTCTGCCCATTGAAAGAGCATAACCGAATGCATTTTTTGTAACATTCAGAGCATTTTTTTCTTCGCCCAGAATAACGAAATCAAATACTGTTACGGTAGCGAGCTGAATATCATCAAAGGATAACTCCTCGTCTCCCCTTATGACAGTGAAATCGTATGTGTAATCGTTATCAGCCTGAATCTGAGCAATAAGCTCTGTTCCGCTTTTTACCTCAACACCGTTAACCGAAGTGATTATGTCTCCGTCCTTGAGTCCGTCTTTTTTGAGCTTTGCAGAAACAGAATTTATTGAGCAGTCTTCACCGTAGCCGAAGTTACCGCCCGTGCGTTTAAGGAACGGTACCTTTTCGAGCTCGATTTTTTCGCCGTTTCTTCTGACAACAAAATCATAATAACCCGTGCCGTTTCTTTGCATAAGAAAACTGATGTCGTAATCCGAAAAAACCTTTTTGCCGTCAATTTCAAGTATTTCATCATCCTCTTTAAGCATCTGCGAGGATACGGCACCGTCATAAAACTGAAGGATACGGTTTGTGCCCGCCAGGTCTTCACTTGAAACAAGGAAGAAGCAGACAATGAGACCCAAGATAAGGTTAAACACCGCACCGGCAGAAAGTATTATCATCCTTTTCCAGATTTTCTGATTGCAGTAAGCTCTTTCGTCATCACTGCTTTCAGACTCACCCTCCATGGCAACAAAGCCGCCTATAGGAAAAAGCCTAAGGGCATATTTGGTTTCCTTGCCCTGCTTTTTGAGAATAGTGGGGCCCATACCGATAGCGAATTCGTTGACCTTGACGCCGAAAAGCTTGGCAAAAATAAAGTGACCGAATTCGTGAATGAGGATAATAACTCCAAAAAAAAGTATGGCAATAAGAATTGGCACAACCTTGGTTGTAACCGCTGATAAAGCTGAAAGAAGAGTAAGTTCCATTTACTGTGCCGACGGGAAAGCCCGTTCCTTTCTGAATTTATTTCACGCTGTCTCTGACGAGATGACGGGCAAAGCTGTCACATTCAAAAACATCGTCAAGTGTATAGCTGTTTTTATTTTTTACGGCTTCCATAACAAGCTGAACCTTGTCAGCTATTTCCAAAAAGCCGATCTCACCCTTGCGGAAAAGCTCATTTGCCGCTTCATTGGCTCCGTTGACTGCGCAGGGATAGAGTCCTCCCCTGCCGATTGCTTCACGGCAGAGACCAAGACAACGGAAGGTATCGTAATCCGGCTCATAAAAGGTAAGGTTACCGTATTCTCTGAAGCTGAGCCTTTTAACGGGAGAAGGATATCTTTCGGGATAGGTAAGAGCATACTGTATCGGAATTCTCATATCGGGAACACCAAGCTGAGCTATCACCGAATTATCATTATATTCTATAAGAGAATGAATTATGCTTTCACGGTGAACTATTATATCCACCATATCGGGAGCAACATCAAAAAGCCAAACCGCTTCAATAAGCTCCAGGCCTTTATTCATCATCGAAGCACTGTCAACAGTGATTTTTGCACCCATTTCCCAATTCGGATGCTTAAGAGCCTCTTTAACGGTGGCATTTCTCAGTTCATCTGTTGTCTTGCCGAAAAAAGGACCGCCCGATGCTGTTAATATGATTGACTTAAGCTCATCCTTTTTATTCATACCCTGAAGACATTGGAAAATTGCACTGTGTTCACTGTCAACGGGAAGTATTGAAACACACTTTTTTCTCGCCTTTTCCGTAACGATTCTGCCACCGGCTACGAGAGTTTCCTTATTGGCGAGGGCAATATTTTTCCTCTCTTCGATAGCGGCAACCGTAGGCTCAAGACCTGCTATGCCCACTATTGAATTGAGCACCGTATCACTGTCGCCCAGTCTTGCACACTCAATAACGCCTTCTTTACCCGAAAGCACCTTCGTGCCTGTGTCGGCAACACGGATTTTTAATTCCTCAGCCGCTTTTTCATCATAAAGTGCGGCATACTGAGGCTTATATTTTCTTATCTGTTTTTCAAGAAGCTCACTGTTACTGCCCGCAGTAAGAGCCGTAACCCTGCACCCAAGCATATCAACAACAGAAAGAGCCTGTGTGCCGAGTGAACCCGTTGAGCCTAAAATCGTAAGTTTTTCAGTCATAAAAATTCCTTCCGGAGACGATAGCACCCTGACTATATGTCTTATGCTATAAATTCTGATGCCAATTTAAGAATGCAGTAAAGAGCGGGAGCAACGAAAATACAGCTGTCAAAACGGTCCATAATGCCGCCGTGACCGGGAATAAGCTGGCTGTAATCCTTGATGCCGAAGTTACGTTTAATAGCAGAGGCTGAAAGATCACCGAGCATACTTACAAGTGAAAGTATCATTGAAACAGGGATAATCAATAGATATTTCATTGCACTTGCACCGAAAAGAGTGTAGTCGTAAAGATTCTGACAACCGATTGTGAAAAGATAAAGGATGAGTACATTAAAAAGTGATGTGATAACAACGCCGCCGATTGCACCCTCAATTGACTTTTTCGGGCTTAAAACAGGAGCCATTTTGTGCTTGCCGAATTTAACACCGACTATGTAAGCAAATGTATCGGTAAACCAGGAGCATGAAAATGCAAGACCTACAAGGTAAATACCCTCTTCGTGAGTGAAGCCCTCAAACCAATCGCCGATATTATTAAGTCTCAAGAAACAGGAAAATGCAAAGGGAAGTGCAACGGAAGCAAAGAAGGCTGCCGATGCGTGGGCAAATAAGATATCCTTATGGAAGAACACCATAAGAGTCATCAGTAAGAGCACATAAACACCGTAAAGAGCCTCTGCGGGAGGTAATGACAGACCAAAGCCCTGAGCCAATACGGTAAAGAGGCTTACCGTGCAGGCAACGGTGAAAAGAAGCTTACTTTTACCGCCTACTGCTCTGATTATCTCAAAGGTTGCAGTTGCCGCAAGAGCAGCAAGGATAACCGTAATAACGGGTTGAATGTTAAAAACTATCGCAGTAAGAAAGCCTGCAAGAGCAAGAACGATTATTACGAATGAAATTGTTCTGTCTTTTTTAAAGACCTGTTTTTTTTCAGTTTTTTCCATTTTGATTTTTACCTTTCTGGTTTGTTTTTAGTTGTAGTCGGTTAGGGTGGCGAGTATAAATCCGAATCCGTTTTTTACGGGCGGATTTTCGCCAATACTTCGTTAAAATACTCGTAAATCC
>JAZSQD010000166.1:0-3792 GCA_045537815.1 Acutalibacteraceae bacterium | reverse complement strand
GCATTCCCTATAATTCAACCGCATCAAAGGGTGATACCATAATTCTCACAATCAGCGCAGGCCCCAGAAATCTTCCCGTACCCGACGTTACGGGAATGACCTTCGAGGAAGCAGAAAGAATCATTCTTTCTCAGGGACTTACCTGCAAGAAGTCGCTTATCCATAATGACGGTACACATACAGGCAATACCGTTGCCGAAACCATTCCTGCCGCAAACGAAATTATCGCAGAGGGCAAGGAGGTTACAATTGTTGTATACACCTCACTTGAAGAGGTAACCTCAGAGGATGCACAGCAGAACACAAGCGGCAATGCCGTTCAGGAATTCCTTGAGGGTCTTATGACAAACCCGGCTCCGCAGCAGTAAAGAAAATGCAAGCTGCTGATATAAGTTAAGGGCAAGACCCTTACTACAGAGGCACTTTTTACTCTTATTTTTTACCTATTACTTCAGCAAAAGGCGGTGAACAGACAAATGAATTATTTCCGGCTTCTTAAAGAGGATATACAGTGCGTGAAGGACCGAGACCCGGCTGCCACCTCCGCACTCGAAATTCTTCTTCTGTACCCGGGGCTTAAGGCTGTCCGTTCCCACCGCAGAGCGCATTGGTTCTATAAGCACAATATGCACTTTTTTGCAAGACTTATTTCACAGAGAACTGCAAGAAAGACAAATATTGAAATCCATCCCGGTGCCACAATCGGAAGACGTCTTTTTATAGACCACGGCACGGGAGTTGTTATCGGTGAAACCGCCGTAATCGGCGATGACGTTACACTTTATCAGGGTGTGACACTCGGCGGTACGGGCAAGGATGTCGGCAAACGACACCCCACAGTAGGCTCAGGTGTTATGATAGGTGCGGGAGCCAAGGTGCTCGGCCCCTTTTCTATCGGTGACAACACAAAGATTGCGGCAGGAAGCCTTGTGCTTCACGAGATTCCCGAAAACTGTACCGCAGTCGGCGCCCCTGCAAGAGTTGTAAAGCGTGACGGCAAGCGTGTTGATATGCTTGACCAGGTTCACATTCCCGACCCTGTTATGCAGGAATTTGAAAAGCTATATAAACGCATAGATGAGCTTGAAAGCGAGCTTCATCTGTTAAAAGGAGAAGATACAAATGAAGGTGTATAACACACTCACAAGACGTAAGGAAGACTTAAAGCCCATTAACGAGGGTGAATTCAGAATTTATGCCTGCGGTCCCACGGTATATAACTACATTCACATCGGCAATGCCCGTCCCATCTGCGTTTTTGACGTTTTAAGACGTTATCTTGAATACAGAGGCAACAAGGTTACCTTCGTACAGAACTTTACGGATATTGACGATAAAATCATCAACCGTGCAAATGAGGAGGGAGTAACCTTCTCGGAGATTTCCGAAAAGTATATTGCCGAATACAAGACCGATGCTTCCGGACTTAACGTAAGAGAGGCAAGCATCCACCCCAAGGCAACAGAGAATATTGATGAAATCATTTCCATAATCGAAACACTTGTGGAAAAGGGCTTTGCTTATGAAGCAGGCGGCGACGTTTACTTCAGCCCCCTTAAATTCAAGGAATACGGCAAGCTTTCACATCAGCCTCTTGACGACCTTATGGCAGGTGCGAGAATCAACGTAGGTGAAAAGAAGAAGGAAAGCATGGACTTTGCCCTCTGGAAGGCTTCAAAGCCCGGAGAGCCCTACTGGGAATCCCCCTGGGGTCAGGGCAGACCCGGCTGGCATATTGAATGCTCCGCTATGAGCAGAAGATACCTCGGCAAAACCATTGACAT
Source organism: Acutalibacteraceae bacterium (assembly GCA_045537815.1). Classification (GTDB taxonomy): domain Bacteria; phylum Bacillota; class Clostridia; order Oscillospirales; family Acutalibacteraceae; genus UBA6857. Next base: position 2,008 of record JAZSQD010000166.1, on the reverse strand, counting down.
TCATTGCGGCGGTCAGGACCTTGTATTCCCTCACCACGAAAACGAAATTGCACAGAGTGAATGCTGCAACGGCGTTCAGTTTGCAAACTACTGGATGCACAACGGCTTCATTACAGTTGACAATGAAAAGATGTCAAAGTCAAAGGGCAACTTTTTCACTGTACGTGACGTAGCCAAACAGTTCGGCTACGAGCCCATAAGACTTCTTATGATCTCCTGCCATTACAGAAGCCCCATCAACTATTCCTATGATTCTCTTATGCAGTGCAAGGCTTCCCTCACCCGTCTTCACACCTGCAGAGATTCACTTGAATTCAACTTTAAAGCTGCTTCCTCAAAGGGTACAGCAACAGAGGCTATTGCTAAAGAATTCGAATCCTTCAGAGAAAAGTTCTGCGAAGCTCTTGATGATGACCTCAACACCGCAGATGCTATAGGCACACTTTTCGATCTCACAAGATACATAAACAAGGAAGTGCTGACAGCCGACGCATCCGCAGAGGACATCACGGCAGCGATAAAGATTTTCGACGAGCTGACAGGCATTCTCGGTATCGTATATAACGAAAAAACCGAAGAGGCTGATGGTGATGCAGCTGAAATTGAGGCTCTTATCGAGGAAAGAACAGCCGCCAGAAAAGAAAAGAACTGGGCAAGAGCCGACGAAATCAGAAACAAGCTCACAGAAATGGGCATCGTTCTTGAGGACACCCCCCAGGGCGTAAAATGGCACAGAGCATGAATTAAACAACAGCACAACGGGACAGTCAGATAAAAGCCTGACTGCCCCGCTTTTTTTATTATTTAATCATTTATATACTCTGCCTGCATTTTAAGGATTGCATTTTCGAGCTCTTCGGTCAGCTCCTGAACGGTTTTTCCTGAAGATGATACAGGCTTTCCGAAAGCAACAACAATGTCAAATTTCTTTCTGTTTTTCATATCATAGAATCTGATCATTTTCTTATTTTTCGGAAAAAGCTCATAGGCTCCGTGAATATAAACAGGTATCACGGGAACACCCGCATCAATTGCAATAACCGAAGCTCCGCTTTTGATTTTTCTGAAAATGCCGTCCTCGCTTCTTGTTCCCTCGGGGTGAATAAGCACACACCAGCCCTCACGGAGCTTCCCCTTTATGCTGTTCATCGTATTCATATTCATACCGCCGCGGTCAACGGGAACCATACCCGTTGATTTAATAAGCTGCTTACTGAAGGGATCCTTTCGGAAAAGCTCAAGCTTTGCCATAGCGCAAAGACGCATAAATCTTTCCTTTGAAAGAGCTGTAGACACAAAAAGATAATCAATTTTTGTAACGTGGTTAGGACAAATTATAAAACCGCCGTCCGCCGGCAGATTTTCGGCATTTATCACATTGATATTAAAGCAGAATTCTGCAAAATTCCTGAAGGCGGAAAAAATCTTATAATCCCTTTCGGTTTTTTCCTGAGGATAAATCCCGACGGATTCTGATTTTTCATCTGCTGTGTTTCCTGACTGTATCGCGTCGGCAAGCTCTCTTACCGTCATTTCTTTTGAATAAAACCTTTCGACGTTTACCGAATATTTGCTTTCAATTTCCATTGCAAGATCAACTGCACTGAGAGAGTCTATTGCAAGGTCAGAGAATACGCCGGTATTTTCATCAATGCTGTCGGCGGGCTTTTTTGAAATTTCCGCAATTATTTCGATAAGCTCAGCCACGGTACCGTCCGTGACGGATGCACCGACCTTTTCAGCCGTCATACCTCTTCTTTCGTCAAGAGCCAGCTGTCTGAGCATATATCTCTTTGCCTTCTGAAGAGAGGTTCTCGGAATTTCATTCACAAAATGTATTTTCTGAATCCGCATAAAGGACGGCAGTTCAGCGCTGATTTTTATAATTTTCTCTTCAATTTCCGCTTCCGTACAGCCGTTCTCAATCACGGCAAAGGCGTGAATTTCATCGGACTCTCCGCTTTCGGCAGGCACACCGCAGATTATAAAATCCTTAAGTCCTTTAATA
>JAZSQD010000174.1:0-14163 GCA_045537815.1 Acutalibacteraceae bacterium | reverse complement strand
ATACCGAGTGTGAAGCTGTTCTTGGGTTCTGCTGCCTTGAGGTTTTCGTAGCAGGCAACAATGGATGCAGGAGTTGTGTCCTTAGAACCAAGACCGTATCTACCACCTACAACCTTAACATTAACGCCGTTTGTAGCAAATGCTGTAACAACGTCAAGGTAAAGAGGTTCGCCGAGAGAACCGGGTTCCTTTGTTCTGTCAAGAACAGCAACCTTCTTAGCTGTCTTAGGAAGTGCTGCAATAAGCTTATCAGCGCAGAAAGGTCTGTAAAGTCTTACCTTGATAAGACCAACCTTTTCGCCTGCTGCTGTGAGGTAGTCAACAACCTCTTCTGCAACGTCATTGAATGAACCCATAGCTACGATAACTCTTTCAGCGTCGGGAGCACCGTAGTAGTTGAAGAGCTGATAATCTGTGCCGAGCTTAGCGTTAACCTTGCCCATGTATTCTTCAACGATAGCGGGAACTGCATCGTAGTACTTGTTACAAGCTTCTCTGTTCTGGAAGAAGATGTCATCGTTTTCGTGTGAACCGCGCATTACGGGACGCTCGGGATTGAGAGCTCTCTTACGGAAAGCTTCAACAGCATCCATATCGCACATTTCCTTAAGGTCGTCGAAATCCCATACTTCAATTTTCTGAAGCTCGTGAGATGTACGGAAACCGTCAAAGAAGTTGAGGAAGGGAACACGGCTCTTGATTGATGCAAGGTGTGCAACTGCGCCGAGGTCCATAACCTCCTGTGTATTTGTTTCAGCGAGCATTGCGAAGCCTGTCTGGCGGCAAGCATAAACGTCTGAATGGTCACCGAAGATCTTAAGAGCGTGAGAAGCTACACAACGTGCTGATACGTGGAATACGCAGGGAAGAAGCTCACCGGCGATTTTATACATATTGGGGATCATAAGAAGAAGACCCTGTGAAGCTGTGTAGGTAGTTGTAAGAGCACCTGCTGCGAGTGAGCCGTGAACAGTACCTGCGGCACCTGCTTCTGACTGCATTTCGACAACATTTACTCTTGTTCCGAAAATGTTTTTGAGACCCTGAGCGGACCACTGGTCAACGTAGTCAGCCATGGGGCTTGAGGGTGTGATGGGATAAATACCTGCTACTTCTGTGAATGCATAAGACACGTGAGCAGCGGCATTGTTACCGTCCATGGTTTTCATTTTTCTGGCCATTGGATTTTTTCCTCCTGATATTTTAAATTTTTTCAAATAATAATTTGCAGAGAAATTACCAACTGATATTTTAACACTTATTTGTCAAGTTGTAAATACAATTTAAGTAAAAAGTTTTTCCTTTAAAGGAACTTTTGCTCAATAATCAGCTTTTTTTGCGTAAAGCCGTGTTTTTTTAAAGTCAGGCATCACTTAAAAACTTTTATGTCGCAATTGTAAACTATGTATTGATTTTGTTAACACATTATGATAATATAATGTTGCAAAACAACTTTCAACAGGAGGTTAAATCTTATGAAAAAGACAATTTCCCTTTTACTGAGCCTTATTCTTATGTTCTCTCTGTGTGTTCCCGCCTTTGCGGCAACCTATGATGAACATCCCACAATCTACGTTACCGGCGCACAGACAAACGATATCTATAGTGCCGACGGTGAGCTTGTATCTGATTTTGACATCGATCTTGAAGCCGTACTCGAAGAAAAGGGTATGGGACTTCTCAAGGAATTTGCTCTCGGTATGCTTACAGACGATTATAAACAGTGGGCAAGCGACTTCCACGATGTTGTTGTGGATATCTACGGCAACTCCGCACTCGACAAAAACGGCGAGGCTTCAAACGGCTCACATCCCGCAAAGCACTCCTCAACTGTTGACGTTGAAGAAAAAACAGAGGGCTACAAAATGTGGGACTACCGCTTCTGGTACGACTGGCGTCTTGATCCCCTTGTAACAGGAAACGAGCTTAGAAATTATATCGACAGAGTGCTTGACGCAACCGGCGAAACCAAGGTGAATCTCGCAGGCCGCTGCTACGGTGCAAACGTTATTGCCGCTTACGTTGCAACAAACAAAGAACACGCAGAGGCACATGTTGACGACATTTCCTACTATGCACCCTCCATCGACGGTATCGACTTTATGACAGCTCTTTTCACAGGTGACGTCTACCTTGATCCCGATGCAGTAAACAACTTTGCCGATTGGTACATCGAAAACGAAAATCTTATTGAAGACGATGCTCTTGCAGCTCTCATTATGACCCTTATTGAGCTTTTCAATCAGGTTGAGGTACTCGACTTTACTGCAGATGCCATTGACCTTCTTGTTGACCGCATCAAAACAGACCTTCTACCGCCCATCCTCAGAGACACCTTCGCCTCCTGGCCTTCATACTGGGCTATGGTAACTCAGGGTAATCTCGAAAAGGCTATCAGCTTCATTTTCGGCGGTGTTGAGGAAGAATACAGCGACTTCATCACAAAGGTACGCACATATTACGATACAGTACAGAAGGACCATAACGCTACCGTTCTCGAAATGAGAGAAAGAGGCGTACGCTACAACATTTTCGCAAAGTACAACTTCCCCGACTATCCCCTTTACGAGGGTGCCGCAGTGCAGGGCGACGGTGATACGTCTATCCCCCGTCAGACCTTCGGCGCAACCGCAGCAGATTACGGCAAGGTACTCAGCAAGAACTACATCGACTCAATATCCGCAGAAAACCTGAAGTATCTCTCTCCCGACCACAAAATCGATGCATCCACCTGTCTTCTTCCCGAGAATACCTGGTTTATCAAAAATCTTCACCACGATCATTGGGGCTCAATTGAGGACGTAAGCCTTGTAATTATGAACAACGATTACAACGTTTCCGATCAGGACGTATTCCCCCAGTATATGGACAACAATAACAATATGGCAGAGGTAACCCCCGATGAGGATTACGATAAGCCTGCCGAAAACAAGCTTGTCAGTCTTTTCCGTTTCATATCCGCTCTGCTCAACTTCTTCTCAAAGCTCCTGAACGGCGAGCTTTCCTTCGACGGACTTTTTGACTAAAGCTATATCCAACCGTTATCAGCCGGATACCCGAAAGGTATCCGGCTGAATGCACGTTTATGCACAGCACAACTTATCGTTGATATTTTTATCATATTTGTATATTGATTTTATTTCTCCGTTGTGCTAAAGTATAGTTATGAAAATTTTATAAAGGAGAGAAAAATATGAATCTTCAGAAAATTATCGACAAAAAAGACGCTGCAGCTAAATATATGATTGATGAAATCACATATATCTGCAACACATTTGAAAAGCGCGCACCCGGCTCAAAGGGTGAAAAGCAGGCCTGCGAATATGCCGCAGAGCAGATGAAGGAATACGGCTGTGACCGTGTTTACGTTGAGCCCTTCAAGGAAAATCCCGACTCCTTCTACGGCTGGATTTATTTCACCATCAGCTGTTGCTTCCTCGCTCTTGCAGCATACTTCTTTATGCCCGTTCTTTCAATCGTATTTATCGCAATCGGTCTTCTTATCTGTATTCTTCAGTTCGGCGTTTATAAGAAGTTTGTTGATAAGTGCTTCAAAGAAGAAACCGGTCACAATGCCGCAGGCTTCAAAAAGCCCACAGGTGAGGTTAAGCGCAGAATCATCTTTAACGGTCACCCCGATGCAACATGGGAATGGCCCTTCAAGTATAAGTTTACATACCTCGGCTTTGACATTCACATGATGGTTTGCTTCGCCGGTGCCTTCTATACCCTCGGCATCGCAATCTGCCGTCTTGCAGGCATCATCCCCGACACTCTTTACAACACTCTCGGTCTTATCGGCCTTGTGTTTGCTCCCTTCTGGTTCGGTCTTTACTTCATGTGGAACAAAAAGAGAGTTGTTGACGGTGCAAACGACAACCTCACAGGCTGTTATATCGGTATGGCAATTCTTAAAATGCTCAAGGACGAAGGCATTGAATTTGAAAACACAGAAATCGGTGTTGTTCTTACCGGCTCCGAAGAAGCAGGTCTTCGCGGTGCAAAGGCTTGGGCAGGTGCTCACGCTAAGGAGTTCGAGGACGTACCCACATTCGTTTTCTCATACGATACAATCGCTCAGTCTGAGCAGCTTATGGTTAACTACCGCGACCTCAACAGTACCGTTAAGGTTGATAAGGATGTTTCCGACCTTTTCTACGAGGCTTGTGAAAAGCTTGACATTCCCTGTAAGAAGGGCTTTGTTCCTCCTCTCGGCGGTGCAACAGACTCAGCAGCATTCGCTCAGGCAGGTATGCGTGCAACAGGTATCACAGCTCTCAACCACGCTCTTCCCGACTTCTATCACACAAGACTTGACACTCCCGACGCTCTTAATGCAGACTGTCTTGAAAAGTGCTTCGCAGCAAGCGTAAAGGCTCTTGAAATGTTTGACGAAGGCGCAAAGCAGTAAGCTTTTAAGCAGCAAAGGCAATTTAAAATAATCAATATATAAAAAAGCAACGCTCCTTCTGCAAATGCAGAAGGAGCGTTTTATTATTTAACTGTTATATATACATTTCTCCCATGCCGATAAAGAACACCATACCGAAAATAAAAATGAAATAAAGCACAAAGAAAACCGCAGTTACACCCCATGAAATAAGCGACCATTTCAGTGCTGCTTTAGCTTTTATAGGCTTGGTGTCTTTTTCTACAAAATAGAGCACTAAACCCAGAATGGGAATAAAGAATGAAAGCACATTGAGTGCAGTATCAGGCTTATCCTCAGGCATCGGATATCCGTAAGGAGCTCCGTATCCGTACTGCTGTGCAGGCGGAATGGGAGGCTGCTGATAATAGCCGTAATAAGGAGGCTGTGTCTGCTCTGCGGTTGGCTGTGCATCACACTGAGCTTCTGCCTCAGACTTACTTGTGAGGGGCGGCATTTCAGCTCCGCAACGGTCACAGAGTCTGAATCTGTCATCAACATTGTTTGAACATCTCGGGCAAATCATAGTTTTTTCATTCCTTTCTGTATCAGTTGATTTAATTTTCATTCCGCTTCATCGGGAATTTTCACATCAATCCGTCTGTCACGGAAATAGTATTCTCTGTCCTTTTCTCCGATTTCACGAAGCACACGGCAGGGATTACCTACAGCAACCACATTTGCAGGTATATCCTTTGTGACAACACTGCCTGCTCCGATAACCGAATTTTCACCTATTGTAACACCGGGAAGCACCACGGAGTTTGCTCCAATCCATACATTTCTGCCGATATGAACGGGCAAATTATACTGCATCTGTAAATCTCTCAGGTGCACCTCTATAGGGTGACCTGCAGTGGCAACGGTGACATTAGGACCGAACATAACCTTATCACCCACATAAATATGAGTGTCGTCAACGAGAGTGAGGTTGAAGTTTGCGTAAACACAGTCACCGAAATGCACATGAGCTCCTGCCCAGTTAGCATGTAAGGGTGGCTCAATATAACAGTCCTCACCAATTTCTGCAAACATTTCCTTCAGCAGCTCTTCCCTCTTCTCTGCTTCGGAAGGTCTTGTAGCATTGTAGTCATAGAGCTTTTCAAGGCAAAGCATCTGACGTGACATGATGTCTTCGTCACCGGGCATATAAAGTCTGCTTTCATACATTCTCTTACGGCTTTCTTCCGAAGTCATTTTTCTCGGGTCAATCATTTCTTCCAAAGGCACGGGGGATACTCTCCTTCTTTGACCTTTTCTCTGATAGCGTTAACAACGATCTCCTTATCCTCTTTGTATGTAACGCCGTACCACTTTTCCTTTGTTGAAAGCACTTTTACCTCTGCTTTATCCTCTTTGAGGAGCTCATCAACAACAAAGGGAAGAAAGTATTCACACTTAAGCATATTATCCTTATTACGGGCAAGGCAGGCGGCAAAACGGTTTTCAAGCTCTTCCATCATAACGGGAGTAAAGCCCCAGCAGTTCATTGAAACTGTTGTTCCTTCGGGAATTTCAGTCCAATTCACTTCATCCTCGGTAAACATAATCTTACCGTCGCGCTTTGCGATTTTTGTTCTTTCCACAATATCTGTCAGATAACCCTCTTCGCTTGTCTGACACACACCTCTTGCCACGTGTCCGTTTTCTGTCAGTGTGTTCTCTACTCTGAAGCCTACCATGCAGAATTCGTATTTGTCAGCTTCATCCTTTTCTTTTGTCAGCTCGTTAAATATAAGCTCAAAGGTTTCTCTGCCGTAGTAATCGTCTGCGTTGATAACGGCAAAGGGGCCGTCGATCATACCCTTACAGGAAAGCACGGCATGGCCTGTTCCCCAGGGCTTGACTCTTCCTTCGGGAACCGTAAAGCCTTCGGGAAGATTGTTGATATCCTGATATGCGAACTCAACGTCCACAACACCCTCAAACTTGTTTCCTATTATTTCTTTGAAATCCTTTTCGATTTCTTCTTTTATTACAAAAATAACTCTGTCAAAGCCGGCTTTAACCGCATCAAAAACCGAATAGTCAAGAATTATTTCTCCGCCCGGACCGATAGGGTCAATCTGTTTTAAACCGCCGTAACGGCTACCCATACCCGCCGCCATAATTACAAGAGTTGCTCTGCTCATAAGAATTCTCCTTTTGCATTTATAGTTGTTTCATTTTCATTTTAACATTAACAGCAACAAATATCAACCGATTTGGAAGAATTTTATTTCTGTCAGTTATTTTATATATTCGAAAATCCCTTGACAAAATCAGATTAAGATGCTATTATGTTTTTGTAAACAAACAATTAACGAAGGAGTGACCATAATGGAAGAAGTAATCAGCCTCATCCAGATGATATTTGATACAATTTTAAAGTATATCTCTCTTCTTTTCGGTACAAACGAAAACAAAGACAATGCAGCATCCAAATAATTAAAAGGTTGTCGTAAAACGGCAACCTTTCTTTTTTTATCAGTCTATATAAATATCCCTGATACCCTCAAGGGCTCTGATTGAAGAAATTGTAAGATTAAGGCTTTCCTCATCCCTCGGAAAAACAACAGCCTTCATAACTATCGCATCACTGTTCCGTCTCTCTGCTGAGATATCCGCATAAAGCACCTCAAGCGTATGAAGATTTCCGCCGTATCTTTTAACAATGGCACCGATATCAGCAGCTTGCTTTGACATGTTTTCCGCTTCGATATAAATATTCTTGGCAGGTGAGCCTCTTGACACGAATCTTTTAAAGGTGTTAAGGGTAAGATAAATGAAAACCGTAGCAATAAATGCGCCTATATAATAACCGCCGCCGACGGCAAGACCTATGCACGAAACCGCCCAGAGCGATGCGGCAGTAGTAAGACCCTTAACAGAAAAGCCTTCACGGAGAATTGTTCCTGCACCTAGGAAGCCGATACCGCTTATTACCTGTGCACCGAGTCTGGTGGGGTCAAAATTTCCCAGACCTTCAAATTCCTTAAAAATATAGCCCGAGGTCATCATAACAAGAGCCGAGCCGACCGCCACAAGAATATGAGTTCTGAAGCCTGCAGGTCTGTGAGAATGTTCTCTTTCATAACCGATAAAGCCGCTGAAAACAACCGCAAGAATCATCTTGAATATTGCATCAAAAGCATATCGCACCTCATCAAGCTGTAAAAATTCCTTTACTGTCTGAATTATACTCTCCATTTATCCTCACTTCCTTTCCTGTCTAACGGATAGTATATCACTATTATATTTAAAAATCAAATATAAATTTATTCTTAACTTGTTTTTTTAAACTTGATTATACCCAAAGATTGTTGTATAATATTTTTGATTATAGGTTTAACCGTGAAAGGATGATTTTTATGGCAACAAACAAGGTTAAATTGAACATTGCGGGAGCACAGTACTCTATCCTCTCAGAAGAAGATGAAAAGTATGTTCAGCTTCTCGGCAAAGAGCTTGATTTAAAAATGGCTGAAATTATGAAGTCCAACTCAAGAATTTCAACCACTCAGGCAGCAGTCCTCTGTGCTCTTGATTATGCGGATGCCGCATCAAAATCAACTCTTACCGCCGACAGACTCCGCGATCAGATTAAAGATTATCTCGACGATGCCTCATCAGCCAAAAGCAAGGCCGATTGGGCAAGACACGAAACAGAAAACCTCAAAAAAGAAAACGAAGCTCTCAAAACAGAAAACGCAAGACTCAAGGCAGAGCTTAATAAAATCCTCAGCAACTGATAAAAAATGAAGCTTAAAGATATCGAAATACTTGCACCGGCAGGCTCCTTTGAAAGTTTAAGGGCGGCCGTACGCACCGGTGCCGATGCGGTCTACTTCGGCACAAAGCAATTCAATGCTCGTGCCAAGGCAGACAATTTCTCTGACGAAGAGCTTTGTCAGGCGGTTGACTACTGCCACTCACACAATGTCAGAGTAAACATAACAATGAACACCCTCATAAGTGACTCAGAGCTTCCCGATGCGCTTAAGGTGATTGAGCACGTTTGCAAAAGCAGAGCAGACGTGCTTATTTTACAGGATTTAGGTCTTGCAAAGCTTGCCTCTCTTGCCGCCCCGGATATTGAACGACACGCCTCCACTCAGATGTCTGTTCAGACTCTCAGCGGTGTGCAGCTTCTTGAGGAGCTTGGCTACAAAAGAGTTGTTCTTCCCCGTGAAATGACGAAGGATGAAATCAGGAGCATAACAGAAAACTGCAAGGCTGAAACGGAAATTTTCGTCCACGGGGCTCACTGTATGAGTGTTTCGGGTCAATGCTATATGAGTGCGATGTTCGGCTCAAGAAGCGGCAACAGAGGTATGTGCGCTCAACCCTGCCGTCTTCCCTTCTCTGCCGTCGGCGGTACAGGCTACGACCTGAGCCTGAAGGATCTTTCGCTTATCGATAAGCTTAAGGAAATCGGACAGCTCGGTGTGGACTCCCTTAAAATCGAAGGCAGACTCAAAAGACCCGAATATGTAGGTGCAGCGGTGACCTGCGTTAAAAACGCCCGCGACGGAAATGAAAATCCGGAGCTTAAGGAAAAGCTCCGCGCCGTATTCTCCCGTTCAGGCTTCACCGCAGGCTATTTTGATAACAACCGCGGAAAAGATATGTTCGGCATAAGAAAGAAGGAAGATGTAACCGCCGCCTCTTCAGATGTCATGAAAAAGCTCGCTCTTCTTTATGATAAGGAGCAGCCTCTCATTCCTGTGGATTTCTGCCTGACGATTGCGGAAAGGGAAAACATCTCCCTATCCGTTTCTGCGCTGGGAATAAACTGCTTTGTCACCGAGGATTATACCCCCGAGAAGGCAATCAACAAGCCTTTGACAAAAGAAGGACTTTCGGAAAGACTCGCAAAATGCGGAGGCACTCAGTTCTATGCCGATAAAATTGAAATCGACCTTGACAAGGGCCTCATTGTACCCGCCAGTGTCATAAACAACCTTCGCAGAAAGGCTCTTTCAGAGCTTGAAAACAAGCTTGCGAATGTAAAGGAAAAGAACTTTACAGATATAAAAATAATAACTGCAAAAGCAGAGCACAATTCACCGCTGAAATACAACGTTATCGTTTCTGATTTAGGTCAGATTCCTGACAATCTTAAAAATGTGGAAAACCTCTATATTCCTCTCAATGTTGAGGAAAACTCGGTGGAAAAGTTGAAAAACCTGCCTGTTTCCTTAGGAATTCAGCTTCCGAGAGGCCTTTTCGGCGCTGAAAAGGCTGTTGAAAAGAAGCTCATCGCACTAAAAAAATGTGGAATAAAGATCGCTCTCTGCTCTACTCTCGATGCGGTCGCCATTGCAAGAAAGCTCGGCTTCGAAATTCACGGAGGCTTCTCTCTCAACGTTTTTAACAGTGTTTCTGCTGAGGTTTTAGAGAGTCTGGGTGTAAAGTCTTTGACCTTGTCACCTGAGCTTACCCTCAATCAGATTGCAGAGTTGGACACAACCGTCCAAAAGGGTATAATCGGCTACGGTAGACTGCCTCTTATGCTCACAAGAAACTGCCCTGCAAAGAACGGAAGAACCTGTCAGGAGTGTAAAGGCAGAGGCTTTCTCACCGACAGACTTGATAAAAAATTCCCCATCGCCTGCTCATGGGGCTGCAGTGAAATACTCAACAGTCAGCCGATATATATGGGCGACCGACTCGACGAAATCAAAAACTGCGACTTTATAACCTTCCTTTTCACAAAGGAAAAGAAGGAGCTTTGCGAGGCGGTGCTTGACGCTTACCGTAAAAGCAGAGGAGTAAAGGGCGACTTCACAAGAGGACTTTACTACAGAGGTGTATTATAAGAAAGGAAGATAAAAACATGGCAAAGCGTAAAGACTATTTGAACTGGGATGAATACTTTATGGGTATTGCCCTTCTCTCATCCTACAGAAGCAAGGACCCCAACACTCAGGTAGGTGCCTGCATAGTAAACGATAAAAACCGTATTATGTCCGTCGGCTACAACGGTTTCCCCTACGGCTGTGACGATGACGAGTTCCCTTGGGAAAGAAGCGGTGACGCTTACGACACCAAGTACCCTTATGTTTGCCACGCTGAGCTTAACGCTATCCTCAACAACAGAGGAGCAAACCTTGAGGGTGCTAAAATCTACGTTGCTCTTTTCCCCTGCAACGAGTGTGCCAAGGCGATTATCCAGAGCGGCATAAAAGAGGTCGTTTATCTTTCAGATAAGTACGCTGACACAATGGCAACAAGAGCATCAAAGAGAATGTTCAACGCCGCAGGTGTGAAGCTGACAAAAATCGAGTGCGGCAAGAAGAGCCTTGTGATTGACCTTGACGAAAGCAAGGTCTGATTTGAGTAGTTAGTAGTTAGTAGCCAGTAGTCACGCGCCAACGTGACATAAAGGAATAAGATTCTACCCGCGCAATTTAATGTACAAAAAAACAAGCGGAGATTTGCCGCTTGTTTTTTTGTGTTTACAGTTCCCTTTTAAGCGACTCCCAAAGGAGTTGCTTCCTGACTACTGGCTACTGGCTACTGACTACTAAAAAACGGCCAGCAACAGCTGACCGTTTTTCTATTTACTTGGCGAGTGCGCCGATTTCAAGCATAAATCCGCCGATCTGTGCGCCGAATTCAGGACCGCCGTCCATAACAAGGCGACCCTTCTTTGTTGCCTCAAGCATATCGTCGATACTCATAAGAATACCGAGTGCGCTATCAAGGTTGTTGAAGCGAAGAGTGAAGAAAGGCATTGCTCTCTTGTATTCGCCACGGCCGGCTCTTGACTTACCCGCCTTGATGCGGATGAAGGCAGAAACCTGAGGATAACCGTCAACTGCAAAAGCATAAACACGGTCAGGGCTCTTCGTTGTCCAGTCCTTGATTTCGGGATGTCCCATTTTGTTAAGCTGGCTGATACCGCTTGAAAGAAGATAGAAGTAGCACTTAACGAGAAGTTCCTTTGTTTCCTCATCCTTCGGGGGCTCAGTTGCACCGAGAAGGCCTGCCATCTTGAGAAGCACCATTACAAAGGAAACAAGTGTGCCTGCATGCTTGATACCCCTGATTTTAGGGATACCTGCAGGAGTAATCTTACCCTTGAAGAAATCGTTGAGGTTTTCAACACTCTTGAATTCAAGCTCGATGTGAGGATCCTTTGTAAGACAAGTATGTACGAGCCATTCGCCGCTGTTAACAACGAAGTGCATACCCTGCTTGCCGCCCTCTACATCCGGGTCAAGGCAACTCACCTGAATAACTGCGTGTGCATTTTCAAACTTCTTTTTAAGGGAGGGTACATCGTTTGCGATAACCTTTACAAGCGGCAAAGCAGCGTTGAGAAAGATTTTATTTGAATATAAGGCTTCTTGTGTATGAGCCATATCGTTTGCCTCCTTGTAATATTATTAGAATTCGTCGTCCCAATTGTCGTCTTCTTCGAAGTCTTGCTTCATAACTTCACGAACTGCAGCAATGATACCGTTACTGTCGATACCTGCATCTGACATAATATCTTCCTGAAGACCTATCATAGCAAAGCTCTTGTGACCGAGCATCTTGAATGCACAGCCCTTACCGTACTGAGCCATAACCTCAGCAACTGCTGAGCCGAGGCCGCCTGTGACAAGGTGATCTTCAACCGTAATAATTCTTCTTGTGTCAGAAATTGCCTTCTGAATAGCCTCAACGTCAATGGGGCTGATTGTATGCATATTAAGAACACGAACGCTGAGTCCGTCTGAATTCTTAAGGAATTTAGCAGCCTCACGAGCCTGGAATACACAAGAACCGCAAGCGATAACTGTGATATCTGAACCTTCGTGAACCTCAACAGCCTTACCAACCTCAAAGCCGTAGTCCTGATTCTCATAAAGAACACGGTCAAAGCCGCGGTTGATACGGATATAATAAGGGCCGAAGTTTTCGTAAGCTGCGTTAACAGCATTTGCTGTTTCAAAGCCGTCAGCGGGAACGATAACTGTAAGATTGGGCATTGCTCTTGTAATAGCAAGGTCAGTGATAGCGTGGTGAGTTGAGCCTGCCTGACCGAAGGAAGTACCTGAATGAGTAGCAATAATCTTTGCGTTAACATTCTGATAGCAGATGTCTGTATGAAGCTGGTCGCATGCCCTCATTGATGTGAATGCTGAGAAGCCGGAAAGGAAGGGTATCATGCCTGCTCTTGCCATACCTGCAGCAACACCGAACATATCCTGCTCTGCGATACCTACGTTGATAACTCTTTCGGGGCAAACCTTGAGAACATCACCGAGCTTTGTTGATTTTGCAAGGTCAGCTGTGATTGCAGCAACCTTGGGGTCCTTTAAAATAATGTCAGCAAGAGCCTTACCGTAAATTTCAGCTGTAGAAAGCTCAGTCTGGTCAACTGCTGTGTAAACAAATCCGCCTGCCATAATTATTTGCCCTCCTTTTCTGCACGAGCGCAACGTTCCTTATAATCTGCTTCAAGCTCCTGATTAAACTTTTCGAAGCGTGCATCGTCAATTGCGCCGTAGTGCCATGTGTAATCGCCTTCGATTGACTTGATACCTGCGCCCTTCTTTGTATCCATAAGAATACAGGTAGGAGCACACTTTTCCCTTGAACGCTCGATAGCAGCATCAATAGCGTTGCAAAGCTCACCGATATTGTTACCGTCAACAACGATTGTGTTAAAGCCGAAAGCAGTCATCTTGTCTGCAAGAGGCTCAAGCTTCATAATATCTTCTGTGTTACCGTCGATCATATTGTGGTTTCTGTCGATGAAAACGATGCAGTTTGAAAGCTGATAATGATTGATTGTCATAAAGCCTTCCCAGCATGAGCCTTCGCCGAGTTCACCGTCACCGGTAACAACATATGTAAGGTAATCCTTACCGAGAAGTCTTGCTGCAAGAGCAGTACCTGCTGCGATTGAGGGACCGTGGCCGAGTGAGCCTGTTGATGCGTCAACACCTACAACCTTGTTTGAGTCAAGGTGCATACCCATCTTTGAGCCTGAAAGGTTGAATGACTTGAGCATTTCAACATCGTTGAAGCCCTTGTCGCAAAGCACGGGAGCGTAAGCGATAGCTGCGTGGCCCTTTGAAAGGATAAAGCGGTCTCTGTCTTCCCATTTGGGGTCGTCAACCTTGATGTTAAGGTACTTGTGATAGAGAACGGTAAGAAGGTCCATGACGCTCATACCGCCGCCGAAATGTCCGCTGCCTGCCCATACTGTTGTCTGAACAGTAAGCTTACGAAGCTCATAAGCCTTCTTTTCGAGGGCAAGCCATTCTTTTTTTGAAAGTGGCATAATGTTTTCCTCCATTAATCATTATTATATGATACCCTCAGCCCATTTCACTGAGGGTACGTTTACTTATTTTATCAGCCAAAAATTTCGGGATGGTTCTTTGCTACGATGCCGAAGCATTCCTCAGCGACTGCGATAGTGTGCTTGATGTCCTTATCGGAAAGAGAGGCATTGATGAAGTGGTTATGGTGAGAAGCAAGGAAGATACCTCTTGAAACCATTTCAGCAATCCATTCCTGATGAAGGAGCATACTGTCATCGTTGCCTATTCTTAAATAGAAGAGAGCGGGAGCGCCTGATACCACAAGGTCGATACCGTGCTCTGCACCTGCTTTAACAAGACCGTTACAAAGCTTTTCGCCCTTCTGCTTGAACAATGTGGGAGTGTCGAGAGCCTTCATCTTATTGATGTTTGCGATACAGGCGGCAAAGGGAACCGCTGAAAGCCAATAGGAGCCTGTGTATGCAAGGG
>JAZSQD010000016.1:0-4537 GCA_045537815.1 Acutalibacteraceae bacterium | reverse complement strand
AATTTCTTCAGGTGAGCTGCAGCTGGCACGATCTGCGAAAATGCTGCTGTATTTTTCGTTGAGGTGAGCGATAACGCCTGTTTCAGCCAGCGTCATTGAGCCGCCTGCGGTAATGAGCTTGTCGTCAGCAATAAGACTGTCAATCAGTGTCATCAGTTCAGACTGCGACTTGACATAATAACCTTTCATCAGGTTCTTTTCAAGTGCTTTTATGGTCTTTTCTACTCTGAGGTCTATAATTTTCTGAAGATTGTTGTCCATATCTTATCCTTTCACTTGATTTTGCGGCATTCAATATAGAAACGCTTATCTTCGGCATGTCCCATAGAGAAGGTCTTTCTGGGAAGTGCACCGTCTTTGATAACAGTAGGGAAGAGTTCGGATTTAAGCATATCGGGGAGAATGAAGCCGATGCTGTTTTCCTGTTCTGCAAGGGATTTGACAACATCAATACCGTGAATATAGTCGATTTTTGCATCTGTTTTCTTAAGGTAAGCATCTAAAAATTCCTGTAAGCTGCCTACTGTAAGCTGTGAGGTGGGCTTATGGATATAAACGGTCTTTTCTGTTCCGTTAAGGATTACGCTGAATGCCTGCTCAGCCTTTTCTTCGCTTAAACCGAGAGCTTCAGTCATCTCAGACATAAGATTGTCGGTATTTACATTTGTCACAATTCTGTGGATTGCTTCAAATTCAAGGGCAGAGCTATGTAAATTTACAATTTCAACAAGTGCATAGCGTGCAGGATGAGCCGATAAATCCTTATCGGGGTTTTCGCGCTTGAGCTGTTCATAGAATTCCTTTGCAGTTGCAAGTGAGTGATTTCCGTCGCCCATTGCATAGAGCAGGGTAGGATAACCGTTTAAATTATATTTCTTGTTGAATAATTCATTGTCATTAAGCTTATCGAGTGCAGACATTACTGAATCTGTAAGCTTTTCGTCAAGTACATATCCGCAGATTTTACCGCCCTTTTCCATAAGTGTGAAATCGTAGATAGCATCAGCGGAATTCTTGATTGCTTCACAGGGTTCAACAACTGTCTTTTCTTCATCATCAATCAGAATCATAATATGGGGAAGCTCCATGGGTGCGCCCTGTCTTACCTTGATTCTGGGAGGGATACGTTCAACAACGGTAGCTTCGGTAGCACGCACGGAAGAAGTGCTGCCCTTGCGGTAGTCATATTCTTCAAGGTCAATCATACCGATAAGACCCTGTCTTACTTTTCCGTCAGACTGAACCCTTTCGATGTAGATTACAGAATTCTTGTATTCCTTGAGTGTATCGGTGTCAAGAATACGGTTCATTTCACCGTGAATTTTTTCAATTCTCGCTTCAGAGTCTTCATCTTCGAGATAAACTTCAGGTAAAATAAGCTTTAAGGTTGAATCTGCAGTGCCAACTGTTTCTTCAACTCTTTTCCAGTAATCGGGCTGACCTGTGTACTGGTCGCAGGCAACAACTGCCCATTTTTCCATGTCGGTGTTCTGAGGTATAAGAATATCTGCGGGTTTAAAAGCTGTACTCATAATAAGGTGTTCCTTTCATAAGAAAAATATTTAATTTATTATAGCATATTTTTTCCTCTAAAGCAACGGTTATAACGATATTTTAACTGAATTTTTGATTTTGCCCTTTACAACGGCAGGCATTTGTGCTATAATACATCTTTGTTCGTTAAATAATTTTCGGAGGTGAATTATGTCTAAGCTTATCGGCTCCTGGAGCTTTTATAAAAAGACGCTGATGATTGCGATTCCTGTTATGATACAGAATCTGATTACAAATTTCGTTGCTCTTATAGATAATATAATGGTAGGTCAGGTCGGCACGGAACAGATGTCGGGCGTTGCGATTGTAAACCAGCTGTTTTTCGTATACAATCTTACAATTTTCGGCGCAATTTCAGGTGCGGGCATTTTCTGCGCACAATTTTTCGGTAAGGGTGATATTGAAGGTGTCCGCAGCACCTTCAGATTCAAGATACTTACAGTCTCGGTGCTTACAGTTATAGGTATAGGCATTTTCCTGCTGTTCGGTGATAATCTTATCACAATGTACCTGCATGATGCTGAAGAAGGTATCGATCTTGCCGCAACATTTGAATATGCCAAACAGTATATGCTGATAATGCTTATCGGTCTTGTTCCTTTCTCTTTTGAGCAGGCTTATTCAAGTACGCTCAGGGAGGGTGAGATAGCTACGCCGCCTATGGCTGCAGGTATTGTTGCCGTTGTTGTCAATACAGCCCTCAACTATCTTCTTATTTTCGGTATCGGAGTATTTCCTGAACTCGGTGTTCAGGGCGCGGCGATAGCAACTGTAATATCAAGATTTATTCAGGTGGCAATTGTAATCATATGGACTCATACACATAGTAACAGACTCGCATTTATCAGAGGTTTATATAAATCCTTCAGAGTGCCGAAGGAGCTTGTGGCAAGAATAACTGTAAAAGGGCTTATACCTCTGATGGCAAATGAATGTCTCTGGTCTGCGGGTGTCTCTGCACTTGTCCAGAATTACTCGCTCCGTGGAATTGATGTTGTTGCAGGTCTGAATATAGCCAACACGGTAATAAATCTTTTCAATGTTATGTTTATTGCTTTCGGTTCGGGTGTTTCTGTTGTAATAGGACAGATGCTTGGTGCAAATGAATTACAGAAGGCAAAAGAGGCGGCGCCGAAACTTATTTTTTTCTCCGCAATGCTTTGCGTTGTTGTGGGCGGTATCATGGCTTGTTTTTCAGGGCTTTTCCCGCTTGCCTATAATACTTCCGAAAATGTACGTTCACTCGCTTCGGTTTTTATCCTTATCAGCGCTGTGCTCATGCCGATACACGGCGCTTTGCACTGTACGTATTTTACGCTCCGCTCAGGAGGAAAAACTATTATCACTTTTTTGTTTGACTGCGGTTTTTCATGGGGCATCAGTGTGCCGTTGGCATATTGCCTTGCAAATTTCACGGATATGACTATAATACCGTTGTATCTGTGTTGCCAGTGTGTTGAGGCAGTAAAATGCATAATAGGACTTATACTTATTAAAAAGGGTGTATGGCTTTCAAATATTGTTTCTGATAAAAAAGAAGCGGAAGTTATTGACATTTAATCGAAAGTGTGTTAAAATATAAATAATTTGGCAATTTATTACTTTAAACGGAGATGATTCAGATGATCTGGGCTAAGGAGGAAACTCTTTCCCGTCAGGAAATCGAGGCAATTCAGCTGGATAAGCTTCAGAAGGTTGTCGCAAGAGTATATGAAAAAGTTCCATATTACAGGGATAAAATGGATGCAATAGGCATGAAGCCCGAGGATGTTAAAACGCTTGATGATCTTAAAAAGCTCCCTTTCACAACGAAACAGGATATGCGTGATACTTATCCTTTTGGCCTGTTTGCGGTTGACAAGAGTGAACTTGCAAGAATTCACGCTTCTTCAGGTACAACAGGTAAGCCTACTGTTGTTGGTTATACCAAAAAGGATCTTGATGTCTGGTCTGAATGCGTTGCAAGACTTGCTGTAATGGGCGGTGCAACAAAGGAAGATGTATGTCAGATTTGTTTCGGTTACGGTATGTTTACGGGTGCTCTCGGCTTACATAACGGTCTTGAACATATCGGCGCCTGCATTATACCTGCTTCAACAGGTAATTCCGAAAAGCAGATTATGTATATGAAGGATTTCGGTACAACACTTCTTGTTGCTACACCTTCTTATGCGTTACGACTTGGCGAGGTTGCAACCCAGATGGGTCTTAATCCTCAGACTGATCTTTCGTTAAAAACAGCTCTGGTGGGAAGCGAGCTCATGACCGAGCCTATGAGAGCTGAAATGAAGAAGCTTTACGGTGATAAGCTTGTTGTCACACAGAATTACGGCATGAGCGAGCTTATGGGTCCCGGCGTTTCAGGTGAGTGCACAGAGCTCTGCGGTATGCATGTTAATGAAGATCATTTTATAGCCGAGGTTATTGATCCTGTTACAGGAGAAAATCTTCCTGCAGGAGAGAAGGGTGAACTTGTTGTTACCTGTCTTTCCAAGGATGCTATTCCGCTTATCCGTTACAGAACCCGTGATATTACCCGTCTTATGTATGAACCTTGCAAGTGCGGCAGAACAACTGTGCGAATGGAGAATCTCAGCGGCAGAACGGATGATATGCTCAAAATCAAGGGTGTTAACGTGTTCCCGAGCCAGATTGAAGAGGTATTGCTCAATACCGAAGAAATCGGGCCGCACTACGAAATCATCGTTGACAGAAAGAATCACACCGATATACTTACAATCCGTGTTGAGCTTGCCCCTGCAAGTATGACTGATGATTACAAGGCTCTTGAAAACATCAAGAAGAAGCTCAGAAACGCTCTTCGCACCATGCTTGGTCTTGATGCTATCATTCAGCTTGAATCCCCCAATACATTACAGCGTTTTGAGGGTAAGGCAAAGAGAGTAACCGACAATCGTAAGAACAATAAGTGAGAGGTGTCTGAATGAAACAGCTTACAGTTTTTATAAGTCGGATCGTAGCC
>JAZSQD010000020.1:0-8414 GCA_045537815.1 Acutalibacteraceae bacterium | reverse complement strand
CATAAAAAAGGCTGTTCACTTTACTTTTCTTCGACTGTTTATTCTATTTTACTGATAAAACACTATTCTTAGCTGCAAAAACACGGTTTTTGTCAACATATAGCGATTGACTGTCTATGTCACTTTGCACAACCGTCTGATGTGAAAAACACCGAATTTATTTGTTTATTTTTTATCTTGTGATTTTTGCAGGTATAATGCTATAATATTAATATAAAAGCTAAAAAAGGAGGCAGAAATATGAAAAAGAAAATAGTTACCGTCAGCCGACAGTTCGGCTCGGGCGGAAGAACAATCGCAAAGGCTCTCGCCGAAAGGCTTGGCTTTGACTATTATGACAGTGAGCTCGTAGAAAAGGTTGCAAAGGAAACCGGCTTTGACCCCTCATATATTGCCGATGCAGGCGAATACGCACCCGGTAAAAGCATATTTTCTTACGCCTTCTCCTCAGCTTCACCTCACGCCGCAAGAAATATGAGTGCCTCTGACTACCTGTGGTCCGCCCAGTGCAAGGTTATTCTTGAAATAGCGGAAAAGGGCAACTGTGTTATAGTGGGCAGATGTGCGGATTATATTCTGCGCGACAGAGATGACTGCCTTAACATTTTTATCCACGCACCCACAGGCTATAAGGCAAAAAGAATTGTTGAGCTTTACGGCGTTACGGATAAAAGCCCCGAAAAGCGCCTGGAAGAAAAAGATGCCCGTCGTAGGGTAAACTACAAATATTTCACCGGCAGAGAATGGGGTCTGACAGAAAATTATCACATCTCTCTTGACAGCGGTGTGCTCGGCGAAGAAAAATGCATCGACATTATAGCCGATGCGGTAAACAGCATTAAATAAAACCTGAAAATTTAAAGAACCGCTGCTTTTCGGCAACGGTTCTTTTTGTTTTTAACTTATGCTTCTGCGCCTTCTTCTGCTTCGCCTTCGTCCTTCTGGGGGAAAAGCTGAGCAAAGAAGTTCTTGATGATTTCAATAACCCTTAAGATGGTCTCGAATACTGTTGTTAATGCGTCCATAATTACACCTCCTGTTAATTCGGATACTTTCCGTATATTCATATTAACAAATTAAGTAAATTTTGTCAAGTACCTTAATTTATAAAAGAAACTTTTAACAAATTCTTAAAGAGAATATTCTTTTGAGTATTCTGCATATCTTTCATTGAAATCGCTCTGCCCCTTCTTGACCTTTTTGAGATATTTATGTATATCCATTCCGTTGTGGGAAATCTCAATGATGAGACCTGCTATATTTGAACAATGGTCGGAAACTCTTTCAAGGTTTGTGAGAAGGTCGGTAAGCACAAAGCCAAGCTCAATGGTGCATTCGCCCCTCTGAAGACGCTTGATATGTCTTGCCTTGAGAGCATCCTTAAGGTCATCAACAACCTGCTCGAGAGGCTCAACGAAGGTAGCTTTATCTATATCGTTATCGGTGAAGGCGATGTATGAAAGGTCAATAACCTCCTTGACTGCCTTGACCATAACCTCAAGCTCCTTCTGACACTCACCCGAGAAGTTGAGCTTTTTCTCATTAATTTCATCAACAGAGTGCAAAATGTTTACCGCATAGTCAGAAATTCTTTCCAGATCGCCTATGATATGAAGGAGCTTTGTTGCTTCGGCGGCATCAGCATCAGAAAGCTCCAGAGCCGAAACCTTAACAAGATAAGAGCCGAGTCTGTCTTCATATCTGTCAGCCTTCTTTTCATATTCAACAACTCTTTCATAAAGCTCCTTATCGTAGCTGCCGAGAAGGTCGAGAGCCCCGTCAATAGCGACCTTGGAAATCTCCGCCATTCTTTCTGTAACTGTCTTACATCTTTCAACAGCAACAGCGGGAGTTGCAAGAAGACGGTCGTCGAGGATTTCGTAATGCTCTTTTTCGTCCTTATCCTTAATGGTAACTGTTGCAATCTTTTCAAGCAGCTTTGTAAAGGGCATCCAGAGACATACACAGCACAGCTTGAATACAGTATTTATAATAGCAATCCAGAATTCATTAACTGTATTATCGAGGAAATCAAACTTAAATATCGCATTCAGACCGTAGAAGGCCGCAAGAAGGATAGGTGTGCTGATTGCATTGAAATAGAAGTGGGCAAAGGCGGCACGCTTCGCGTTTTTATTGGCACCCGCAGAGGAAATAAGAGCAGTAACCGTTGTACCGATGCCCTGACCCATAATAACGGGAATAGCCGTTGAGAAGGGAATTGCTCCTGTAACGGAAAGTGCCTGAAGGATACCGACTGAAGCTGAGGATGACTGAATGATTGCTGTGATTACCGTACCTGCGAGAACACCGAGAGCAGGGTTTGAAAAAGCGGTGAGAATCTGTGTGAACTCGGGAACATCCTTAAGCCCTGCAACAGAGTCAGACATAATTGACATACCCGTCATAAGAGTTGCAAAGCCCAGCATAATGGTTGCCGTATCCTTGCTCTTGCTTTCCTTTTTAAACATAAGCATACCGACACCCGCAATAGCGAGAACGGGAACAAAGGAAGAGGGCTTTAGGAATTTCATAAAGCCTGCACCGTCAACAGCCATAAGAGAAATAAGCCAAGAGGTAACGGTTGTTCCTACGTTCGCGCCCATAATAACGCCGATTGACTGCCTGAGAGTCATAATGCCCGAGTTAACAAAACCGACAACCATAACGGTTGTAGCAGAAGAGGACTGGATAACCGCAGTTACACCCGTGCCGAGAAGAAAACCCTTAACGGGATTTTCTGTCATTCTTCCGAGCAAAGACTTAAGCTGACCGCCTGCTTTTTTCTCAAGGGCGGCACCCATGATGTTCATACCGAAAAGGAAAAGAGCCAGTCCGCCGATAAGGTCGAGAACTTTAAAAATGTCCATACCACACCTCTTTTTAATATCTGAAATTAATTGATAAAGGGAGTTAAATACCTCCATTTTGATGATATCAAAAGCACCGACAACTTTCAAGTGCATTTGACATTTTTATATAAATTTGTAAAAATAAACCAAATACATTAGTCATTGTGTCATTTCTTTATACTATTATTATGTCTCTGCCTTGACTGAGAGGTTTCTCTGTTATAAAATGAAAGGGGAGATGATAAAAATGATTGGCAAAGAAGTCGGTATTATTGAATATTCAAAGCCCGTTGACCTTGCAAATACCGTCACACATCTTATCGGTACGGTGCTTTCTGCAGTGGGCACGGTGCTTCTTTTTCTCCGCTCTGAAGGGCTCAGAGAAAGAGCCTGCGTTTTAATTTACGGTGCTTCACTTATAGCCGTCTACACTGCTTCTGCGGTTTATCACGCACTCAGGCCCTCTGAGGCAAAGCGTATTGCCCGTCTTATTGACCATTCGGCAGTTCCTCTTCTTATTGCAGGCACGGCAACACCCTGCGCTCTCATTTCCCTTTACAGAATAAGTCCTTTCCACGGTATAGCAGTTTTTATCTGCGGATGGGTGTGTGCTCTTTTCGGCATATTTTCAAAGCTTTTCTTTTTTGAAAGGCTCAAAACCATCACTATGACAGTATATATTATCTGCGGCTCACTTATGCTTTTCAGTGCAGTACCGAGACTCGGCGAGCTTAATGCAGGCGGATTTTGGTGGCTTGTTGCGGGCTGCGTATTCTATATTACAGGTGCAATTCTCTGCGGGCTGGGAGCGAAAAGAGAAGTGCTACATCCGGTGTTTCACGTGTTTGTTCTTTTGGGCAGTGCCCTTCATTTTTATGCTGTATACGGTTATATTCTTAAATAAAAAAATCCCTTACCCGTCAGTGAACAGGTAAGGGATAATTATTTAAAGGCTTATCAGAATATTGAAACGAAGGCGGAGACCGCATCGGAGGGAGTAACGCCGCCTAGTGTAACAACACCGATTTCGTTAAGCACAAGCAAAAGCATATATCCTACATATACACTCAGAAGAGCGACGCCCTGCCACTTTTTGAAACGGCCCTGAATGATTGTGGGAACAACTGCGATTGCACAGGCGGCAATGCATATGGGGAAGTCGAAGGTAAGGTTTGTAAGTGTTACGGGAAGAGCTTCACCGTCGATGATTGCACAAACGGGAAGAATAAGGGTAAGGTCGATGATGTTTGCACCGATGATGTTACCCACAGAAAGACCTGCTTCCTTCTTTTTGATTGCGGTGAGGGTTGTAACAAGCTCGGGAAGTGATGTGCCAAGAGCAATAACGGTAAAGCCGATGATTGCCTCGCTGATGCCTAAGCCCTTTGCGATTGTCTGACCCGAGCCGACAAGAAGCTCCGCACCGAGAACGATACCTGCAGTGCCGAGGATGAAGAAGAGGAGCTTTGAGGGAATTTCCTTCTTTTCGTAGGAATCGATTTCGTCATTTGCGGCAGCCTTTTTACCCTCGATAAGGTTGCTTATCATAAAGGTCAGGAAGATTGCCCAAAGAATGAATGCAGACCAGGTGGGAAGTGCGCCGCCCATTGAAAGTGCGGTAAGAGCAATTGCAGCGCCTAAAAGAAGACCCGCCTTAAGCGAAAAGCTCTTTCTTTTGATAACGCCTGCCATAGCAACGAGAGAAACGCCCATGATAAGGGTTGTATTTGCGGTAACAGAGCCGACCGCATTGCCGATAGCCAGCTGAGCTGAGCCTTCCATTGCGGCTCTGACTGAAACAAGAAGCTCGGGAAGAGTTGTTGCGAAAGAAACAACCGTTGCACCGACAACAAACTTGGGGATACCTGTTGCCTCGGCAAACCAGGAGGCTGAATCAACGAACCAGTCGCCGCCCTTGATAATTGAAACAAGACCGACAACAAAGGCTACTGCGGCAACAGCCATAAGTGCTCCGCCCTCAAGGGAGCCGAAAAGAGTAGTACCGAAAAATTCCATTTTTCAATCCTCCAAAAATTTAAAATTAAATCATTTTTTCCAATGGATTATAGCACAAGCGTCACGCTGAAATCAATAGAAAAACTGATAAAAAACAAGAACTGTTTTAAGATAATATGTTTTATTTGTGATATCGGGTGCCTGCTGATATCTGTGTTGCACGGTAAAGCTGCTCTAAAAGCATTATTCTTGCGAGCTGATGGGGAAAGGTCATTTTGCTCATCGAAATTCGTGCTTGGCTGAGCTTTTTCACTTCCTCACTCAGACCGTATGAGCCGCCGATAATGAAAGCCGCAGTATTAATGCCCGTCAGTGCAAGGTCTGAAAGCTCACGGGCAAGCTCTTCGCTTGAGCGCTGCTTACCCTCAATGCACATTGTATAAACCGCCGCGCCCTTAGGGATTTTTTCGATTATACGCTTGCCCTCCGCTTCAATCACGTTAGTTATTTCCTTTGGAGAGGGGTTGTTGCCGATTTTTTCCTCAGCAAGCTCGATGATGCTGATTTTATAAGGAGTAAGCCTCTTTTCATATTCCTTTGATGCATCTCTGAGATACTGCTCCTTGAGCTTTCCGATGCATATAACGGTTAAGTTGACCATATCACACCTCAAAAGCGGATAATTCCGCCGTCATTTTCTTTTTTATTAACCTCAAGAAGATAATCTCTTGAAAGCACCGCACCCGCCTCGGTAAGTGCCGCATAGGTTTCCTGATAGGCAAGGTCAGGGAAGTTGTTTTCTGCACTCAGATGCCCCAGGAAAAACCTTGTTGTCCCCTTGGCGAGAAGCTTTACCGCGGTTTCTGCACAGGCGGCATTTGAAAGGTGTCCCCTTTCCGACAAAATCCGCCTTTTAAGGTGATAGGGATAAGGTCCGTTCTGAAGCATGGCAACGTCGTGGTTTGATTCCAGCATAACAAGCTGACAGCCCAAAAAATTCTGCATAATTTCATCGGTGATGTGGCCTGTGTCTGTGGCAACGGCGGCACTCTGACCGTCAGAGAAGGATATTCTGTAGCCGTAGCCCTCAGCCGCATCGTGGGGAATCGCAAAGGGTTTGACAAATATATCGCCTATCTCAAGACCCTTTTTATCTATAACCTCATAGGGGAACTTTGATGTGAGCTGACCTGTTGCCTCAAGTGCAGTGATTGTCCCCTCAGAGGCGTAAACGGGAATGCGGAAGGTAGAAGCAAGTATGCGCATACCTTTTATATGGTCGCTGTGCTCATGGGTGATAAAAATACCTGCTAAAGCCGCAGGGTCAAGCTCTCTTGCGATAAGAGCCTCCTTAAGCCTTTTTGTGCTTACACCCGCATCTATGAGTATCCCTGTTTTAGCCGAGCCGATAAAGGTCGAGTTGCCTGAAGAGGAGGAAAAAAGCGAGCAGAATCTTGCCATTGTCATTGTCCTTTCTCACTAAAAAAAGCTGTCGCTTCTGCAACAGCCTTTTAATTTTTAGGTTATCAGCCTGCGCTGACGGTGCATCTGTCGTTGTCGTTAAATTCCTTACGGTAAATATCTGCACCAAGCTCTCTAAATTTTTCAACAAAATCCTCATAGCCTCTGTCGATATAGACGATGTCCTCTATTTCGGTGGTGCCGGTTGCCATAAGACCCGCAATAATCATAGCCGCACCTGCACGAAGGTCATCGGCTCTTACGGGTGCGCCGGTAAGCTCTTTTATACCCTGGAAAACGGCAATTGTTCCGTCAACCTGAACCTTTGCACCCATTCTGATAAACTGATCGATATACTTGAAACGGTTATCCCATACGCCTTCCGAAACGATGCTTGTTCCGTCGGCAACGGTGAGAAGTGTAGCCATCTGAGGCTGCATATCTGTGGGGAAGCCGGGATGGGGCATTGTTTTGATATTGAAGTGTCTGAAATGACCGTCAGATTCTACTCTTACGGAATCGTCGTATTCTGTTACTCTGCAGCCTGCCTCAATAAGCTTTGCGCTGATTGATTCAAGGTGCTTGGGAATAACGTTTTTGATAAGAACATCACCGGCAGTTGCAGCAGCGGCAACCATGTATGTGCCTGCTTCAATCTGGTCGGGGATTATTGAATAGGTGCAGCCGTGCATATCGGAAACACCGCGGATTTTGATAACGTCTGTGCCTGCGCCTCTGACATCGGCACCCATAGCATTAAGGAAGTTTGCAAGGTCAACAATATGGGGCTCCTTAGCCGCATTTTCGATAATTGTGAGACCTCTTGCTTTGACTGCGGCAAGCATAATATTGATTGTTGCGCCTACAGAAACCTTATCCATATATATTGAGCTGCCTGTGAGGTGGTCTGCAGAAGCGTTTATCATAGCGTTCTCAACAGATGTCTTCGCACCGAGAAGCTCAAAGCCTCTGATGTGAAGGTCGATAGGTCTTACACCGAAATTACAACCGCCGGGAAGAGCAACCTTTGCTCTGCAGTATCTGCCGAGAAGGGCACCTATAAGGTAATAGGAGGCACGAAGCTGCTTTGTCATCTCGTGGGGGATAATATATGAATTTACAGTTCTGGTGTTGATTTCAAGGGTGTGCTTATTGATATACTTTACCTGTGCGCCCATCTGGCTGAGAATTCTTACCATACAGGTAACATCGCTGATATTGGGGATGTTTTCGATTCGGCATACATCCTGGGCAAGAAGCGTGGCTGGGATAATCGCAACAGCGGCATTTTTAGCATCGTTGATTTCCATTTCGCCGCAGAGTCTGTTACCGCCGTGGATTACAAGCTTTTCCAAAATCATTCTCCTCTTTCCGTTTTATTAAGTCGGAAACGTCTGACTAACTTTACTGACGAATATTTCGAAAGCTCCTTAAAAGAAGCTGATTGACATTATTTAACTAATGTATTATAACACCAAACTAATGAAAAAGAAAGTCTTTTTTTAGTTTTTGTGAAAAGTTTACTAAAAATTTATTCTGCGACTGTTTTTTTGGAAGTATTTTACGGAAAAACAGCACAAAAGAGCTCTTTATGATATTTTATGTCCTTGAGAGCAGAAAATAAATTTTAATTTTTGTCATTAAGACACCTTAAAATACCTATTGATAACACCGTATTTTTTTGTTATAATTAAAAAAACTGTAACAAGGAGCAAAGAAAATGAATCCGTTATTTATCGCAAGAGAAAAACAGGCAAAATCAATTATAGAAAAAATCGAAAAGCGCAACATGACAGGTCACTACTGTGAAAGTAAGGAGGCCTGTGCAGAGCTTGTGCTGTCACTTATAAAAGAGGGCGGAACCGTCACCTGGGGCGGAAGCATGAGCATGAAGGAATGCGGTATCCCGGAAAAATTAGCCGAAAGCGGAAGGTATAACGTTCTCGACCGTGCTTCTTATTCCCCTGATGATATGAAGGATTATTATGTAAAGGCATTCACCGCCGACTGCTATATTATGGGCACAAATGCCATCACCCTTGACGGTGAGCTTATGAACATTGACGGCTACGGCAACAGAGTCGCATCCCTTATTTTCGGCCCTGACAGAGTTATTGTTATTGCAGAAGTCGGATCGTAGCCATG
>JAZSQD010000154.1:0-6298 GCA_045537815.1 Acutalibacteraceae bacterium | reverse complement strand
CAGAAAATAAGCTCCCAGTTTTCTCTGTCATACTTCTCGTTATAACCCACGGGAATACCTCGTCCGCAGTCCTGTACCTCAACGGAGCCGTCGGAATAACGGGTTACAATAATTTTATCACCGTAGCCTTCTCTTGCTTCGTCGATTGAGTTGGAAAGAATTTCAAACACGGAATGCTCACAACCGGCAATGCCGTTTGAACCGAAAATAACTGCCGGTCTTTTTCTGACTCGGTCGGCACCTTCCAGCATTTCAATATCATTATCGGAATAACCTGATTTCTTAGCCATTTTATCGGTTTCCTTTCATTAATTTACGTTTAAACACAAAATATTGTGGAATATTATATATTTTTGCACAACCATTGCAATACTACACTATTTTTTATAAAAAATCAAGGGGTTAGGGATAAGTATTAAGGGCCAAGGGCTGAGGGTCTAGGATTAGCAGTCGGTAGTCAGTAGTCAGGGAACCCTTACCGCTTCGTCTCGACGAACCATCTTCCTTCATCCTCAAAAAGAAAGGTGGTTTTGCCGCCTATCATTACAGTGTATCTTATTGCCGTGCCTCCTACCTTCATGGCGCAGGCTCTTCTCACATCGGTGGTTTTATCTATATCATAGGCCTTTCCGTCTTCAAAAAATATCCGTTCGGGGTGGTTTCTCCCCTCTTCGTCTACCTTTATAAGCACACCTACATAAACCTTTCTGACGGGCATACAATCCGTCCTTTCTGTTATTATTACCCCTTACTGCCTCTGAAATCGCGCATAAAGGGTGTTGGCTTCGCATTACTGTCGTCAGGTATTTTATCCTCAAGCATAAGACAGCAGTTTTTTATCGCATCCTCACCGAAACGGCGTCTCACTTCAAGCACGGTATCCTCTATTTTCATCTGTCTGTCGTGCTTTCTGTAATCGTTGTAAAGGTCGAGCTGCAACGGCTTATCCTCTTTTTCAAGGTTTATCGCCCTCACCGTAAGCGCCCTGACATCATAAGCCCAACGGTATTGCTTTTTAAAAAGATCCATAGCGGCTTGAGCAATCTCAAAGGAAGACCGTGTGGCAATGGGAAGCTCACACTGAAACTGCCTTGTTATGAGCTGATTATCCCTCACGCTTATCTGCACACCGCAGGCAATGAGCTTTTCTTTTTTTAGTCTTTTGCCCAGATTCTGACTGAGGGAAAGAAAAACCCTCCAGACCTGCTCCTCATCTGTCAGGTCTTCACGGCAGGTAATACCGTGGCCGATGCTCTTGATGTCGGGGAATTCGCCGTATTTTGCCACAGGAGACATATCGAGACCGTTAGCGTTGCGGTGCATATCAAGACCCACCACACCGAAATGATATCTCAGGTCCTCGCCGTTAAACTGAGCTAAATCTTTAATTGTTCTGATGCCGAGTCCCTCAAGCTTTTTTGCCGTTTTACCTCCTATCCCCATCATAGACGAGGCAGGCAGCTGCCACAGTTTTTCTTTAAAGTCATCAGGTGTTACGGTGTATACCTCATCTCTGCCTGCAAGGTCACTGCAAAGCTTTGCAAATATCTTATTAAAGGATATGCCCACAGAAACCGTTATGCCGAGCTCGGCCTTAAACCGTTCTCTTATTTCGTCGGCAATGGCCCTTGCTTCTGCGTAGCTTTTAGCATAGCCCGTCAGGTCGCACCAGACCTCATCAAGCCCCATAGGCTCAATTCTGTCTGAATAATCGGCATATATTCCCGAGGCAAGACGTGAATACTTGGTGTAGATATCAAAATGAGGCGGAACAATAATAAGGTCGGGGCACTTTCTCTGTGCCTGCCATATGACCTCGCCTGTTTTGACTCCGTATTTTTTAGCTTCTTCACTTTTGGCAAGAATTATACCGTGCCTGTCCTCCTTGCTTCCGCCCACTGCAACAGGCTTACCCTTTAACAAAGGGTTGAGACTGCACTCAATGGAAGCATAGCAGGAATTCATATCTGAGTGTATTATAATACGTTCCATACTCACACCGCCTAAAGAACATTTGTTCGGTAGTATTATACTATTTGTTTTACGGTTTGTCAAGCCTTATAAGGCTACTGTCAGTCACTGCGGAAAAATTTACTCAGAAAGAAAAAAGCCTTCCTTTTGAAAAGAAAGGTGAGATATTTAATAAAAACGCAAAACCCGACGGGGCAGGCAGAACCTCGCCGTTAAATAACTTTCCCCGCAATTCTGCATTAAAAAAAGCCACCTCAAAGGGTGGCTTTTACTTTTCATCAAAGAATTATTCAGCAGCTTCCTCAGCGGCCTCTTCGACTACTACCTCTTCAACAGCTTCTTCAGCTGTTTCTTCTGCTTCCTCAACTACGGGCTCAAGAAGAGCACGGATTGAAAGGCTTACGCGCTTCTTGTCAAAGTCAATTTCAGTAATCTTAACCTTAACAACGTCACCGATGTTGAGAACTTCCTTGGGGGAAGCGATACGGCGGTCGGCAATCTGTGAAATGTGGATAAGACCGTCAATGCCGTCGATAACTGTAGCGAATGCACCGAAGGTTGTGAGACCTACAACTGTAGCATCAACAACTGAATCAACGGGGTAATCTCTCTTGAGGATTTCCCAGGGATTGTCTTCGATTCTCTTATAGCCGAGAGAAATCTTTCTCTTTTCAGTATCGAGAGCCTTAACGAATACCTTAACGGTATCGCCAACGTTAACGATTTCTGAAGGATGCTTGATTCTCTTCCATGAAAGCTCGGAGATATGTACCATACCGTCAACGCCGCCGAGGTCTACGAATGCGCCGTAGTTGGTGAGTGACTTAACAGTACCTGTAAATTCCTGACCCTCTGCAATGTTTGCCCAGAAGGCATCTGCAGCTTCCTTGCGCTCTTCTCTGAGAACGGCACGGATTGAGCCGACAACTCTCTTTTTCTGCTCATCGATGTCGATGATTCTGAACTTAACCTTTTCCTTAACAAGCTGGGCAAGGTCTTCGTCCTTTGCAAGGCCTGTGAGTGAAGCAGGGATAAATACTCTTGCACCCATAGGATATGCGATAACGCCGCCTCTTACGGCTTCTGAGATAACAGCCTCAACAACCTCGTCGTTTTCCTTAGCTGCTACGATGTTCTTCCATGATGCTCTTCTGTCATAAAGACGCTTTGAAAGCTTCATGGTGCCTTCATTATCGTTTGTTTTCATGATAATGAGGTTGAGCTCGTCACCAATTTTGAGCTCCTTTGCGGGGTCGGCTGTAGGGTCATTGCTGTACTCTTCAACAGGGATAAAGCCGGCATATTTTCTACCGATATCAACCTGAATCTCGTTTGGTGCAATGCCAACAACGATGCCAACAACAAGGGGATTATCGCTTGTATCGTCAATGCTATCTACTGCTGCATAGAACAACTCCTGATCCTGTGACTCCTTGATATTTTTTGTTTCATTAAAGTTTTCGGTCATAAAGACTTCAACCTCCTTTATTATACGTGCAGGTGTTGATGCACCCGCTGTGATACTAATTTTGTTGAAGGGCGAAAAATCGTAATCCTTCAGCTCATCGGCACTCTCGATGAGAAGAGCTTCGCAGTTTTCCTTACACACGTTATAAAGCTTGACGGTGTTGGAGCTGAATTTACCTCCGACAACAATCATAAGGTCACTTTCCCGTGAAAGCTTTTCCGCCTCCTGCTGTCTGTTAAAGGTAGCTCTGCATATTGTATCAAATATTTTTTGATTTGTACAGAGTTTTTCAATTATTTTTTCGGTTTTTTTCCATTCTTTTACTGAAAAAGTTGTCTGTGCAAGGACGATAATTTCTTTTTCGGCAAAATTACTGTTTTCTGCGAGTATTTCCGTCAGCTCATCGGCATTTCTGAAAACGAAGGAGGGACCGTTGCAGAAGCTTCGGGTACCCCTGACCTCGGCGTGGTCAGCGTCACCTGCAATAAGGGTGATATTATCCTTGTGTGAGTTTTCTTTTATGATTCTGTGTATTTCAAGAACGCAGGGACAGGTCGCATCGGTAAAGGCTATCCCCTTTTCAGTGAGGCTTTCAATAACCTCTGAGGTAACACCGTGAGCCCTTATAACAACCTCTGAGCCCTCAGGAACACTGTCAACATCAGAAACAACCGATACTCCCCTGTCAGCAAAACCCTTTATTACGGCAGGGTTGTGAATAATCGGGCCGAGTGTGACAACGCTTGCCCCTTCATTAAGTCTTTGCTTAAGAATATTTACCGCACGCTTTACTCCGAAGCAGAATCCTGCGGTTTTTGCCGTCCGTAGTGTTTTTCCTGAATTTTCCATAGTTCTGTTATCCTGTTCATAATGGTCTGAGAGGCGTTTCTTACCCTCTGTGAGGTACGTGCCCCATCGGGGAAAAGCTCCTTATTGGGGATAATTTCGCCGAAAACAAGGGTGAGCTCACTGCGGTATCCCTCTTTGAATTTATATATGCAGCAAGGCAACACGTCAGCGCCCGAGCAGCCGGCAAGAAAGCCGATGCCGTTTCTCGCATCAACAGGCTCCTTTTCACCTCTTACACGTCTCCCCTCGGGAAAAATGCCCACTGCACCGCCCTTTTTAAGTATATCGAGGGCATATCTGAGAGCTTTTCTGTCAGAGCTCCAGCGGTGAACGGGAAAGGCGTTCATCTGCCTTAAAACAAGACTGAAGGCAGGGTTTTCAAATAGGTCGCTCTTTGCCATAAAATGCACCCTTCTCGGGCAGTTTGCAACAATGAGCGCAGGGTCGGAAAAGGCTACGTGGTTACAGGCTATGATAAGCCCGTTTTTCTTGGGGATGTTTTCCTTACCCACACAGCGGTATTTGTATACACCGTGAGAAAGCAGAAAGAGAGGCGGCTTTAAGACAGGATAAAGAAAGCCCTTGTAGCTGCGGTTATAGTCGAAATTCAAAGAAATCACTCCTATGGAACAGTTTCCCCGAATTTCATTTATTAATTCAGATTCTTTCCGTTATTATTTTTGTCAGAAGCCCGATTGATTCCTCGAGAGTAAGGTCGCTTGTGTCACAAAGCACCGCATCGTCAGCCTGCTTAAGAGGTGCAATGGCTCTGTGTGAGTCGTCGTAGTCGCGCTTTATCATATCGGCGAGAACCTCGTCGTAGGAAGCCTCAATACCCTTTTCGGTGAGCTCCTTATATCTTCTCTGAGCTCTTGCCTCGGGTGAAGCCGTAAGAAAAATTTTGACCTGAGCCTCAGGAAGAACGACGGTGCCTATGTCTCTGCCGTCCATTATACAGTTATTGGTTTTTGCAAGGCTTTTCTGAAGCTCAAAAAGATAACTTCTGACCTCGGGAACTGCAGATACCCTTGAGGCGGCCATTGAAGCCTCGGGAGTTCTGATGGCGGTTGACACATCCTCGCCGTTAAGGAACATTCTCTGTTCGCCGTCAATGAATTTAAGCTCGATATTAAGCTCATCGGTGAGTGTTGAGGCAACCTGCTCGTCCTTCTGAATATCAATACCCAGACGAAGAGCATTGAGACCTACTGTTCTGTAAAGAGCGCCCGTATCAATATAGATATAGCCCAGCTTTTTTGAAACCGCCTTTGCGATTGTGCTTTTGCCTGCGCCTGCAGGTCCGTCGATGGCAACGTTTGTTACTTTCATAGTTATTTCTCCTTAATTGTTGGTTTGTCAGGGACCAGACCCTTACTACTTACTACTTACTACTTGCTACTGCACTCGCCTGCGAGTCTGCCCGTTGAGAAGGCAATCTGAAGATTAAAGCCGCCCGTATAAGCGTCAACGTCGATAACCTCTCCCGCAAAGTAAAGCCCCTTGCAGAGCTTGGATTCCATTGTTTTCGGGTCAATTTCCTTGGTTGAAACACCGCCCGAGGTGATGATAGCTTCTTCAACGGGTCTGTATTTAAGCACGGTTACCTTTAAATCCTTGAGAAGATTGACAAGTGTCGCTCTTTGCTCCTTGGTAATCTGATTGACCTTTGTGGCAGGCTTGATACCGCAAAGACGAACAATAACCGGCACAAGCTTTTTGGGCAAAAGGGAGTCGAGAGCGTTGATGAAGTTTTTGTTATTATTCTCAAGAAAATCTCTCTGTATTCTCTTGTCAAGCTGTTCATATGAAACTGCAGGCTTAAGGTCAATGTGGATTTCGTACCGTCTCGGGGTGATATCCTTAAGATGTGAGCTCGCAGATAAAATCATCGGGCCCGAAACACCGAAGTGAGTGAAAAGCATCTCACCGAAGTCCTTATATACTTCCTTATAACTGTGAGTATCAATCACACTTATTGAAACATTTTTCAGTGAAAGACCCTGCAAATCA
>JAZSQD010000177.1:0-7409 GCA_045537815.1 Acutalibacteraceae bacterium | reverse complement strand
GTGCTCTGTGACTGTGCCTGTATCATTCTGACCGACAAGGCGGCTCTTGATGACGAAGCAAAAATCAAGGCTCAGATGCAGGACGTGACAATTTTGCGCAGTGAAAAAAGTGCCTACGAGCTGAGTGTTGAAATTTCAAGGCTGATATGAAGTTATATTACGATTTACACATACATTCCTGCCTGTCACCCTGCGGCGATAATGAAATGACGCCCTATAACCTGGTGAATATGGCAAAGATTTTTGGCTATGATATTATTGCACTCACAGACCATAACAGCTGTAAAAACTGTGAAAGTGCGGTAAAAATCGGTGAAAAAATCGGAATAACCGTAGTACCCGGTATGGAAATTTGCACCTCGGAGGAAATACATTGCGTATGTCTTTTTCCGACGGTTGAAAAGGCTATGGAATTCAGCAATTATGTGCATACGCTTATGCCTCCCATAAAAAATAAAGAGCATATTTTCGGTGAACAGCTGATTATGGATACTGAGGACGGGATTGTCGGTAAGGAGGAAATACTTCTTACTGCGGCGGCAGATATAAGCATAGATTATCTACCCGATACGGTAAAAAAATACGGCGGAGTGTGTTATCCCGCCCATATTAACAGAAGCTCCTACAGCATTATTTCATCTCTCGGTGATTTCGGTGAGCATCTTGATTTCAATTGCTTTGAGCTTACCCCCGATGCAGATGAAAATAAATATCTGAGTAAATATAAGGGCACCCGGGGAAAGATAATTCTCCGCTCATCGGATGCTCACTATCTTGAAAATATGCGTGAACCTGAATTTACGGTTGAGCTTACGGAAAACTCAGCCGAGTCACTTATTACATATCTGAGGGGTGAAGCATAATGACTGAAAAAGAAAGAGCAAGAGAACTGTTTCTTGAAGGCTACAACTGTTCTCAGTCGGTTTTTATCCCCTTTTGCCACCGCTTCGGAATAGATGAAAGCACGGCTAAAAAGATAAGTGCGGGTCTCGGCGGAGGCCTCGGCAGACAAAGAGAGGTCTGCGGTGCGGTTTCGGCGGCGAGTATGGTGCTCGGCGACATTGCGGCGGCTCAACAGGGCGCAGATCAGGAAAGCAAGAAGGAAAACTATATCCTCGTCAGAGAATTCTGCGACCGCTTTAAAGAAAGACACCCGAGTATAATATGCCGTGAAATGCTTCAGGACCTTGCAAAAAACGATGGTGCCGTTCCCGATGAAAGAACACCTGAATATTATATCAAAAGGCCCTGCCTGAGAGCTATAGAGGATGCGGTGGAAATACTGACCCAGATGCTGGAAGAATACAAATAAAAAAAGCGTAGGAATGTCCTACGCTTTTTTTGTTGGTACTTAAAAAACAACAAAATATTCAGTAATTATAACATAATTATTTTTCGGGCTGAAAGCCATATATATATAATGATATTGACCGCTTTCAGTAGGATACTGATTGTATTGTTCTGTTTTCGTGTTATATAAAAGCGAATACCCTATTTCAAGAGACTGACGGCCTCGCTCCGATATTGCTATGATATCTGAAAAATGCTGCCCGCTACCGTTTATCCATCTTGTATCGTTTTGTACAAGTTCCCTAAATTTCGTGGTGTCCTCATAATCAAAAAACAGATAGAAGCTGTTAGCCTTTTCATAAAAAGCGCAGAAAGATGTTTCGGGAAGCTGAATGTTAAGCTGATTTTCAATTTCTTCTACTCTGGCTGATGTCATACCGAAAGCAAAGGGCAATAAAGCCTCTGCTGTCAGACAGACAGTGAAAATAAGACCGATAGTGATGTTTATTATTCTGCGTTTGGTTTTTTTCTGTTGGATTATACCGATTATTACCAATATCGCAGGTATGGGTACTACTGTAATGAACAACCATTTGACAGATCTATACCACCATGCTGTAAAGATGAAATTATCTGACGAAGAAACAGTGTGTAACATTATGATAATAAAGGCTATAATCGGAGAAAGGAAAGTCAATAACAAAAAAACATTACCAAGTTTTTTTATAAAATATTCTTTAGGATTGCTCAGGTCGGTTTTTGGAGTTTTGATACTGTTGCAGAACGCTTTGATATATGAATCAGCACATAATTGACTTTTTTTAAGTATATAAGGATTTTTTTTGCCACTTACCAATACAAAACTATCAGGGGTATCATAACAACATTTGAATTCACAGTAGTATATTTTTTCGGTTTTAACTATATCGTTGGAGTTTAAAGTGCGTACAACGATGAAATGCCTGTATATATCGTAAATGAAAGAACTGCTGTAAAAGCTTTCAAAAGCTTCAGTTTTAACCATATATTCTTTAAAACGAATAGATATTGTTATTACAATTATTCCGAAAATAACTACTAAAATGAAATGTATAAAAGTAAATGCTAAACTAAGCATTGTGTCAGCTTCAACTTTATCGATAATATTACTTAATGTTCTCGATAAAAAGATATAAAGCACTATCATAGCGTTTAAAAGTATTGAATTCGCAATAAGTGAAGGCTTGATATATTTCAGGTCTTTTTTACTGTAATTAAATACATAGCTTTCGATAGGAGGCTCGATAAAGTTTTGAGTTTCTTCTTTGGGCAAGTTTTCTTTGCTCAATAAAGTATCAAGTGAAACACCGAAAATTTCCTTGAGTCTTATAAGGTTATCTACAGTCGGTACTGTCTGATTGTTTTCCCACAGACTTACAGTCTGACGGCTGACAAGAAGCAGATTTCCCAGCTCCTCCTGTGACATCTGTTTTTCTTTTCTGAGTTGTTGTAATCTTTCACCGAGTGTCATAGTGTCAGCACTCCTTTCTGTATCTAATCATAGCTTATTGCTCAAAAAAATGCAAGCACAGCTTACTTGCAGATGTCAAGCGGTGCTTGCAAAGGAGTTTTTACACTGAAAAATCGGTTTTTACTCTTCCCTCAGCCCAGGGCTCATCCATAATAATTTCCCCTACGGCAGGTACTCTGATTTCGCCCTTGAGAGGATTTTTAATACTGTCAATGGGAGCTGTCAGAGTTGCATCGACCTCGCTTTTTTCAAATGAAAGGTCCGTGTTAATCATTTCACAGTCAATGAGTTTGAGCTTTTTGCAATAGCAAAGGGGCTGAGTGCCGATGATTCTGCAGTTTATAAATGTAACATTTTCACAGTACCATGCGAGATATTCGCCTTTGACGGTGCTGTTTTTTACCGTGATATTTTTTGCGTGCCAGAAGGCATCCTTGGTGTCAAGATTACAGTTTTCAAAAACAGCGTTTTCCATATACTGAAATGAATACTTGCCCTTCATTGTAAGATTTTCTGCGGTGAAATCTGTGGCTCTGAGCATAAAGTATTCGCTTTCCGCGGTACAGTCCTTCATACTTATATGTGAAGATGACCAACCGAATTCGGGGGAAACTATGTCGCAGTTTTCTATAGAAATACGGGAGCATTCTCTTAAAGCCTTGATGCCGTGAAGACGGGTATCCTTCGCGGTTATGCCTTCGGAATACCAAAGAGCCGCTCTGCATTTGTCTGTGAGATGACAGTTCTCTATCTGCAGACCGTCGCAGTGCCAGAAGGGGTAACGGAGATTAAAAAAGCAGTTTTCCACAGATATATTGCGGCATTCCTTAAAGGCACTTTCACCGTCGGCAGGCCCGTCAAAGGCACAATTTTTAACAAGCACATCTTCACTGCCGTAAAGGGCGCGTTCCATATCAAGAGTAAGATTTTCGATTACTTTCATAGCTTAAATTCCTGTCTGTAAGTTTTTTCTTATAATATATTGTAAACATGACAAAGAGAAGAAGGTTGTGGGCAATCATACATCCCCAGGCGCTGATAAGACCGAGGTCAAGGAAGACGATACAAATAAATGTGCCCAGAATTCTGATACCCCACATACCGAAGATGTTGAATTTAAAAGGAGTTTTAGTGTTGCCCTGACCTTGAAGCATACCCTCGATGATAATTGACACACCGTAAACAGGCTCAGAAAGGGCAACCATTTTGAGAACTGCACTGCCCAACTTGATAACCTCGGTATCTTTTGAGAAAACGGTCATTATAGACGGCGCAAAAACAAAAAGCAGACCGCCTGAAACAATCATAAGTAAAACCTCGGTCAGAATAAGAAGACGGGCAAGGTCCGTCATCCTCTGTCTGTCGCCGGCGCCCTTGGCATTGCCTGTAAGGGTAGCCGCCGCTGCTTGCATACCGTAGCCCGGTATATAAAAGGCGGATTCAACGGTGTTGGCGATGGTGTGTGCCGCCGTTGCAATTTCTCCGAGGGAGTTAATCATTGATGCAAAGACCACGTAGCCGAGAGAAGTGCCGAAGCGCTGAAGCATATTGGGCAGAGCTATTTTAAGGCAGGGGAAGAGCACCTCTTTGTCAAGTTTCATCGGCATTTTTTTAGGTGAAATAACCTTGTGCCTGAAAAGAGCAACCGTAATGATGATACCGCCGAGGGCATACGCAACCGCACTTGCCGCCGCCGCACCTATAACGCCCATATCAGCACCGTATACCGTGAAGGATATATCCCCGAGAGTAACTGCTCTTGTGGGATATATAAAAGCAAAATTAAGAGTAACATTAACTGCATTGACTATGAGGCCGATGACCATTGGAGTTTTGCTGTCGCCTGCGGCACGGAGAATTGAGCCGAAAATTATACTCGCACTTCTGAAAAGCATGGGAGTATATAGGATGAAAAAGTATTTTGCGGCGATATCTCTTATTGACTCGTCAACCTGCATCATTGAGGGGATAAAGGGGCTGAGAATAAGGGTAGCTCCGGTAAAGAACACACCCACAACAAGGGTTACGAGCACCGACTGACCGGAAACCCTGATGGCAAAATCCTTCTTTCTAGCACCGAGGGATTGGGATATTACGGCGAGAAAGCCGACGCCGAGGGCGGATACCGAGCTTCCGATAAGCCAGTTGACTGTTGTTGTTGCGCCTACTGCCGCCGTTGCGTCTGTGCCGAGTGAGCCGACCATTGCGGTGTCGATATACTGAACCGCGGTGTGAAGAAGCTGTTCGAGCATTGTCGGCCAGGCGAGGGCTATAATGGCGGGCAATAAGCTCCATTTGAATTTTCTGAGCATTTTATTTTCCTCTGAAAGAATATTACTGCAGAATATTATACATACTAAGGGATAATTTTTCAACCTTATATGAAAATTTCGTTGACACAAAAGAAAATTTGTGATATAAAAATTTAAAAGATAACCGTGAATCCCGGTTGTCTGAAATGAAAAAAGGAGAATATAAAAATGGGACGTACAATAAAAGAATTCACCCTTCCCGCTCCCGCACCGGAGCTTATGTATGATGTGCAGAATTATCTTGCCGCAGAGGGCTATGAAAGAAAAACGAGAGACGGCGAAGAGGTTTATCAGAAGGGCTCAGGTCTTATGATGGGACCTTCCTTTATCAAATTTATTCTTACAGATAATTCCGCCAGAGTTGAAGCGTGGATGAAATATGCAATTCTTCCCGGTGTTTACGGCGGTGAAATCGATCTTGATTCCTTTATCGGCGTTGCAGTTAAGGGCCCTCTCAAGCAAAGATTCGCATTTATTGAAAACATGATTATGAGCAGAGGCGGTGTCTTTGCAGGCAACGGCTTCGGCCAGCCTTATTATCAGCAGCCTCAGTACCAGCAGCCTCAGTATCAGCAGCCTCAGTATCAGCAGCCTCAGTATCAGCAGCCTCAGTACCAACAGCCTCAGTACCAGCAGCCTCAGTACCAGCAGCCTGCTCCTCAGAACTACTATCAGCAGACACCTGTACAGCAGGCACCCGTACAGAATACATATCAGCCTCCCGTACAGCAGAATCCTGTTCAGGAAGCACCTGCAGCTGTTGTTTGTTCTGCTTGCGGTGCAACTCTCAACGCCGGTGCAAAGTTCTGTTGCGCTTGCGGAACAAAGGTCGGACAGTAATTGAGTCATAATTAAATAATCATCACACTTTAACAAGTCCGTTTTTTA
The DNA here is from genome assembly GCA_045537815.1 of Acutalibacteraceae bacterium. Lineage (GTDB taxonomy): Bacteria > Bacillota > Clostridia > Oscillospirales > Acutalibacteraceae > UBA6857. The sequence goes on along the minus strand of JAZSQD010000177.1, from coordinate 1,409 downwards.
CGGACTTGTTTTGTTTTGCGAAACTTTTGTATAAAAAAAGCGTTTTTTGTAAAAACTTTAAAAGTAAAAACATTAAACTTTGCGGTACTAAGGTAAAAAGCAACAAAAAGATACAGATATTGGCACTATTGTTCTACTGTTTTTTCATTGACAGACCCTGACGGTTTATGTATAATAAAGTTGTAATTTACATGACTGACGGATCAGCGGTCAACCGCAAGGGAATGTAAATTTTAAATGCCGACCGTCTGGGCGATTCAGTTTATTGTAAACTGGGTTGTCCTTTTATTTTTTATATATCATTACAGGAGGTAGCTTAAATGAAGCACAATAATTGGAACGGTTTCATAGAAGGCGTATGGCAGGATGAAATCAATGTCCGCGACTTTATTCAGCAAAACTACAGGGAATACACCGGCGACAGTAAGTTCCTTGCAGGCGCAACACAGAGAACAAGCGGTCTTATGAAAAAGCTTGAATCTCTTTTCCTTCTTGAAAGACAGTACGGCGGAGTGCTCGATATCGACACCGCAACCGTATCATCACTTACAAGCTATTCACCCGGCTATATTGATAAGGAAAACGAGCTTATCGTAGGTATGCAGACCAACAGACCCCTTAAAAGAGGCGTAAACCCCTTCGGCGGTATGAGAATGGTGCGTCAGGCCTGCGAGGCTTACGGCTATAAGCTCAGCAGAAAGGTTGAGGAGGAGTTCCGATTCCGCACAACCCATAACGACGGTGTTTTCAGAGCTTATACAGATGAAATGCGTCAGGCAAGAAAGTGCCACGTTATCACAGGTCTTCCCGATGCTTACGGCAGAGGCAGAATCATCGGTGATTACCGCCGTGTTGCTCTTTACGGTGTAAATAAGCTCATCGAAGAAAAGAAAAAGGATAAGGCTCGTCTTGCTGATGAAGCCTTCAACACAGAAAGAATCCGACTTGACGAGGAGCTTTATCAGCAGATTGCCTTCCTCGGCTATATGAAGGAAATGGCTCAGATGTACGGCTTCGATATCAGTGAGCCCGCAGGCAACGCAAGAGACGCGATCCAGTGGACCTATTTTGCATATCTCGGTGCTATCAAGGAACAGAACGGTGCAGCTATGTCTCTCGGCAGAGTAAGTACCTTCTTTGATATATATATTGAGCGTGATATCGCAAACGGCACGCTTACAGAAGAGGGCGCTCAGGAGCTTATGGACGATTTCGTTATGAAGCTTCGTATGGCAAGACATTTGCGTACCCCCGAATACAACGAGCTTTTCGGCGGCGACCCCATGTGGATTACCGAGGCGGTAGGCGGTATGGGCGAGGACGGCAGAACTCTTGTAACAAAGAACAGCTTCCGTATGCTTAACACCCTTTACACCCTCGGCTCATCACCCGAGCCCAACCTTACGGTC
>JAZSQD010000112.1:0-24561 GCA_045537815.1 Acutalibacteraceae bacterium | reverse complement strand
TCTTTTCTTCTATACAATCGTTCACGGTCTTATGATGTTCCTTGCAGGTGTACCCTTCTTCTTCTACAAGCTTACAGGTAAGGAAAAAGAGAGAATACACAGCGAGGTGCTCGAAATGCGTGCAACCCTTGAAGCAGAAACCAAATAATTCAGTTAAACGAAAAACTGTCAGGTTTTGTGCCTGACAGTTTTTTGTTTGTGATGCAATTTATATTATTTCAATAGAGTCGCCTTCGTAAATCTTTCCGCCTTTTATAACTTTTGCAAATATACCTTCTCTCGGCATAACGCACTGACCGACAAGCTTTTTGATTGCACAGCCGTCGTGACATTCTTTGCCTATCTGACTTATCTCGATTATACATTCTCCGACACGTAATCTGGTTCCGACGGGGATGGTATAAAGCTCAATTCCTTCTGTTGTAATGTTTTCAGCAAAAACACCGTGACAAAGTCCGTCAGAAGGAAGTCCTTTGGATTTATCAATGCTTTCCTTTGCAAGAAGACTGACCTGACGGTGCCACTTGCCTGCATGGGCATCGCCCTCAAAGCCGAAATCTTCAATAAGAACACCAGGATTGATCCGTGTTTTTGGTGTACCTTTTTTCTCGCTGATATTCACAGACAATACCTTTGCCATATAATTAACCTCCGATTCTGTTCATTCCGTGATTATTTCCGTAACCGCATTCAAATTTATGCTCCAAGGGCTTTGATAAAACGGCTCTTTCAACAGCCGACAGCAAAGCTGCTTCATCATCAATAAAAGGCATGAGATCAAAAACCACTTCACTGCCGAGGCAGGGCTTCACCTTGCCGTCACTCAAAAGTCTGATACGGTTACATTCTTTACAAAATTTATTGCTTACAGGGGTTATTAACCCTACCCTGCCCTTAAATCCGTCAGCCGTATAGTATCTTGCAACATTTTTTTCAAAATCAGTTGCACCGTCCCTGTATACAGGCTTCAAAAAAGGAAAGCGTGACAGAATCTCATCGCCCTTGACAATAAGCTTCATATTATCACCTTCATCAGAAAAAGGCATAAGCTCAATAAACCTCACATCAATTTTTCTGTCTTTTGCAATGCCTATGAGATTTTCAGCCTGATCATCATTTCTGCCTTTAACCAAAACTGCATTTAATCTGATGGGATGAAGACCGCACCTTTCACATTCATCTATACCCTCAAAAACCTTACCGAGTGAATCGGAGCCTGTTATTTCACAATACTGATTTTTATCGGTGGTGTCAAGACTTATATTGATTGCGGTTATGCCTGCCTCCTTTAAGGGTCCGGCGAGCTCCTTAAGCTTTAAACCGTTTGTGGTAAGCGCCACGGTTTTTATTCCCTCGATGCTTCTGACTCTGCTGACAATATCGCAGATATCCGCCCTGACAAGAGGCTCACCGCCGGTAAGACGCACCTTGCTGATGCCCTTGAGAGCAAACGCACGTACAATTTTTTCAATTTGCTGCGCAGTAAGCTCCTTATTGAAATTTCCGTTACACGAGCCGCAATAGCTGCAATTCAGATTGCATCGCTGGGTAACGGAAACTCTGAGATATGTAATATTCCTGCCGTATTTATCAATCATTTTTAAAATCGCTCTTTCCTCCGCTCTTTTCGAGCAATCTGATTTCTTTGATTTCCATTTTTCCGTCAATTGCCTTGCACATATCATATACAGTCAAAGCACATACACTCGCACCCGTAAGTGCTTCCATTTCAATACCTGTTTTATAGCTGCACTTACTATTACAATAGATATAAAGCTCGTCATCGCCGTTGTTTTCAAATGTAATTTCAATCGCTTCTATGGGTATGTTATGGCAAAGCGGAATCAGCTCACTTGTTTTTTTTGCGCCCATTATACCCGCAACTCTTGCAGTTGCAAGACCGTCGCCTTTTTTCAAAGACGCATTCAACAACGCATTCAGGGTTTCCTTTTTCATTTTAACTTTAGCAAACGCCACCGCCGCTCTGACAGTATTTTCCTTTTCGGATACATCCACCATAACGGCCTCGCCCTTACTGTTTATATGAGTCAGTTCATTCAAAGGTATACCCTCCCATTTCATTAAGTCTCGATTTAAATTCATCACTTCTCAGCACGCCGAGAAACCCTTTAACCTGCTCAGAATTATAAGCTTTTTCATCTATAAGAACATCGTATTCTTCCACACAAAGCTCAATAAAATCAAGATCGTACATTTTTGCCGCAGAATATATGCCGAGTCCGCAATCAGCGTTGCCTGCTGCGATAAGTGCGGCAACAGCAGTATGCGTGAACTCCTCATTGCGGTAGCCGTCGATTGATTTTTTATCAAGTCCGTGCTTATCAATCAGATAATCGCAAAGTATTCTTGTTCCCGAGCCAAGCTGTCTGTTGACATATCTGCCCCTGATAATATCTGAAAATGCATTTATTCCCAGCGGGTTTCCTTTTTTAACCATCAGGCCCTGTATTCTTCCGACACCCTTTTCAAGCCTTACTCCCCCGTCAGGGAAATATTTCTCGATGTAGCTTTTGTTGTAGCTGCCGTCATCGGTATCAAGAAGATGTATGCAGCCCATATGAGCCTGACCGTTTTTAACAGCAGTTATTGCACCCATACTGCCCACATGAGAGGAAGAAACAGAAAAGCCGTATCCTTTTTGTTTAATAATATCAGATATTTCATCAATGAGCGGATCGTGACTGCCTGTAACAACCAGAGAAGTCTCGATCTGACTGAGCGGTCTGAGTAATCTTATTTCAACAGCTTCTCCTGCTTCAAAGCCTTCGGAATCCTGAGGGATACACAAAATACCGTCAGCCTTGGTAAAGCTTGTTATTACACCGGCTCCTCTGTTAAGCGGAACCGCAACAAAGCCGTCATCGGTTTTGCCGAGAGTTACCCTTATGTATTCTCTGTATTTTAGAGATGAAACAATTCTCTTGCCGAGCAGGGCATTTACCGTTTCACAAGTATTAACCGGTCTGCTATAATAAATGTCAACAATATCTTTCACAATTTCATCCATAACAACTATACCCGAAACAGGGTAACCCGGTACACCTACAACCGGCACAGTTCCTATACTGCCCAGAACGGCAGGCTTTCCAGGTTTGATTGCAATACCGTGAAAAAGCACTTTGCCCGCATCTTTTATCAATTCATATGTGTAATCATCTCTGCCTGCAGAAGAGCCTGCAAGAACCAGAACCGCATCACACTCATCACAAGCCTTCATCAATGCAGCTCTGAGAAGTTCTTTTTTATCCTTAACGATCGGATAAATTATACTGTCCGCTCCCCATAAGCTGAGCATAGAGGAAAAAATTGTAGAGTTGAATTCAATTATTTCACCTCTGGCAGGCTCAGATGTCGGTGCAACAATTTCATCGCCTGTTGGAATTATGCCGAATACAGGCTTCTTTATAACACTTACAAGGGTTTGTCCGCCTGCAAGAAACGCACCGCAAAGTGACGGAGTAATTTCTGTAAATGAGGGTGCTATCATGTCACCCATACATATATCCTCACCGACCTGACGCACATTCTGCCAGGGATGAACAGCAGAATTTACCATTATGCTCGAATCATCATTTTCAATGATATCTTCAACCATTATAACGCTGTCGCACCATTCGGGAACAGGGTCTCCCGTATCAACAACCGTATATTTTTCTTTAGATAATATTACAGGGCAGTTTTCAGCAGCACCGTATGTATCTGATGCTTTGACCGCTGCACCGTCCATGGCTGATGCATTGTAATGAGGTGAGCATATCGATGCATAAACAGCTTTGCTTAAAATTCTTCCGCAGGCTGCTGAAACGGGAACTTTCTCTTCAGAATATTTAAAGCCTATATTCGTAATGTGTGCAGTATAATCACCCTTGACTGTATCAAGAGAAGTATTGTTAAGATAGTTATGCTTCATATAAGCCACCTTCAAAATAAATATACTTTTACCTTATCACCTTTTTTCAGACCTTCCGTGTTTCTTGCAATTCTTATATAACCGTCACTTTTATTAAGAAGCGACACGATACCGCTTTTAAAAAGAACGGGATGCGCAATACCTTTTTCAAGATGAACGCATACTATCTCTTCTCTTCCGTGATTGGAAGATATGTTTGAAGAAAGTATCGCTTCACAATTTTTATCTGTGAATTTGCCGTATACAGATTCTATCATGTGACCGACAAGAGTCAAATAAACAAAATAAGCCGCAGTAGGATGACCCGGCAAGCCAAAAACCGCTTTTGAACCGATTTTACCGACTATAGTAGGTTTTCCCGGCTTCATTGCTATTCCGTGAAGATATACCTCTCCGAGCTCAGAAATGATATTCGCGGTCATATCCTTTTCACCTGCGGAGGAGCCGCCTGAAACAAGAACAATGTCGTTTTCGTTTACTGCCGTTTTTATTGCCTTAACAATATCACTTCTGTTATCGTTTATTATACCGTATCTTTTAGGTATGCATCCTGATTCAAGAACAAGTGACGAAAGAATGTAGCTGTTAATATCGCGTATTTTGCCTGCAGTCAGCTTTTCTTCAACAGAAATAATTTCATCGCCTGTAGATATAATGCCGACTTTCAGTTTTTTAACACAAGGAATTTCAGTTATGCCGAGGCAAGAAAAGATGCCTGTCTGACGGGCATTGATTCGCGTGTGTTTTTTGCAGACAATATCACCTTGTTTTACATCATCTGCGCATTTTGTCACATTTTCAAAGGGGCTGACTGCCTTGAAAACAAGACAAATCGGCGAAAAACCGTCATCAGTGTTTTCAACCATAACAACGGCATCCGCATTAACAGGAAGCATTCCGCCAGTTGATACCCTGACGCATTCACCTTCATTTAAAGTGAAAACGCTTTTTTCACCCATAAGTGTTTCACCGATGATATTAAGCTGCGCTGGAACAGCCTCACTGCTTCCGAAGGTATCGGCACTCCTTACCGCATAACCGTCAACAGTTGAGCGGTCAAAGCAAGGGATATTTTCAGCAGAAAAGATATCCTCATATACAATTCTGCCGTCGCAATCTGAAATGTTAACCAATTCTCGGACAGGTAAACAGTTAAACTTTTCGTCGATTATTTCTTTTGCTCTGTCAACTGAAACAACATTTAACATAATTTTGCCCCTTTAACCTTCAATTTTCCAGAATTCCATAAAGCGTTTTCCCCACTCTGTTGACGGATTTCTGAGAAGCTCATCTGCTGTACCCTCTTCGACGATTTTTCCGTTATGAAGCATAATAATCCTGTCGGCAAGCCGCTTTGCCTGAGAGGGTGAATGAGTTGTCATAATTATACCGCAATCATTTTCAGCCTTATAATCGAAAATTGCCTTTTCAATAATCTCATTGCCTTCAATATCAGCAGCACTTGAGGGTTCATCAAGAAGAAGAAAATCACACTTATTAACCAAAACTCTGGCAAGAGCAAGCCTCTGAGACTCACCGCCCGAGAGACCGCGGGCATTTTTATTTGACAGTTCAGAAAGACAAAGCCTTTTGAGCATCCTATCGCATATTTCATTTTTTCTGCTTCTGTCAGCTTTACAGCAAAATTTAACATTATTTCTTACACTGCGTGAAAAGGGAAGATTTTTCTGCGGAAGATAAAGAATATCGGCATCAAAACCGAGCTCTGAGCCATCATTTGTAATAACCCCTGACAAAAGCTTCAGAAGAGTACTTTTGCCGCTGCCGTTAGGGCCGACAATAACAAGAGTTTCTCCTTTATTGAGCACAAGTCGGTCGATTTCAAGAATCTTTCTGTCACCGTAGCATTTACTGATGTTTTTTAACTCAATCATATGTCACATCCTCCTTGACCAATGATGCTGCAATAACATTGACAACAAGTGAGATGATGAGAAGTACTGCGCCGAGTGCAAGTGCAAAACCAAAGTTACCCTTACCGGTTTCAAGCATTATAGCAGTAGTCATTACTCTGGTTTTCCATTGAATGTTACCGCCGACCAGGCTGACAGCTCCGACCTCAGCAACTGACCTTCCGAAGGCATTAAGTATAACACTGAGAAGTGACTGTCTGTTTTCACTGATCAAAAGAATTATTCTCTTTGTGCGAGACAGATTCAGTCCCTTTGCAGTTTCATTGATAAGAAAGGCATTCTGAGATATCGCTGACTGTGTAAGGTTAATAACTACGGGAGTTATAAGCAGACACTGAGCAACAACCATAATTCTGACAGTAAAAAGCCATCGAAACTCACCAAAAACACCGTATGCTGAAAAAAGCACATAGACAATCAAGCCTGCCACCACCGGAGGCAGACCCATAAGTGTACCTGTTAGTTTTTTTATAGCCCTCTTGCCTTTGAAATTTTTCTGTCCGACAACAACACCAAGAGAGATTCCGATAAAACAGGAAATCAGAGTGCTGAAAAAGGACATGCGGAGAGTTACTCCGATAATATGAAGTAACTCTCTGTCCATGGAAAGAAGCATATCAAAGGCTTCATTAATTTTATCCAATATTTATATTACTGCTCAAGATGGAAAAGTGCCTGTCCGTACTGCTCCATACCGTATTTAGAGATAAGAGCTGATGCTTCACTGCTGAGCATCCAATCAATAAATGCTTTCGCACCTTCGGTGTTGATACCTTCAAGCTTTTCAGGGTTACAGGCAATAAGTGAATATACGTTTTCCATATCTTCACTTTCTTCGATGATTATTTCAAGCTCAAGCTTATCAGCCATTGAAAGATATGTAGCCTTGTCTGTCAGACAATAACCGCCCATCTCGCTTGCCATTGTAAGTGTAGAGCCCATGCCCTGACCTGAGCTTACATACCATTTATCTGTTTCTGCGTCAGGAGTGTCATTCCAAAGCTTAAGCTCAGCCTTATGAGTACCGCTGTCGTCACCTCTTGAGATGAAGGTGGCACCCTTTTCTCTGATCTTTTCAAATGCTTCGGTTGCAGTTTCACAGTCGGCAATAGCAGCGGGATCGTCTGCAGGACCTACAACTACAAAGAAGTTATACATAAAGGGATTTCTCTCAACACCGTAGCCTTCGGAAATAAACTCCTCCTCTGAAGCCTTAGAATGAACAAGAATCAGATCGGCGTTTCCGTCCTTAGCAAGCTGGATTGCCTGTCCGGTACCCTTTGGTTGATATTCAACGGTATAGCCCGTTGCCTCGGTAAAATGAGGAAGAAGATATTGAAGAAGACCCGAATTATCAACCGATGTAGTGGTTGCCATACGGATAATCGGGTTTTCGGGTTTTTTCACGTCAGCAACAGTAGTTTCATCTGAAGTATTCTGCGCATCAGTGTCTGTCTTTTTTCCGCCGCAGGAAGCCAGTGTAAACAGCACAACAGCAGCGAGAAGGATTGCAAGAAGTTTTTTCATAATTCATTCTCCTTTTCAATCACGGAAGGCAAAGAAGTTTCCTCCAAGGCCCTCAGACCGGCAACTGTAAAATTCCTCTATTTACAGTCAGTGTTTTTACGGTCACGCCCTTAAAGCCATGCAAAAAGTTTAGGCCGTCGGGTCGGAATATGAATTAAAAGTGCAAAAGCACAACTTCAACTAATTTGCTATTTTTACATAAAAAAACTTGTATTAGTCTATATTTTATGATATTATATAACAAAAGCAGTGAGTTTTCAAGTGGAGAGTGATAAAAAATTGACTTTTGCAGTTGTTTGTGTAAGTGACAGATGCTCTGAGAATAAATGTCAGGATAAAAGCGGACCGCTGATTTCTGAAATTCTTGCCCCGCTGGGTAAAACTGTTGAATACATTATCGTACCTGACGAAAAGGATGAAATAGAAAATGCATTGATTAATCTTTGCGATGATGTTAAAGCAGATATCGTTTTTACCACAGGCGGCACAGGATTTGCTTTAAGAGATATCACTCCCGAAGCAACCGAATCAGTAATCGAGCGTAAGGCTCCCGGTATATCAGAAGCTATAAGACAAAATAGTCTCGAGATTACTCCTAATGCGATGCTTTCACGGGGAATTTCCGGTATAAGAAAAAGAACGCTAATTATAAACCTCCCCGGAAGCCCTAAAGCCGTGAAAGAGTCACTTGACGTGGTTATGCCCGTATTAACACATGCGGTCGAAACGCTGACAGGAAACACCTTGAACTGTGGCGGAAATTATTAAGGCGGTGATTTATTGAGCTTAAAAAATGTAACTCAACTTTTCAGTATAGAAAATAAAACCGTATGCATTATCGGTTGCGGTGCTCTGGGAACGAATTCGGCAGTGCATCTGGCAGGTTCAGGAGTTAAGAAACTGTATCTGTGCGACTTTGACACTGTCAGCCTATCAAATCTTAACCGTCAATTTCTCTTTAGAAAAACTGACGGCGACTTTTTCAAGTGTCAGATTCTTAAGGAACGGCTCTCCTATTATTCACCTGACACCGAGTATGTGACTGTCGTTAAAAAAATCACATCTGCAAGCGACCTGTCCTTTGCAAAGGATTGCGATATTATTCTTTGCTGTGTTGACAACGCCGTAGGAAGAAGAGCCGTTGCAGAGTTTTCAAAAGAAGAGAGCATACCTTCGGTTTACGGAGGTGTCGACGGATTTTACGGAACAGCATATATGTATTTACCTGACAAGTCTCCATGCCCCGACTGCGCAGGAATAATAAACGATATTTCCGTCAGAAGCTCCGTTTCCTCCTCGGCCGGAATAATTGGCGCTATGGAAGTTAATCTTGCAATCAGATATCTTCTTACAAACGATGAAGGATCAGCAGGAAAAATCTTTCTTTTTGACGGCGATTTATGGGATACTCTTATTATCAAAGCAAATTCTGAATGTAAAAATTGCAAAAATCTGAGGTGATAGTATGTCAAATTTAAAAGGCTATATGGGTAAGGTTCTTTTTGTTGACCTGACGAAGAAAACCTACGGCGAATTTCCGTGGACGGATGAAGACAGAAGAAGAACAATCGGCGGAAAGATTATGGCTGCCGATATCCTTCTGCAACACATCAAGCCCGGAATGAAAGCTTTTGATGAGGATAACTGGCTTGTTATTTCAACCGGACCTCTTACACGTTGCAAGACTCCCTCTTCAACCAGATTCAACATTTCAACAGTTTCACCGCTTACAGGTATTCTTACTTCCTCTAACTGCGGCGGACCCTTTGGCAGGAGACTGAAGAAAGCAGGATGGGATGCTATGGTTATCACAGGTAAGGCAAGTGAGCTCACCTGGATTGAAATTGTTGACAGTGAGGTTACCTTCCACGATGTTCCTGAAATGAAGGGCATGCTTACCGGTGAAATTCAGAAGCAGTTCAAGGGCAGTGCCTCCCCTCTTGTAATCGGACCTGCAGGTGAAAATAAAGTGCTTTACGCAGGTGTATTCAGCGGCGAAAGAACCGCAGGCAGAGGTGGTGTCGGTGCTGTTTTCGGTGACAAAAATCTAAAAATAATCACCGCAAAGGGAACGCAAAACCCTGAAATTTATGACAAAGAAAAGCTCGATGAAATTTCAGAACAATGGAAAAAGCAGCTTCTCCGTCATCCTATTACCGGTGCTCAGCTTTCAAAGCTTGGTACAGCAGGGCTCGTTGCACCTATGCAGGCACACAAAATTCTTGCGACAAAAAATTTCAGTGCCGGAAGATATGATTCTTTTGAAAAGATTTCAGGAGAAGAGCTTGCCGAAAAATATCTTGTCGGTAACGGCAACTGCTTCTCATGTCCCATGCGCTGTGAAAGACGCGTTAAGATTGACGGTAAAAACGTAAAGGGACCCGAGCTTGAAACTCTCGGTCTTTTCGGGCCAAACATTATGAATGACGATATCGAAAAAATCCTTCGTTGGAACTATGAGCTCGATGAACTTGGTATGGACACAATCTCCTGCGCCGGTTCAATTGCTTTTGCAATGGAGCTTCAGGAAAAAGGTATGTGGGACAGCGGTCTTGAGTTTGGCAAAACTGACAACATCAGTGAGGTTTTTAAAGATATTGCCTATAGAAGAGGAATCGGCGATATTCTCGCAGACGGTACAATGCGCATGAGTGAAAAATTCGGCGGAAAAGAATTCGCCATTCACGCAAAAGGAATGGAGCTTGCAGCTTACGAGCCCAGAAGTGCTGTCGGCCAGGGTCTCGGCTATGCTACTTCAAATCGTGGCGGTTGTCATCTTAATGCAGGTTATATGGTTGTTCTTGAAGGACTCGGACTAAATATGAATTCATATACTCCAAAAGGTAAAGCCGGTCTTGCAATTATGTTCCAGAATGTTATGGAAGCTGCTTCTGCTGCCGGTTGCTGTGTATTTACCTCTTATGCAGTTCTTCCCTGGTTTATTGTTGCAAAGCCAACAAGCTTACTTACAAGAGTTGTTCAGCAGGCATTTAAATTTATTACACCGATTCTTTATATCGGTATGCAGTACCCCGAGATTCTTGCTCTTAACATTCCTCTGATTCAGTACCCGAGAGCGATCAATGCTGCAACAGGTTCAAAATACACAATGGGAACCTTCATCAAAACAGGTTCATACGGCTATAATGTAGAAAGAGTGTGCAATGTTATTTTAGGTCTTCCTGTCGGCAAGGATACCGATACGCTTCCTAAACGACTCACCGATGAAGAGCAGGTACCGGGCGTTAAGAAGACAAAAGTGCCCCTCGATAAGATGAAGAAAAGTTATTATATTATCCGCGGCTGGAAAGATGGCGCACCTACAATGAGAATGATTAAGAAGCTCGGAATTAAGCTTCCGGAATGTGCAAAGGAGGTCTATCCATATGGTAAAGGTTAAGATTTTCGGCGTTATCCGCACGACAACCGGCTTCAGCAATCTTGAAGTCGAAGTAAAAACCGTAAACGAAATTTTTGAAATAATTTCAAAAAAAATGGCTCAGGGCTACAAAGATGATATAGAAAAGCTTGAGCAGATGAAAAATGACCCAAACGTAAAATATATCAAACCGAAAAACCCTGCTCTTGAATATCACGAAAGGCTCGAATTTAAGGATGCAGTTGTTTATGTCAACGGTGAAAGATGTATGAAAAAGAAAAGGAAGCTTAATCACGGAGATGAAGTATGGCTTCTCTCCCCTGCTGCAGGCGGTTAAAAATACTCAGGTGTACGGATTATCCGTACACCTTTATTTTTGTGCAATTGTATTAAATTTCAGGCTTTATCACATACTATAAGTAAGATATTAAGCAAGGAGAGCATTATGAGAAAAATTGTCAACCTCAACCGTAAATGGACATTCAGTAAAGAATTTGACAAAATACCCGATAAAATCAATAACAGGTGGTGTTTCGTTAATTTGCCTCATACATGGAATAATATTGACGGACAGGACGGAGGAAATGACTATTACAGAGGTAAGTGCCTTTATATGAAGGAAATTGCAGCAGAAGAAATACCCGAAGCAGACAAATACTTCATTGAATTTAACGGAACAAACTCATCGGCCGTGCTTTATGTTAACGGTAAGTATATATCCGAGCACGACGGCGGTTACAGCACCTGGAGAGCTGATATAACAAATGAAATTAAGGATTCCGTTATTATAGCCGTTATTGTCGATAACAGCCCTAATGAAAAGGTTTATCCTCAGATGGCAGATTTTACCTTTTACGGCGGAATATACCGCGACGTTAATCTGATTTGCGTAAACAGCAGTCATTTTGACCTTGAATATTACGGCGGTCCCGGATTGTCGGTCACACCCAAAATTATCGGGAGCAATGCAAAAATCAATATAAAAGTATACCTGTGCAATACAAAAGAAAATCAGAAGCTGAGATTTAAAATTGAAGATGCCGAGAACAAACTGATTGCCGAAAAAATTCAGTCAGCATCTGAAGATAGCTGTGATCTGGTCATAGAAGACGTAACACTCTGGAACGGCTTGAAGAACCCTTATCTTTATAAAGCGACTGTCGAACTTTATGAAAAAGATGAACTAAAAGACAGAGTTTTTACTTCTTTCGGCTGCAGAACATTTAAAATTGACCCTCAGATGGGATTTATTCTGAACGAAGAAGAATACCCGTTAAGAGGTGTTTCAAGGCATCAGGACAGATGGAGTTTCGGAAATGCGCTTTTAAAAGAACATCACGAAGAGGATATAAAGCTTATATGTGAAATAGGTGCAAACACAGTGAGATTAGCACACTATCAGCACGATAAATACTTTTATGAGCTATGTGATAAATACGGATTGATCGTATGGGCCGAAATTCCTTATATATCAAACCATTTACCTGAAGGAAGGGAAAATACGGTAAATCAGATGAAAGAGCTGATAACACAGAACTATAATCATCCTTCTATCGTAGTATGGGGGTTATCAAATGAAATCAACATGCACGGTACCGATGAATCTCTTATTGAAAACCACAGAATACTGAACGAGCTTTGTCACTCTATGGATAAAACAAGACAAACAGTTATTGCCTGTGTATCAATGTGCGACATAAATGACCCATATATCAAAATCTCCGATGCAGTTGCATATAATCATTATTTCGGTTGGTATGGAGGCAGCACTGATATGAACGGCCCTTGGTTTGATGAATTTCACGAAAAACACCCCGATATACCAATAGGCTGCAGCGAATACGGCTGCGAAGCCCTCAATTGGCACACATCTACCCCTGCTCAAGGAGATTATACGGAAGAATATCAATCATATTATCACGAAGAGCTTATAAAACAGTTGTTTACAAGAAAATATCTTTGGGCAACGTATGTCTGGAATATGTTTGATTTCGGTGCAGATGCCAGAAATGAGGGTGGAGAAAACGGCCAGAACCATAAAGGACTGGTGAGCTTTGACAGAAAATATAAAAAAGATGCTTTTTATGCTTATAAAGCGTGGCTCTCGCAGGAACCCTTTGTACATCTTTGCGGAAAACGCTATATTGAGCGTGTTGAAGAAACAACTAAAGTAACGGTATATTCGAATCAACCCGAGGTTGAGCTCTTTGCCAACGGAAAAAGTCTCGGGAAAAAATCAAGTGAAACGCACTTTTTTGTGTTTGATGTGCCAAACGAGGGTGAAACACGTCTTACAGCCAAAGCAGGAAATTGCATTGATATAAGCTTTATAAAAAAGACAGATAAGTTTAATGAAATCTATCGTATGAAGGAAAAAGGCGCAATATTAAATTGGTTTGATATTGAAGAGAAAAAAGGTTATTTATCGCTTAACAACAAGGTATCCGATATTGTGGCAACGGACGAAGGAAAAAAGCTTATATCTGAGCTGATTGAAGCAAAAAACGAAAACGAAAAAATAGTGATGGACTTTACAATAAATGAAAATCTGATGAAAATGATGGGCGGCTTCACTCTTCTCAGACTTATCTCTTTACTAGGCATGACAGGACACGAATTCACAAAGGATGAGCTGCTTGATATTAACAAAAAGCTCAATTCAATCAAAAAATTATAAAAAATCAAACGTCGGCAATAACCGACGTTTATTTTATATTTAATTAACGGTAATGTAAGCTTTGTGAGTAAACCGAAGTTATTTCAAGCATTCAAACGCCACATTGCTGTTTTCCTGTTTTATTCGAGATTATCATATTTCAAACCGATTAAATCACGAACTCTGTCAAGAATATGCATAACATCGGAGGTCGCCTTAAGAGGAACAAATGAGCTTTCTTTCCTGCCGACTCTTATATCCTCCGCCACCGCATTAAATTCATCAAGGTAAGAATTTATTCTCGGTCCACTGCCTCTGAAAACCTCACGGTTAAAAAGACCGTTTTTATATGTAACCTTATTGTATGCGTGGAAAAACGGAGCCGTAATAAAACCGTTTTCACCTTTGATAACCATTTTTTCGAGTCCTTTATTATCCTCAAGTGAGGCGGTAATAAACACCTTTAATCCATCGGAATATTCAAAAACAATCTGCTCAGACAGATCAACTCCCTTTGTAATATTCGCCTTAGCATCAATTTTATCGGGCATGCCAAATAATCTATAGGCATAAGTTATGGGATAAACAGTTATATCAAGAAGTGCGCCACCCGCTCTTTTGGGGTCTGTGAGTCTTCCTCCCCTACCGGCAATGTTAACATGATAACTGAAATGAGCTGTTTTGACTTTACCTATTTTATTTTCATCAATCCATTTTTTTGTCATATTGGCGCAGGGAGAAAACCATGTCCACATCGCTTCGCACAGATAAACGCCATTTTCACGGGAAAGCTCAATAAGCTCATCTGCTTCTGCGGCTGTAACGGTAAATGCTTTTTCACAAAAAACAGGCTTACCGAGAAGAATTGAGATTTTTGCATAGCGGAAATGTGCGTTATGAGGCGTAACGATATAAACGCCGTCAACATCCGAGGCTGAAATTGCAGCTTCAACGGTTTCATAAGCCTTGCCACCGTATTTTTTTGAAAATTCAACAGCTTTATTGTAATCACGGGTATAAACAGACACAACCTCATGTCTGCCGCTTTTGTTTAACTGAGAAGCTACCTGCCGCGCGAGACTGCCCGTACCGATAAAACACCATCTGAATTTTTCCATATTCTCATCTCCTGTCATTGCATTTTACCATTTTTTCACACAAAATGTCAAATATCTTTTTAAACTGTATATGAGTATTATCTTTATATAAAGTAAAAGCCGGGTCACCATAGGCAACCCGGTTTATATAGTGAATTATGCGAAAAATGTTCTAAACCATTCGATAATTGTCTTAAATATTGAAATTATCTTCTGGAAGAATGCGATAAGACCGTTAGGTGCAATTCCCTCGGGACTGATAATATCTTCGAAGATATCAAGACCGAGAATTTCAGCGATAAGCTGACCTACACCTGATGCATCACCGTTTTCTGAATAGCCGAGTTCCTTAAGAAGCTTCTGCCATTCAAGGTTAAGGTCCTTAATGCCGCCGGCAAGCTCACTCACGCCGATGTCAGCACCGTAATACAGATAATATGTTGTTGCAAGAGCCTGATCCATACCGAGATATGTTTCAGTTGCTGCAGTTGCATAAACGTAAAGAATACCTGCAATATACTTCTCTGCCTCAGGAGTCATACCAAGGTAATCTCTGAGGAAGCCGAGGAGCATTTCCTGGTTGTTTTCATGCATAACGAATGTTATAACAAGACGCATGAGAACTGTAGCCATTTCAGCCTTGCCGCCTGTTATATCCGCGTGATTAGCATATACCATCTTATAAGCAGTTTCACCGTTAGCGGAGGTATATGATTCAAGAGTACCGACTGAAAGCTCATAAATAGCACTTGCATCAATAGTTGTGAATTCATAGCCTGTTGCATCCTTGATAACCTCAAGAAGCTTATTAAAGAGCCACTCAAAGTTGATATCAGCAAGATCAATACCGATAATTTCATAAAGGTCAATTTCTGCGATAGGAGCAATAGCATTAAGAAGACCGTATACTGCATGAAGTGTATTCTTAACTACTGTATCAACACCGTTTGAGTTAATGAAGTAGATAAGATTGGGAAGCATATCAAGGATTTCACCTGCAGGATCATCAGCAAGAATTGCGTCCACTCTGTCAAGAAGAGGATTGAGGATTGCCGTAAGAACAACATCACCGTCAGCCTCAATTGCTGCATAATACTCTTCAGGAGAAAGAATGTTTTCGCACTCAAGAACTTCAAGAACGGGAATGATTCCGTAGGCATAACCTTCACCTGCTACAAGTTCAATAGCAGCTGTCTTTTCAAGGTCTACAAAGAATTCAATGTTGTCGTTTGCAAGAACCCATCTGAGAACAGGATAAAGAGGTTCAAGAACATCACAAAGATATGTTATGAACATTTCTCTGTCTTCGGTAAATTCGGGAACTTCAACACTTGCAACAGCTGAAATGTCAGCAACCTCAGAATTCTTAAGAACTTCTGCGATATACTTGCCTACATTCTTGCCGTTAACTTCAAGGGCTTCAATATCTGCAAGCACACCTGCAAGGGCATCACGGATTGCGATAACGTTTTCGCTGTTGTAAAGGTTACCGTTAAGTAAGCCGTTAACGAGTTCTTTAAGATCATCCGCGCTTACACCGTTGATGCTGATGCCGAGAAGGTAAATAATGTTATCAACAAATTCACCGAAGTTATCAGCGATATACTGAGCCATTTCCTCAGTGTAGAGAGGACCGTACTTACCGCCTTCAAAAATTTCTGATGCAGCGAGAGCTGAGAAGACGTAATCTGTATCAGCCTTATCTGTCATCTGCCACTCGAAATCCTTAACCTCAACGGGCATAACTGCATTATTGCAGATATTGTCGATCACTGTATAAACTTCGTCACCTACAAGATCCTTAACGAATTCAACATTTCTTTCATCAGCAATTGTAAGAACAACAAGGTTAACAAGTACTGTAACCATATCCTTCTTATCAAAGTCATCCTTGTAGCTCATCTTATAAGCAGCTTCAACGCTTACGGAATCATATTCATTAACCTGACCGAGAGCAAAGCCGACAAGAACGTCTTCAACAAGAGTAATGTCAAGACCTGTCATAAGTGATACTGCTTCAAGAATTGCAGCCATTGAAAGATCATCAAGACTGATTCTTGCATCTGTATCTGCAATACCCATAAGTGACTTAAGGTCAACAAGCTCATTGATATCAAGCTCGATACCAAACTGCTCAAGCTTAACAAGAAGCGCAGTGAGAGCTGCGATAGTGTTATCAATTACTGCTGAAACACCATTAGCATTAAGGAAATAAAGAACGTTGGGAAGGAGTTCCATAACTGTTTCTACAGGCTTATCAATAATCTTGTTGATAAGAGCTGCTACAGAAGCAAGAACACCTGAAACGATATCTTCTGTTGACTCTGTCATAGCGGGAAGGTTTTCACAGCCGAGAGCTTCAAGAAGAAGAGCAAGGCCTTCTGAGTAACCGTAAGCGCCGTTGATTGTAATGAAATCAACAGGAATACCCTCTTCATCTACATCCTTAACGAAGAATGTGAAGTCTTCGCCAAGAAGGAGCCATTCAACAACGCCCTTAGCATATGTGTTAAGAATATTGGCAAGCTCTGCAGCAAATGCATCTGCTGTAGCGATTCCTTCGGGAGCCTTATAAGCCTTGAGACCTACAACATCAGCACCGAGAAGAACGCCTGCTGCATCGAGAAGACCATCATCAATATCTGTAAGAAGATTTGCAATAAGGTCTACGATTGATTGAAGGTTTTCAGTTGTGAATACATTTACTTTATCCTTAAGGAGAGCTGAAAGTGAATCATAGTTACTGTCAATGATACCGGCAACAAGATCACCGATTTCGGGAAGGTTTGCTGTAAGATATTCAGCAGTTGCTTCTGTCCAGTTGTTGGGATATTCGATTGAATACTTCATTGCATCAACAGTTCCGTTTTCAGCAAGAGGATAGTTCCAATCAACATCTGCATATTCGATTTCAATATCTTCGAATACTGCCTTAACAGCTGTGATAATGTCGTCACCGATCATTTCGTTAAGCTTTTCTTCGTTGCCTTCTGTTTCAAATACAACCAGGAGAGCAGAAGTAACAAGAACGGTAATCATATCATGCTTGTCAAATTCGTCAGCATATTCCATCTTAGCTGTGTAACCAAGACTACTTACAGATTCATAAGCTGTTACCTTACCGAGAGCAAAACCGGTAAGAACATCTTCAAGCTTTGTAAGGTCGAGACCTGTAAGAGCTGACACAAGTTCAAGAATTGCAGGAATTGTGAGATTATCGAGACCGATAGCGAGGTCTTCTTCAATTCCGCAAAGTGATTCAATATTAACAAGATCGTTAAGAGTGATGTCAAGACCGAAAGCCTTGAGCTTGATTGCAAGAGCGTTAAATGCACCTGCAAGGTTATTTACCGATGTTGCAACACCGTTTGTATTGAGGAAGTAAATGAGATTGGGAAGAAGGTCAATTACTTCTACTACGGGATTAGCAATGATTTCATCGATGCGAGCTGCAAGTGAAGCAAGAACGCCTGCAACAACAGCTTCGGTTTCGCCGTCTGCTGCGGGAAGGTTTTCACAGCCGAGAGCTTCAAGGATAAGTGCAAGGCCCTCAGAGTAACCGTATGCGCCGTTGATTACAACAATGTCTTCACCTTCAAGCTTTTCGCCCTTAGCGTCAACATCAGTTACAAAGAGTCTGATATCGTCGCCGAAGAGAAGCCACTCAACTACACCCTTCGCATAGGTGTTAAGGATGTTAGCAAGCTCTGCAGCAAATGCATCAGCTGTTTCAATTCCTTCGGGAGCCTTATAAGCCTTAAGGCCTGCAAGGTCAACATCGAGAAGTTTGCCGAAATCAAGAAGCTGATCATCAACATCAGCAAGAAGATCACTGATAAGAGCGATGAGACTGTCAAGTGTTTCTGTTGTGAATACGTTTACATTAGCTTCAAGAAGAGCTGAAAGTGAATCATATTCGCTAACCATACCTACTACGATATCAACGAGCTCAGGAAGATTTGCAGCAAGATATGCAGCCTTTTCTTCTGTCCAATCGTTAGGATATGTAATAGCACTTTCGATTACTTCAATTGTGCCTGCATCATAGTCGATTTCACCGTCGAAATAGTTGTAATCGGGATACAGATACTGAACAGGAGTACTTGCGAGTACTTCGTCGACAGCTGAGATAATTTCAGTACCGATAAGCTCATCAAGTGCTGCAGCATTGTTTTCATCCTGAACAAAGATGAGAGCAACAGTAAGAATGATTGTAACAACATCAGACTTATCTGCTTCCATCTTGAAGATGTATTCACCCTTAGTAATCTTACCTGTGCAGAAGTTTACAAGATAATCTTCAACAACTGCAAGATCAAGCTTTGTAAGAGTTTCAACAATTTCAACTACATTTGCAAGTGAAAGCTGAGCAAGGTCAAGACCGATTTCAGTTTCGTTGCCGTTTTCGTCTGTTGTCTTAAACTTAATGAGGTCAGCGATTGAAATGGGTTCTTCGAGAACGCCGAGACCGTTAATCTTATCAAGAAGAGCATTGACAGGCTTGAGAAGGTTGTCAACTGCAACGCCTGCACCGTTAGCATTAAGGAAATAGATAAGATTGGGAAGAAGTCCGAGAATTTCATCTACGGGATTTGCAATAATTTCATCAGCTCTTGTGGCGAGAGCGCCTAAAACTGACTTAACATCTGCTTTCTCGGGAAGCTCAGCACCGAGAGCTTCAATAAGAAGTGCAAGACCCTTTTCGTAGCCGAGGCCGCCGTTAATAACGATAGTGTCGGTGTTATCGGACTTCTTGGCAAATCTGTAATCATCGCCGAAGAAGAGCCAGTCAATAAGACCGCCTGCATATGTTTCAAGAACATTTGCAAGTTCATTGAGGAAATCACTGATAGTAGCAATTTCAGCTTCGCATGTGTAAGACTTAAGACCTACAAGGTCAACGCCGAGAAGGTAACCTGCAGCATCAAGAAGATTGTCGTCGATTTCACCAAGGAAGCCTGTGATGAGAGCAACAAGCTCGTTGAGTGTATCTGCATTGATGTTATCAGCAATAAGGCTGTTAAGAAGTGCTGTGAGTGTTGCGGGAGCGTCTTCTTTATCCTTATTTACAAGACCGATAACGGTATCAACAAGTGTGGAAAGGTTGTTGGCAACATACTCTGCCTTTTCCTTGGTCCAGTCGTTGGGATATGTGAGAGCATTGAGAGTATTGGGAAGCTTTTCACCGCTTGCAATATACTCGTTAAATGCTTCTTCTGTTCCGAACCAGTATAACCAGTTGGGAGCACCGTATGTAATATTAACTTCAGCAAAAACAGTATTGATTGCTGCGATAATGCCTTCAGTGCCGAGAAGCTCGTCAAGCTTTGCTCCGTTAGCGGGTACGGTTGCCCACTCAAGAACGAAGGAAAGGATAACTGTAAGCATATCAGCCTTATCGAAGTTTGCACTGTAAGCACCCTTCTTCCAGTCATCAGCATTCTTAACGAATGTGGAAACTGAAGTATATTCTGTGCCGATTGCCTTACATACGTCATAGATGAGAACCTTGAGTTCATCAAAGAGAGTACCAAGGTCAACAAATTTAGATGCAATAGCAAATATTACATTGAGGTCGAGATTGTCGAGATCAATTTCAAAGCCGAGAAGCTCTGCAAGAGTCTGTGTCTCAACATCTTCAGTATCCTCTGTTTCTTCAACAGTTTCAACATCTTCATCAGTTTCTTCATCGTCAGCAACAGGAATTTCAATACCGTTGATGAGTTCATTGAGATCAAGGTCATAAATAGGTCTGATTGTGTCAAGAACTACATATACGGGATGAAGGAGGTTTCTGACAACTGTTGCAAGGTTATTACCTGCAAGGAAGTAAAGAGCACCGGGAAGAATGTCGAGAACTGCATTTACAGGGTCAGCAATAACTGCCTTGATAACAGCCTTGAGTGCGTCAAGAGTAAGTGCAAGTGCATCATCGTTCTCGCCGAGAGCCTTAACCTCACAGCCGAGAGCCTCAAGAAGAGGAACAATAGCATTGTTGTAGCCGTCGTTACCGTGAATTACAACTTCACCGTCAGTACCTCTGAAGAGCTTAAGATCTTCGCCTTCAAGAAGGAAAGCAACTGCAGGAGCGAAGGGAGCAACAACCTCTGTAAGAGCTGTTACAAAGCCGTCAATATCACCGTCTTCAAATGCAGTGTATTCCATCTCTTCAAAAGCGGAAAGATCAACACCGAGCTGATTCTTAAGAAGGTTTGAAAGATTTTCATCAAGCTCAAGACCTGAGATAAGATCAATGATAGCTGTAATGTTTTCGTTTGTAAGAAGACCGCCGATTACTTCAGTAATCTTTGATTCAAGTGTGAATTCAGCTTCGGTCATAACAAGAACTGAATCGATGATTGAAGAAAGATTAGCAAGAAGGTAATTAGCCTTATCCTTTGTCCAATCGTTTTCAGGATTCATATAAATCTTATAAGCAGGAGTGCCTGTAAGAGTACCTACCTGAACGTTGTCGATGTAGCCGTTATACCAGCTGTACTTATTAAGAGTATCATACTCTTCCATATTCAGAAGCTCAACAATAGCAACAATAGCTGCGTCAGGATTATTCTGAATAGTTTCGAGAATTGTTGTAAGAAGATCGGGTTCTGTTTCGCCTTCTGTGCCTTCGTCAGGAATTTCAGGTTCAACAGGAGCTTCAGGTTCTGTTACACCACCGTCTGTTTCGCCTTCACCCTCTTCAGTCTTAGGAGCAAGAAGCTCGCCGATCATATCAAAGAAGCCGGGCTGTGCAATTGCTTCGAGAAGATAATCAACTACATATAAGAGAACGTCAGCCTTATTGGCGTTGATGTGGTAACCCTTACCTGCCTCGATGGGATAAATAGCAGCTTTTCTCTGTGAGTCAATCTTAACAAGCTGACCGAGAGAAGCAACATAACCCTGGTTAATGAGAGGAAGTGACATTCCTGATTCTGCAAGGAAGGTGGCAAGAATTGAATTAAGACCGTCGGAAAGATCGATAAGATCGTTTATGTTAAGCATTGAACCAACGTCAATGTCAACTGCACCCGAGGGAGACTCTGCGCCAACACAGCTACCGAGACCACCAACAGGAGCAAGATATGCAATCTGTGTCTTAAGCATGCTCAGAAGAGGTGTTACCATCTGAGTTGAAAGAGCATAGCAGATATTGGGGAGTGCACCGAGAAGCGTGTCAAGAGGAGCATTACCAATCTGCTCAACAAATGCGAAGATAGGACCAAGGATAGCTTCAATAATAAGCTCAACATCCTTTGTTGTATCGTTCAGATAGCTGCCTTCAATGGTTGAAACATCTGTGTAAGAAAGGCCGAGTGCCTCATAAATAGGAACAAGGAGGTTAGCATAACCGCTGTTAGGTGTAGCTGAAAGCTCAAGTGTAACAGTAGCAAGGCCGTAAGCAGCATTAGCAAAACCTTCAACAGTGGGAGCGTCCCACTCTTTATTTGCAATAATAGCAAGAAGCAAGGGCTTAAGACCTTCAACAGCATCGTCAAATGTCTCATAGAAGAGATCCTTAAGTTCTTCGCTTGAATACTCACCTGATTCCTTAGCTGCGTCAACACCCCATACAAGGTTGAGCTTGCCTTCTTCGTCACGGATTTTAGTTGAATCCCAAGGAGTAGTGGCAAGGATAACCTTATCCTTATTGTTTGAGTTAAGGCCACCTTCGGGGTCGAGCTCGGTTGTGTAACCGTCAACACCGTAAAGTTCCTTGTATTCGGTATAGGCAGCATTAAGTCTGCTGATAGTGTCTGCATAAGCTGCTTTATTGTCAGTCTTTCCGAGTTCGACAGCAAGAAGGTCAGGATAAACCTCAAAGCCTGCTGATGAAAGAGTATCGTGAAGCAGCTTCTTATAGTTTACAGTAAAGCCTGATGCTTCAGCGGGAAGGTCGTTTGCAAAAACCTTACCGAATTCTTTAAGAACGAGGGGATAAAGCATATCACAGACTGTATTGATGAAGGAGTCGGAAATAATAGCGCCTTCAACAACTTCGTTAAGCATTTCACCGAGGTCAATACCGAGAAGAGCTGATACATCAGCGTTTGTGAGCGCAGTATCAATAACCTTGATTACCTTTAACAGTGCATCATCATCAGTAACATACTCACCTATTCCGTCATCATCGATATCAGCATTTTCACGTGCAATATCATCAATTGAGTCTTCTCTGATAAAATCGCCGATTGTAGCTGTCTGGAATGATGAGAAGCCGTATGAAGCGAGGAACTCAGCGTAACCGAAATCAACACTCATAAGAGTATTGTACTTATCAACTGCTTCCTGACTTACTGTGAAGTTGGAAGTGCTCTTAAGGAAATTAAAGGCAGTCTGATTAATAAGACCGATTGAATTTGCAAGAGCCTTATAATCGGAAACAGAAGCAATTGTGATCTTTTCACCGTTAGCATTTACATAAGCGGTATAAAGGTCATAGGCTGTATTAATTTCACCTTCGCTTCTGATATTGAGAACAGTGTAAGCGTTGTTGATATATTCAACCATGGGCTCGTTGAGCTCGTCAAAGAGCTGATTTGCAATCTCATCACCAAGCTCTGTCTTCATATCATTAATAAGTTTCTTAAGGCCTGTGAACCATGAGTCATAGTTCATAACACTGTCAAGAAGAGTTTCTGAATCTTCAGATACAGCATTTTTGATTTCTCTGCTGTATTTATCATACTCACTGAGGAATCTGTCATTATAGCCTGCAGCAACGCCGAGCTTCTCAAGGCGGAACTTAAACTCACCGAGAGTAATCACATACTCAGCACCGCATACTTCCTGAACATATACATAAGTATAGTTGCTTAAGAGAGCGATATCATTGGATATTGTAGCGATGGCCTGAGTGATCATAGCCGATGTAAGCGTGCCTTCATCGATCATCTCTATGTTCCAATCGTTATACATATCAACATGAGTATCAATCTGAGCCTTAAGTCTTGCAATGCCGATAATCTCATATTCATGTCTAACATCAGCACATGTTGTTATGATATCATCGATATTAAGACCGAATGAATCAATAATCATCTGCTGTGTCTCTTCCTCAAGAGCATCAAACTTTGCAATTTCTGCTTCAAAAGCAGTAAGATGATCAAGAAGCTCAGCTTCTGTGTAGTTGCTGTAGTCAATAGCATTGAGTCTGTTAAGCTCATCGACTGTTGTTTTGAATCCAAGGAATTCAATAGCATTTGAAAGATTTGTTAATGCTGTTGCAATTGCAGTTTCATCAAAGAATTTATTAAAAACATCAACATTAAATGTTGTAACAACACTGCTTTTTGCTGTTTCAATAGCTTCTTTGACAAGTGTAAGATTAGCAGCATCGCTTGAAAGTGCAAGAATTGAACTTACATCAGCTGCACTGATATAGTCGGCATTATTAGTGAAAACTGTCTCTGCACTTGTAAGAACAGCCTTGTTTGAATCACCGGAAGCAACAGTAATAGCAGGTACACCGCCTTCTTTGTTGCTGTTCATAGCAATGTGGTAGTGGTTAACAGTGCTTGAACCACCGCAGCCGTTGCTTTCTGTTGTTGTGTAATTCTGTCTGAACATTTTGAGAGTATAGGTTGTCTCAAGTTCAACTTTTTCGGGTACAGCTGAAATACTGCTGTATTCAAGAAGCTTCTCAGCTGTCTTGTTTGTTTTTACAACAAGTATATTAGTTGCTTCGCTGGGAACACTGTTCTGAGTTGAAGTGTCATCAGCATCTTCATCATTGTCAGCATTTCTGTATGAACTGCTTTCCATATTGAAAACGGCACTGCAAAGATCATCAAAGTTATATGTGCCGTTAAGGGTAGCAAGCTCAGCGTCACCTATAGCTGACTTGAAGTGCCTTTCGATCCAACCAAGGTCAGTACACTTATCGGTAGCGGTTGTTTTGCCCCAACCATCCTGACAGTTGGTGTTACCGTTATGGCCTGAACCGTTTTTATACTCATCAAGACCTTTGATAGCTGCATCGAGTTTATCGATGACGTTATCTAACTGTACATAATGAGCATAAGAGGGTGCTGTGT
>JAZSQD010000156.1:0-25718 GCA_045537815.1 Acutalibacteraceae bacterium | reverse complement strand
CTCCCTAATCTCTAATCCCTATTCCCTATTCCCTCACTTACTCCTTCCACTCATAGGCTACAAGCCTCTCATACTCTTCATCGGTGATAGAAACAATTGAGCCGTGGCGGGGTGAAAAATCCATTGTATAATCCTCTCTGCTTACGGGGAGATAATTTTCAAAATCATCTGTCTGCTGCATAAAGAATCTTCCCTTGCCATATTCATCCATAATGAGAAGCCATGTGTCTGTGCCGTTGATGCGATACATCTGACTTCCCTCAACACCGCTGGGTGCAACCGAAACAATAACCGGCTTATCCTCATAAGGGCCCGAAATACTCTCTGATGTTACATAAGCAATGGTCTGATCCTCGTCGTGCTTGAAAAAGAGGTAATAAAGGCCGTTTTTTTCATTATAGGCTATATCTCCGTCTATGGTCTGTATGTTTTCACGGCAATAAAGAGGTTTAGGCTCATCTATTGTCTTCATATCCTCAGAATAGGCATAATAAAGCCCTGCAATGTTGTTTCTTTTGGTTGAATGAGCCCAGTAAATCATATATTTCTTCTCTTTTTCGTCCCACATGGCCTGAGGTGCCCACGCTCTTGTTGTGTCGGTATATTCTTCACCCTGTTCCCACATATCAATAAGAGTTTCATCGGTCCAGTCGGTGAGATTTTTACTTTTCCAGGTGATAAGAGCGTGATTTGACTCCCAACCCTCTTCACATTTCATATCAGTTCCGATTATGTAATAGCAGCCGTCCTGACCCTTGAAAATATATGGGTCACGGACGCATTTTTTTCCCTTGGTCTGAGTAATAACCGCCTTGTTGTCATTGAGTGCGGTAAAATTATATCCGTCCTCACTTACGGCAAAATGAAGTCTTTCTTCACCTTCACCGTTTCCGACGAAATAAACGAAAAGGTATTTACCGTATTTACTTTTTTCAGGTTTTGCAAGCATAATATTTTCTCCCTTTATATTTTTGTTGTTTAAGAATTTTCAAGCATACTGAGCCTTTTTACAAGCACATAAGAAAGTGCAGTAATCTCACTTTTTGTCATTTTATCCTCGTTTTCCATCCAGAAACGTATAAGGCCGTAAAAACCGCTGGAAAGGAACATATAGAAAAATTCAAAACGGTCCTTTTTGGTGTCGCCGTGATACTGTACAAAATACTGATAATTAAAATCACAGAAAAGCTTACTGAGTCTTTCTACAAATGAGGTAGAAAAGGATTTATCAAAAAGCATAATGCAGGTATCTCTGTTTTCATCAAAAATTTCAATAAGACTTTCCACGGTGGCGTAAACATTTTTCGGAAATCCTATTTCGTTAAGCTCTTCTAAACATCTTTCAGCCTTATTTACAAGATTGTCTTCAATGCTGCGTATAAGATCGTTTATATCGTTATAATGAAAATAAAAGGCATTACGGCTGAGCTCCGCCCTTTCACAAAGCATTTTTACCGTTATTTTATTAAGCGGGTGTTCCTTTGCAAGTGCTATGAGGCTTGATTCTAAGCCTCTTTTTGTTTTTTTTACACAGCTGTATTCCTTTGCCATAAAGCTACCTCCTTGTTTAAATTGATACACCTTGTTTTAAATATAACATTAAGTCACAACGGTGTCAACAGTTTGTTCTGTGTTTTTCAATTTGAAGGAATAGGGAGTAGGGAGTAGGGAGTAGGGGCGGCCATTTGTCAAGAGAAACAAGGTAAACAGTTGTGCAAGGACATGGTATACACATTTAAAGTCTTGAAATATGCCTGTTAATAAGTTTTCCATCGTGAACAGAGAACTCAGCGATTTTGAAATTACGATAACAAGCAATAAAAGAATCCCCATGGGGATTCGGGCGAAATTCAATGTGTTCACCAATCATTGTTTCACTCAAATAAATTTGCCATTTACTAAATCTGACATAACCCCAGTTATTAACTTTAATTACATGATATTGTCCACCATATTCAAACTGTTCGACAGTATCTGTATATATTTTGTTACTTGGCGTGTAGATATCGGCAGGACATTGCATATTTAAAGCTTCGTGTGGTCTAACTGTATTATATTTTTCACGCCAAAGTTGAAATTGAAGTTCAGCATCGTGTATATCCTGAATAACTGTATGTTTTAGCAATTCATCTTTCATAGCTCGATGAAAACGCTCGATTTTGCCTTGTGTTTGAGGGTGTTTAAATCTTCCGTGAATAGGCAGTACATCATGATTCATCAACCATTTTTCAAATTGAGTAAAGCCTTGTCTGAATCCTGCAAATTGAGCACCGTTAT
This sequence comes from Acutalibacteraceae bacterium, assembly GCA_045537815.1. GTDB lineage: Bacteria > Bacillota > Clostridia > Oscillospirales > Acutalibacteraceae > UBA6857. Next base: position 23,441 of record JAZSQD010000156.1, on the reverse strand, counting down.
CTGATAATACAGACTCAGGCACACCGAACTCTTCGAAAGCAGAACGAAAAACAGGAAGAACAGTATTTCCGGTAGATAGAGACGGAGCAATTTTAATAACAAACCGACTGTGATCATCAAATATATTCAAAGGATAGCAATAGTTATTGTCAGCCATTCGAAATTCACCCTTGAAATCTGTTTGCCACATTTCATTACAACGTTCTTTTTCGAATCTGACAAAAGGTTTATGTTTTGCTGATTCTTCAGCAGAAATGCAACCATATCTGTTTAGAATATTGTTTACAGTTCGTACACTGGGAATTTCATAACCTTTTTTATCAAGTACGCTCTTTAGTTTCTTGGCACCCCAACCAGGGTTTTCAAGCCTTAAATTAATTATGAGCATTTCAATATCATCAGGCGTTTTATTTGCGACATTGAAGGGTTTTCGACTTCTGTCAGCTAGTGATAATCCTTCGGAATATCTTTCAAGCCACTTATATCCTGTTTTTCTTGTTATTCCGTATTCTCTGCACAATGCACTAAAATTCACATTGTTTTTGGCTGCAAGGGCAAATTCTTTCCTTAATTCTTCCACAGTTTTACTCTCCCACAGCATTTAAAACACTTCCTTATCCAGCATTTTATTTGCCTTTATTTTATCATAAAACTGTATACTATGTCCCTGCACTATTTGTATACTATGTTACTACACTATACACATTGGCCGTCCGAGTAGTCAGTAGCAAGTAGTAAGTAGTCAGGGAACTAATGGCGTAAGCCAATTCATGCACTTAAAATAAAACCTCTCCCGTAGGGGAGGGTCTGTGTGCCCTCCCGAACGACTTGACGGGTAGGTGTATTTGGCGGTTGGGTGCTTGAACCCTTCCGTCACTTCGTGCCACCTTCCCTTTCAGGGCAGGCAAGAGATTTAAGCAAAATGCAGAAGCTCACAAGGCATTCTCTTACTGAAAGCTCACATTGAGCGGCTACGCGGTGCGGAAAGGGACATAAACCGATATAACGGAGTCACCCCGCGACCACACCTATTCCCTATTCCTTATTACCTATTCCCTATTTCCACATCCTGACCATGCAACACTTATACTCTTATTTTTAAAATTTAACCTGAATAAGACGCTTTGTACATTTTTTGGTACTCTGACCCTAAAATTAAAAAAACACTTGAAATAGGCAAAAATCTATGCTAAAATAAAAGGTGAAGTATTATGAGTAGTTTTATTATATTTATATTTATATATTATATATATTAAACTGTTACTTATTTTAAAATATAAACCGACAGACACATAAAAATAAAGGAGGATTATTATGGATTCATTCGACGAAATATGGACCCTTGTCAAAGAAGAAATCAGATGCTCAGTAGCTGAGGTAGCTTATAATGTCTGGCTCTCACCTCTGGAGTTTGTAAGCTTTAAAAACGATACCGTTTATCTTTCTATCAGCGACTTCAAGAAAAAAATTATTGTTGACAAATTCTCTATTGTCGTCAACACAGCCTTTGAAAACGTTTTGGGCTTCCCCGTTAATGTTGAATACGTTGTTCCCGGCGACCTTATCAAAAAGGAAAGCGACACAGAAAAAGCAGCAGACCCGGAATACGACTATACCTTTGATAATTTCATTACAGGTCCTTCAAATAAATTTGCTCACGCTGCGGCGCTAAATGTTGCTTCTAATCCGGGTAAGGCTTATAACCCTCTTTTCATTTACGGTCATTCGGGTCTCGGCAAAACCCATCTTCTTATGGCTATTATGAATGAAATAAAGCTTCACAACCCTGACGCAAATATCATCTATACAAGCGGCGAGCTTTTCACCAACGAATTCATTTATTACATCAGTAATCACAACACTCACGCCTTCCACGAAAAATACAGAAACTGTGATGTTCTTCTCGTCGACGATATACAGTTTATCGCCAAGGCAGAAACAACTCAGGAGGAGTTCTTCCATACCTTCAATGTCCTTACCTCAAACGATAAGCAGATTGTTCTCACCTCAGACAGACCCCCGAGAGAAATGATGACTCTCGAAGAGAGATTGCGTACACGCTTTGAAATGGGACTTATTGCCGACATTCAGCCCCCCACACTTGAAACAAGAATGGCAATCGTCAAAAAGAAGTCTGTTGACCTTGATATTAATCTCAGCGACGATGTTGTCAAGTTCATTGCCGACAATATCAAAAAGAATATCCGTCAGCTTGAGGGTGCCGTAAAGAAAATCAAGGCATATAAGGAAATGGAAAAAACAGAGCCGAATATTGCCGTTGCAAAAAAAGCCATAAGCGACATCATCAACGACAATCAGCCTCTCCCCGTGACCGTAGAAAACATCATCAGCGAGGTTTCACGTACCTTTGACGTCACCGCCGCCGATATCCGCTCAGATAAGAGAAGCTCAAACATTTCCCTTGCAAGACAGGTTGCAATATATATCGTTGACCAGGTTACGGGTCTTTCTCTCAAGGCAATAGGTAACGAATTCGGCAATAAGCACCATTCGACAATTATCTATGCCCTCAGAGAAATCAAGACAAAGCTTGACAAGGATGTTGCACTCAAGGCAACCGTTGACGACATAATAAAGAACATCAACGAGCAGTAAAACATCCTTGATTTTCCACAAAGTTTATAACATTCCACACATAATTTTCCACTTTTTAACATACCCCCTTCAGCCTGTGTTGAAAAGCAGAAATTATCAACATTTTCTTTAACATAAAAAATATCGTAATATTTCCCTTGAAATCTTACTTTTTCATCCTTTTCCGCATTTTCAACACCACCTACTACTACTACTAAATATTAATTTATATGATTGATAAAAAACGGAGGTTTTTTTATGAGAATAATTTGTGACAGTGCAGAGCTTTCAAAGGCTTGCATGAATGTTCAGAGAACAGTTTCGGGCAAATCAACAATCCCTGCCCTTGAGGGTATTCTTATCGAGGCCGCTGACGGTAAGGTCAGTCTTACAGGCTATGACCTTGAGGTCGGCTCTGTTGTAAGCCTTGACTGTGAGGTATATGAAGCAGGTAAGGTTGTTCTTAATGCAAAGAATCTCTGTGATATTTTAAGAATGGTACCCGAGGATGTGGTATCAATCGAATGTGACGAGAGAAACATAAGCAAAATTAAGTCAGGCGAAACAGAATATTCAATCATCGGCTCCTCTGCTGACGATTATCCCGAGCTTCCCACAGTCAACAAATATTCTGATATAAGAATAAAGCAGTCTGTGCTCAAGGATATGATAAAGAAAACAATTTTCTCCGTTTCAACAGGCGAAAGAAACCCTGTGCATACAGGTGTAAAATTTGAAATCAGCGAAAATAAAATTGTTCTCGTTGCAGTTGACGGCGCAAGACTTGCCATAAGACGTGAAGAGATAGAATATTTCTCAGAGGAAAAGCCCGAAATAAGCTTTGTTGTGCCTGCAAAAACTCTTAACGAAATCATCAAGCTTTCAGGCGACGATGAAAGAGAGGTTTCAATCAAAGCCGGTGACAGACACATTATCTTTACAATAGACAGCTACGAAATAGTTTCAAGACTTCTCGAGGGTAATTTCCTTAATTATAAGAGTGCAATTCCTCTCACATGGGGAACAAAAATCACCGTTGATACAAAGAGAATTATCGAATGTATAGAAAGAACATCTCTTATTATCACAGATAAATCAAGCCCCGTCCGCTGCACAGTCGATAACGGTATTATGAAGTTTTCATCTGTTACCGCAATCGGTACTGCAAATGACAAGATGGTTGCCGACATTGAGGGAAAGCCTATTGAAATCGGCTTTAACAACCGTTTTGTGCTTGACTGTCTTAAGGCCTGTGAGGCAGAAACAATCAAAATAGAAATGACCGGCTCAAATCAGCCCATCACCTTCTCACCTCTTGAGGGCGAAGACTTCTTCTATCTTGTTCTCCCTGTACGTATTTAAGTAGTCAGGGGTCAGTAGTCAGTAGTCACGCGCTATCGTGTGATTAAAAAGAAAGTTTCTACCCGCGAAGAATATTTAAAGTCGATATTTTGACTACTAATACCTTAAAATAAGAGGTTTTATAAATGAAAATCAAAGTTAAAGTAAGATGCGTGCCCGAAAAAAAGCACGTGCCCGTTGCTATCACAACAGAAAATATACGTCTTGATGCGGCTCTTAAGTTTGCTTCTGCAGTTTCTACCGGAGGTCAGGCAAAAATGGTCATTTTAGACGGTCTTGTTAAGGTCAACGGTGAAATATGCCTTTCAAGAGGTAAAAAGCTCAGAGAAGGCGATTTTTTCGAATTTGAAAAGGTTATATACGATATTACAAAATAAAATTTTCGGAGAATTATATGTTTGTAAGTCAGCTGGAGGTCAAAAGCTTCCGTAATATTTCAAATATAAATATTGAACCCTGTGACGGTGTAAATATGATTTACGGTGAAAATGCTCAGGGCAAAACAAATCTTCTTGAAAGTATATGGCTTTTTACGGGCTGCAGATCCTTCCGCTCGTATAAGGATGCGGAGCTTATTAATTTCAACAGCACAAAAGCCAATATATATATGGATTTCAATGCCTTTGACCGTGATCAGAGTGCTTCACTGGAAATAAGCGAGGGAAGAAAATTTATACTCAACGGAGTAAAACAAAAAAGTGCCTCAAATATTATGGGTGAATTTCTTGCCGTTGTTTTTTCTCCCGAGCATCTGTCACTTGTCAAGGACGGACCCTATGAAAGAAGAAGATTTATAGATATTGCAATAAGTCAGCTCAAACCGAAATACGGCATAACACTTTCACAGTATAATAAGGCAATAGCCCAGAGAAACGTGCTTTTAAAGGATGTGCAGTTTCACTCGGAGCTTTACGATACACTCGATATATGGGAGGAAAGAATAGCCTTCTTCGCTTCGGAAATAATCCGCCAGAGAATAGGCTATATAAATAAGCTTTCACAGTTTACCGAAGGCATTTATTCGGGGCTTTCCTCGGGTAAAGAAAGACTTACTGTTGAATACAGTCAGCAGACAGTTGTTTACGGCGACGATAAGCAGGAATTATATGAAAATATGAAAAATCAGCTTTATCAGTCACGGAGAAACGATATAGGCACAGGCTTCACCTCGGTAGGACCTCACAGAGACGATGTTTCAATCAAAATTGACGGTCTTGCGGCCAGAAGCTTCGGCTCTCAGGGTCAGCAAAGGTCCGCAGCTCTTTCGTTAAAGCTCGGCGAGGCGGCGGTCATAAAGAATTTTTCAGGTGAACAGCCTGTTGCACTTCTTGATGACGTTATGAGTGAGCTTGACACCTCAAGACAGAATTATATTCTTAATCATATAAAAGATTGGCAGGTATTTATTACCTGCTGCGACCCCTCCGCTGTCAGTAACCTCAAGGCAGGTAAGGCTTTTGAAATAGCTTCAGGGAAAGTAGTAAGTAGTAAGTAGTAAAGAGAAAGTCGTCTGCATAAGTAGCCAGTAGTCAGTAGCCAGTAGTCAGGGAAATTTCCTTCGGAAATTTCAGAGTTTAAGACTGCTTAATCTAAGAATCGTTTATATTTTAAAGATGCAAGTTTATTGTTTGCAAAAAAACTCAAAAATGCTCGGAGAGCATTCCCCTAACTACTGGCTACTGACTACTGACTACTCAAAGCAGCTCATAAAAGGAGAATGTAAATGTATCTACACCTGGGTCAGAACACAGTTATCACCTTTGACGAAATAATAGGTATTTTTGACCTTGATAATACTACCGTTGCAAAAAAGACAAGAGATTATCTCTCCAAGGCACAGAAGGAAGGAAGAGTTCACGAGGTATCAAACGAGCTGCCCAAAAGCTTCATTGTCTGCAACGATAAAAAGGGCGACATAGTAATTTATCTTTCACAGATATCCACAACAACTCTTTTAAAGAGAACGGAAGAACCGTTCAAGTAATGAGTAATCTCGGAAAAAGCTATCACAAAAAGAAAATGTATAACGCTAATTCTATGTTCTTTATTATTTGACAAATTATTGTAAATCATTTTAATTTTAACTATAAAAAATTCGTAAATTCGGCGGAATATAAGGCTGTTATTTAATTAAGCCTTATCCGCAATTGTGAATTGAGCATTGAGAATTGCGAATTGAACTAATAAGGAGGTTTAGCCATGGATGAAATCAAGGCTAACGCTGAAATTCAGGAAACAGTAACAGAAGAAATTGAAACAATGGACACCGTTGTTACCGAGGAATACAACGCTGATGCCATTCAGGTTCTTGAAGGACTTGAGGCAGTAAGAAAGCGTCCCGGTATGTATATCGGTTCAACAGGTCCCAGAGGTCTGCACCATCTTGTTTATGAAATTGTTGACAACTCAATTGACGAGGCTCTTGCAGGCTACTGTACTCACATCGAGGTTGAAATTTTACCCGGTGATATTATTACCGTCCGCGATAACGGACGTGGTATTCCCGTAGGTATCAACGAGCAGCAGGGACTTCCCGCAGTTACCGTTGTTCTTACAGTGCTTCACGCCGGCGGTAAGTTCGGCGGCAGCGGCTATAAGGTATCAGGCGGTCTTCACGGTGTCGGTTCTTCTGTTGTTAACGCCCTTTCAGAGTGGATGGAGGTTGAGGTTTCACAGAACGGCCACGTTCACCATCAGCGCTTTGAAAGAGGTAACATTATGACTGACCTTACCGTTATCGGTGACACAACCGAAACAGGCACCTTCGTCAAGTTCAAGCCCGATGCTCTCATTTTCCAGGAAACTACAATTTACGATTACGATACACTCAAAAACCACCTTCGTGAGTCTGCATTCCTTAATGCAGGTCTTGCAATCACCCTTTCAGATAAGCGTGACCCCGACAATATCCTTGAGGATTATTTTTGCTATGAGGGCGGTATAGGCTCATTTGTTGAGCATATAGGTGAAAGCTACGGTCTTACACCTGTACATGATAAGGTTATTCACTTCTCATGTGTTGACGGCGACAGAAGTGCCGAGGTTGCTCTTATGTATAACGACGGCTATAAAGAAAGAATTTTTTCCTATGCCAATAACGTTAACACAATCGACGGCGGTACTCATGAGACAGGCTTCAAGACTGCTCTGACCAAGGTATTCAACGAATACGGTAAGAAATACGGCTATCTTAAGGATGCCGACACAAAGCTCACAGGTGAGGACTGCCGTGAGGGTCTTGTTGCAGTTATCTCAGTTAAGCTCACCGAGGCTCAATTTGAGGGTCAGACCAAGGGTAAGCTTGGTAACACCGAAATGACAAAGCTTGTGTCAAGCACGGTTTATACAAAGCTTACAGACTTCTTTGAAGAAAACCCTGCTGTTGCAAAGACCATCGTTTCAAAGTCTCTTGACGCTTCAAGAGCAAGAGAAGCCGCAAGACGTGCAAGAGAAGCCGCAAGAAGAAAGTCACCTCTTGAAAGCAACTCACTTCCCGGAAAGCTCGCAGACTGCACAGAAAAGGACCCCTCAAAGACAGAAATCTATATCGTAGAGGGTGACTCGGCGGGTGGCTCAGCCAAGGAAGGAAGAGACAGATCAATTCAGGCAATTCTTCCTCTTTGGGGTAAAATGCTCAATGTTGAAAAGTCAAGACCCGACAAGGTTATTTCAAATGAAAAGCTTCTTCCCGTTGTTACGGCTCTCGGTGCAGGCTTTGCAGATGATTTTGACGAAAGCAAGCTTCGTTACCACAAGGTCGTTATCATGGCCGATGCCGACGTCGACGGTGCTCACATCAGAACACTTCTTCTCACCTTCTTCTTCAGATATATGCGTCCTCTTATTGACGGCGGATATGTTTATATAGCTCAGCCCCCTCTCTATAAGCTCAGTAAGGGTAAGAAGCACGAATATGCTTACTCAGATGAGGAAAGAGACAGAAAGATGCTCGAAATGCCCGGTGCTGATATTCAGCGTTATAAGGGTCTCGGTGAAATGGACCCTGAGCAGCTCTGGGAAACCACAATGAATCCGGAAAACAGAATTATGCTCCGCGTTACTCTTGAGGATGCCATTGCCGCTGACGAAACCTTCTCAATACTTATGGGTGACAAGGTTGAGCCCCGCCGTGAATTCATTGAGAAGAACGCTAAGTACGTTCAGAACTTGGATGTTTAATATTTAAATCTAAAAGCATAAAGAGAAGTCAGTAGCCAGTAGTCAGTAGTCAGGGGAATTCCCTTCGGGAATTTAAGAATTTCAGACTGCTTAATATAAGAATCAATTATATTTTAAAGATGCAATTTTATTACTTACAAAAAACTCAAAAATGCTCGTAAGAGCATTCCCCTAACTACTGACTACTGGCTACTCAACAAACAACCTTTATTCAAACAAAGGATCTGATAAACAAATGACTCCATACGGAATTTTAGTGAAGGATGATATTTATTCCTTTGAAAAATCGCTTACCTTCAGACAGAAGATGTTCGGAGAAATGAAGACATCATATCTTGCCCGGCTTTCTGTTATGATGTGTCTTATAACTGCGCCGATTTTTGCAGCAGTCGGCATTATACTCAAGGATAAAATGTATGCTGTTTATTTTCTTATTCAGTGTATTGCAACTGTCTGGACAGTATATACGGTAACAAAAACCGAAACGGTTATAAGACCCTCGAGAGCCATAGGTAACGGTTTAAAGGGTGAATTTCAGATTGTCCTTTATGATGATAAGCTCGTTTACGGCACTCCCTATTCAATGGGTGAATACTATTATGATGAAATAGTATGCTGTAATGAGGAAAACGGAATACTTACCCTGATTATAAACAAGGATTTTTCGCCGGTGAGCGTAGGCTGCAGTCAGCTCATAAAGGGTGATTACGGAATTTTCTGCGGCATTCTCAGAGAAAAGCTCAGAGAAAGATTTCTGATTCAGGGGGTAATGAGATGATGAAAAGTATTTCTGTCAATTTTACCCCTATGCCCGAGGAAACCGTGGAATATATGAGATATTCCGAATCACCTTATCTTACAATGAGGATAAGAAGAATGCTTCTTCCCTTTGTGATATGCTGTGTTGCGGGCCTTCTTATTGATTTTTATATCTGTGTTTGCTCGCTGTGCTTTTTTGCGGTGAATATAATCACCTCGGCAATGCTTAACAAAAACAATATCAAAAATCTTGAAAAATCTCCCGTGGCAGTGAGAAATCAGACTGTTGATTTTTATGAGGACCACATAGAGATTACTCTCAACCCCGATAAAAGCTTCAAGGGCACATCAGTAAAGCATATCCCCATGAGCGCGGTATTTTTTGTGCTTGAGGGCAGAAGCTGTATAAATTTCATTACTAAAAATTTTGGTGCCGTAACTCTTCCTAAAAGAGCTCTTTCTGAGCAGGATGAGGAAAAAATCAGAAACCTTATTGACAATCTTTTTTCGGATAAATATAAGAAAATAACAGACAGACGGTGATAATATGGAAAATTTAAATTATGAAAATCAGACGATAATTGACGTTGACCTTAATAAAGAAATGCGCAAGAGCTTTCTTGACTACTCAATGTCGGTTATCACATCCCGTGCTCTCCCCGACGTAAGAGACGGTCTTAAGCCCGTTCACAGACGTATTCTCTATACAATGCACGAAAACGGACTTTATCCCGAAAAGGCTTACCGTAAGTGCGCCGATACCGTCGGTTCGGTGCTCGGTTCATATCACCCCCACGGTGACGCCTCGGTTTATGATGCAATGGTACGTCTTGCACAGAGATTCTCAACAAGATATATCCTTGTTGACGGTCACGGTAACTTCGGCTCAGTGGACGGTGACCCCCCGGCTGCTTACCGTTATACAGAAAGTAAGATGAGCAAAATCTCAATGGAGATGCTCACTGATATTGATAAAGACACCGTCGATCTTGTTCCCAACTATGACGACCGACTTAAGGAGCCTACCGTTCTCCCCTCACGCTTCCCCAATGTGCTTGTCAACGGCTCAACGGGTATCGCTGTCGGTATGGCTACAAATATTCCCCCTCACAACTTAGGTGAGGTTATTGACGGTATGTGCTATTACATCGATAACCCCGACTGTGAGCTTGATGAGCTTATGCAGTTTATCAAGGGTCCCGACTTCCCCACAGCAGGTATTGTTATGGGAAGAAGCGGTATCAGAGCTGCCTATGCCACTGGCCGCGGCAAAATCGTTGTGAGAGCAAGAACAGAAATTGTAGAAAACAAAAACGGCAGATTTTCCATTGTTGTTACCGAGCTCCCCTATCAGGTCAACAAGCGCCGTCTTATTGAGTCTATCGCAGACCTTGTAAAGGATAAGAAAATCGAAGGAATTGCAGATATAAACGACTACTCAAACCGTGAGGGTATGAGAATGGTTGTTGACCTTAAGAGAGATGCTAACCCCCAGGTTGTGCTCAATCATCTTTTCTCACTGACACAGCTTCAGATTTCTTACGGTATCATTATGCTTACCCTTGTAAACGGTGAGCCTAAGATTCTTACTCTCAAGCAGGTGCTTGAGCATTATGTAAACTTCCAGAAGGAGGTTATCGTAAGAAGAACACGCTATGACCTTAAAAAGGCACAGGAAAGAGCTCATATACTTGAAGGCCTGAAGATTGCTCTTGACTTTATTGACGAGGTTATTAAAATCTTACGTGCCTCAAAGGACCAGGCAACCGGTAAGCAGGCTCTTATTGACCGCTTCGGTCTTACGGAAATTCAGGCTGATGCTATTGTCAAGATGCGTCTCGGTCAGCTCACAGGTCTTGAAAGAACAAAGATTGAAGAGGAATTAGCTGCACTTATGGCTAAGATTGAGGAATATAACGAAATTCTTTCATCTGAGGAAAGGGTTAAGGAAATCGTAAAGAACGAGGCAAGAGTAATCGGCGACAAGTTCAAGGATGAAAGAAGAACAGAAATTGCCGCAATCAGCGGTGAGGTTGATATTGAAGATCTTATCCCTGAGGAAGAATGTGTATATACTCTGACTAACATGGGCTATATCAAGCGTCAGCCTGCCGATGCCTACTCACTGCAGAGACGAGGCGGCAGAGGTGTCAAGGGTATGACAAGAAGAGAAGAGGACGTTGCTCAGACAATGTTTACCTGCTCAAGTCACGACTTTATTATGTTCTTTACCACCAAGGGAAAGGTATACCGTCTCAAGGGCTACGAGATTCCCGAGGGCAGCAGACAGAGTAAGGGTATGAATGTCGTTAACCTTCTTCCCCTTGAGGCAGAGGAAAAAATCAGCTCAATGATAAAGGTGCCCGACTTCGGCTCAGAGGAAACCAAGTATCTCTGTATGGTTACAAGAAAGGGTATCATCAAGCGTACAGAGCTTGAGCAATACAGAAACCTCCGTAAAACGGGTATTATAGCCATTAACCTTGACGAAGGCGATGAGCTTGCATGGGTATGGCTTACCGACGGTGAAGACGATATTCTCGTTGCCACAAGAAACGGTATGTCAATCCGCTTTAACGAAACCGACTGCAGACCCATAGGCAGAACAGCAAGAGGTGTTAAGGCAATTGAGCTCAGAGAGGGCGATGAGGTTATAGGCATGTGTGTTATCGCCAAGGGTCAGGACGACAGTAAGAAGATCCTTACCGTTTCCGAAACAGGTCTCGGAAGACTCAGCGAGCACAGTGAATACAGACTTCAGTCAAGAGCAGGTAAGGGTGTTATCAACTATCATATTGAGAAATACGGTCTTGTTACCTCAGTTATTCTCATTGATAACGAGGATGATGTAATCCTTATTTCTTCTGACGGCATCATTATAAGAATCCCCGCCTCACAGATAAGCACCGTTTCACGTACATCAAAGGGTGTACGCGTTATGAAGCTTTCTGAGGGTGAAAAGGTAGTTTCTGCCGTTAACATCTGCGGTGAAAAGGATGAGGAAGAAGCTGCAGAGGGTGAACAGGAAACACAGGAAGCTGAGGAATAATAAAAAAACGGAATATTATTCTTTATAAGAAAGATGTGTAACCAATGAGTAAAAAGGATAATGCATTTCTTAACTTTATATGGTTTGACAAAAAGCAGCGGGTAAAAAATATAATAGCCCTTTTGTCGGTAATGATTATAATTGTTGCCTGCTGCGTAGGTTATATAAATTCGAAGCTTAACCTTATGGTTACGGGTGATGATGAGCCGACTGTGCTCAACACTGCGGCCACTGATGAGACAGAAGAAAAAATATATATTCAGAATGACACGGAAAATATCGACGAGGACACGGTTGACGAAGAAGAAATTGAAAAGGTAGTTTCAAAAACCGGCAGACAGTATCTTTATGACTGGTCACATAACGGAATTTCTCCTATTAAAAATGAAAACGTCATTAACGTGCTTCTGATAGGTCTCGACAGCAGAACGGGTCTTACAAAGGGCGGAAGAAGCGATACCCTTATTCTTCTTTCTCTCAACAAGGTGACTAAGAAAATCAATATGACCTCATTTTTCCGCGATACCTACTGCAATATATACGGCACGGAAACCTATAACAAAATCAATGCCTCCTATGCAAGGGGCGGTGCCGACTGCCTTATTAACACCTTAGAGAGTAACTTTAAAATCGACATCGACTATTATGTGACCGTTGATTTTTCTACCTTTGAGGACATTATTGACGAGCTTGGCGGTCTTACCGTAACTGTGCAGGAATATGAGGCGGCATATATCAGAAAAACCGAAAAAATCAGTATGCCTTCAGGTGAAAATGTTACCCTTAACGGTAAGCAGGCACTTCTATTTTCCAGAATAAGAAAGTGTGATCCCGACTCTGACGTGAGCAGAACAAGAAGACAGAGAATGGTTATCACCTCGCTTATAAACAGTGTCAAGGGTGCATCCCTCAGCGAAATTGACGATATGCTTGATGCGGTTTTACCCTATGTGAGAACCAATCTTACAAAAAGTGAAATTGTTTCATATGCGGCTCAGGCTATCCTCGGCGGATGGCTTAAATACCCCATAACAGAAACCACCATAAGTGACAGAGAGGTTTTCAGAACAGGCTATGTTGGCAGAAGCTCAGTGGTGTTTATTGAGTTTCCCGTTGCCGCAAGAAGAATACAGTATGCAGTTTACGGCTGGACAAACATAACCCCCGATGCGGAGGAGCCGAAATTCTTTTCGCTTCTTAAATCATTCTGATAAAAAAGAGGAATATTAATATGCAGACAGGAACAAAACACGAAGTTAAAACAGCAGTTACCCCTGAGCTCACTGCGGCAAATGTTAAATCAGGTACATTACAGGTTTTTGCAACTCCCTGCATGGTTGCTCTTATGGAGCAGGCAGCGGCAGAGCTTTGTCAGCAGCATCTTGACGAGGGACTCACCACCGTGGGAACTGCCCTTAACATTCAGCACCTTGCCGCAACCTATGAGGGCGCTCCCGTAAGAGCAGTTGCCACTCTCCTTTCCTTTGACGGCAGAAAGGCTGAATTTGAGGTAGAAGCCTATGACAATGCAGGTCTTATCGGTAAGGGTACCCATGAGAGATTTACTGTAAAGACTGATAAGTTTATTCAGAAGGCTATTGAAAGAGCCGAAATAAAATAATAACAGGAGAAGCCGGTTTGTAATTTTTATAAATCGGCTGTGTTTTCTATGTACAGCTTTGTTATTTTTGATTTTGACGGCACGGTTACCGATACCTCTGAGGGTATTGTGAAAAGCTTTGCCTATTCCTTTAAAGAGATGGGAAGAGAGGTGCCTGACCTTTCAGACAGAAATAAATTCATTGGCCCTCCCCTAGATTACAGCTATGTGAAGTATTACGGCGTAAGCGAGGACGAGGCCCAGCTTTATCTTGCAAAATACCGTGAGAGATATTCGGTCAAGGGCATTTATGAGTGTGAGCTTTATGATGGTATGAAGGAAATTCTCGCTCTTTTTAAAGAGAAGGGTATAAAGCTTGGTGTGGCGTCAAGCAAGCCCGAAAGGTTTGTCAACGAGGTTGCAGAATTTTTAGGTGTAAGAGAATTTTTTGACGTTACCGTCGGCATCGGTATCGGTGAGAAGGTTCACCCCACAAAAAAGGAGCTTATCCTCACCGCTATGGAAAAGCTCGGCGCAGAAAACAAGGATGACTGCCTTATGGTTGGCGACCGCTTTTATGACATTGACGGTGCAAAGCAGGCAGGCGTGAAAAGTGTGGGCGTTCTCTGGGGCTTCGGCGATAAAGATGAGTTTGTTGACCACGGAGCTGACTTCATAATAGAAAAACCCGAAAATTTGGCAGAAATCCTGATTCACGGTTAATTTAATGCTAAAAAAGAACAATAAAACCTTTTATAATGCTATAAAAGAAAATAAAGAGTAATTTGTGATTCTGTTTGATAGAATTATCTGAAACATAGAAAGCTACGATAAAAAGATTTCCATTCAATAAAAACCGACCTTTCCGAGCGTGATTTTTCCGCAAAAATAAGGTCTGATGTGGAAAATCTGAAGAGAATCCAAAAACTGAAGGCAAGTGATAAAATGAGATATTTTGCAAAGGAATATGACATTGTTGTTATCGGTGCAGGTCACGCGGGTATTGAAGCAGGTCTTGCTGCTGCCCGTCTCGGTGTGAGCGTCGGCGTCTTTACCATAAATATGGACTGGGTCGGCAATATGCCCTGTAACCCCTCAATCGGCGGCACCTCAAAGGGACACCTTGTGCGTGAGATTGATGCTCTCGGCGGTGAGATGGGTAAGGCGGCAGATGCCAACACCTTACAGAGCCGTATCCTTAATTTAGGTAAGGGCCCTGCTGTTCATTCTCTGCGCGCTCAGATTGACCGCAGACGTTACAGCGAATATATGAAGCACGTAATGGAAAAGCAGGAGGGGCTTGAAATAGTTCAGGCTGAAATCACCGAGCTTACACAGACTGAGGATAGTATGTGGCAGGTTGTTACGCGGCTCGAGGCTATTTATAAATGTAAATGCGTCATTCTTGCAACGGGTACCTTCCTCGGCGGTAAGATTTATGTGGGCGATGTTGTCTATGACGGCGGCCCCGACGGTATGTTTGCCGCTAACGATCTTACCCTTTCTCTTAAGGAGCTCGGGATACCCACAAGACGCTTCAAAACAGGAACCCCCTCCCGCGTCAACAGAAGAAGCATTGACTTTTCGGGCCTTGAGCGTCAGGACGGCGATGAAAGAGTTATCTCCTTTTCCTTTGACGGCGAATATAAGCCTGAGAACAAGCTCCCTTGCTATATTACATATACCAATGAGGAAACGAAAAAGGTTATTCTTGAAAATATACACCGCTCCCCTCTTTACAGCGGAAAAATTGACGGCGTGGGACCCAGATACTGCCCTTCAATCGAGGATAAGATTGTACGCTTTGCCGAAAAGAAGCGCCATCAGCTATTTATTGAGCCCTGCGGTGAAAATACCGAGGAAATGTATCTTCAGGGAATGTCGTCATCACTTCCCGAGGATGTTCAGCTGAGATTCCTGAGAACTATCCCCGGTCTTGAAAATGTTCAGGTTATGAGAACTGCCTACGCTATTGAATATGACTGTGTTGACCCTCTTGCACTTAAAGCAAGCCTGGAATTCAAGGATTTTTACGGGCTTTACGGTGCAGGTCAATTCAACGGATCAAGCGGTTATGAGGAAGCCGCAGCTCAGGGCCTTGTTGCAGGTATTAATGCGGCACTTAAAATAAAGGGAAAGGGGCCTCTTATCCTTGACAGAGCCTCCTCATATATAGGCACTCTTATTGATGACCTTGTTACAAAGGGCTGCTCAGACCCTTACCGCATGATGACATCACGTTCGGAATACAGGCTTCTTTTAAGGCAGGATAATGCGGATATCAGACTTACCGAATACGGATACCGTGTCGGTCTTGTTTCTGAAGAGAAATGGCAGAGACTTCAGGAAAAACTTGCTCTGATAGAAAAGGAAAAAGAGAGAATCTCACTTCTTTCTGTTTCCCCCTCTGATGAGTTAAACCGGGTGCTTGTTTCACGTGAAACATCACCGCTTAACACCGGTTGCAGATTTATAGAGCTTCTCAAGAGACCTCAGCTTGACTATGAAGCTTTAAAGATAGTTGATAAGGACAGACCTGATCTGCCCTATGAAGTATTTGAACAGGTTGAGATTGCCGTCAAATATGAGGGTTATATAAAAAGGCAGCTGGCACAGGTTGAAGAAATGAGACGTCTTGAGGTAAGAAAGCTTGATATGATTGAGGATTATAACGATGTTGTGGGTCTTCGTATGGAGGCTCAAGAAAAGCTCAATAAAATCAGACCTGCCAATCTCGGTCAGGCATCAAGAATCAGCGGTGTAAGCCCTGCAGATATATCGGTTCTTCTTATTTACCTTGCAAAAAGGAAGTGATTTAATGTTTATCCCACTTGATTTGCTTAGAGAAAAAGCAGAAAAATACGGTATTACCCTTGATGAAAAGGCTCTTGAACGCTTTGATTTATACGGCAAGCTTCTTGTAGAATGGAACGAAAAGATTAATCTCACTGCCATAACTGAGCCTGAGGAAATTGCAATCAAGCATTTTCTCGACTGTCTGACCGTGTTTTCTAAGGTTGATATTAAAGAAAAGGCTAAAATTATTGATGTTGGTACAGGTGCAGGATTCCCCGGTATTGTTATGCTTATCGCCCGCCCCGACCTTCAGATGACTCTGATGGATAGCCTTAACAAACGACTCAATGTTATAAGAGATATACTCGATAAGCTCGGTCTCGAGGCTGAGGTGGTGCACTCCCGTGCCGAGGACGGAGGTCAGAACAAGGCTTACCGCGAAAAGTATGATTTTTCGACTGCCAGAGCCGTGTCAAACTTACGCGATCTTAGTGAATACTGTCTTCCTTTTGTGAAAAAAGGCGGCAGCTTTATTGCTATGAAGGCGGCAAAGGCTGATGAAGAGATAGCTCAGGCAGAGAAGGCTGTTAAGCTTCTCGGCGGTAAGGTAGAGGAAAAGCACAGCTTTGAATTAGAGGATTGCGGCGAAAGAAACATTGTTATCATAAAAAAGATTTCGTCAACTCCTGCCAAATACCCAAGACCTTCGGCAAAAATCGCAAAATTTCCCCTTGAATAAAAGGCTTTTGTGTCGTAAAGGGCAGAAAGGCGGCATACGGTTTTTGTTTACAACCTCTCTTTGTTGTGATATTATCTCAGCAAAGGGAGGCTTTTGATTACCGATGATTTCAGAAAGAAACAGAACAGCCGGTCAGGTATTGCTGATTCCCGGTGAAAAGATATTACCAAACCCGAATCAGCCGCGACAGAGCTTTGACCAGGGTGAGCTTTTAAACCTTGCACTGAGCATAAGAACAAACGGAGTTCTGCAGCCCATAACCGTCAGAGAAACAGAAAAGGGCTATGAGCTTGTTGCAGGAGAAAGAAGACTGCGCGCCGCCAAGATAGCAGGACTGTTAACTGTTCCCTGCATCGTTATTGATGCCAACACTATGAAATCTGCGGTTTTTTCACTTATTGAGAACCTCCAACGAGAGGATCTTGATTATTTTGAAGAGGCTTATGCCATAGAAAAGCTTATGAAGGATTTCTCTATGTCTCAGGAAGAGGTGGCAAGATACATAGGCAGAGCCCCCTCAACGGTTTCAAACAAGCTCAGGCTTTTACAGTTACCCTCTCAGGTAAAAGCTCTTCTGAGAGAAAACGGGCTTTCAGAGCGTCATGCAAGGGCTCTTTTAATGCTTCCGCAGGAGGAGGTAATGCCTACAGCGGAAAAGATAATAAGCAAAAGGCTTAATATCCAGCAAACGGAAGAGCTTGTAAAGGAAATAGTCGACAGAGCAGCAGCCCCGAGAAGAATAACAAAAAGGATGTTCAGCGATGTAAAGATATTCCTCAACACAATCAATCACGCCGTAGATACCATGCAGAAGGCGGGTATTAAAGCGGATATAAAGCGAAAGGATAATGGCGAAAGCTATGTATATCTTATCGAAATACCAAAAAACGCCATGTATAAATTCGCTGACAAAACTGACGGATAACACTGCTTGCGGTGATTTCCATATATCATATCTTTCTCTTTCACACCCCGAAAAAGGCTCCGCTCAGGCGGGGTCTTTTTCATAATGTTTCACGTGAAACAGAGTGGGGTCAGCAGTGGTAAGGGGGTGTACTAAGGCTTCAAGGACTGACGGTGGAACTGACAGTTGATGAAACCCGATCACTTTGCTGAAAACTTCAAAAAATACAAAATTTCCTTCGAAACCCTTTAAAACTTAAAAACAATATGCTATAATAAGCCTCACAGACTAAATTTCCGTCAGGAGAAAGGAAAAAACCATGGGAAAAACTATAGCAATAGTTAACCAGAAGGGCGGTGTGGGCAAGACCACATCTGCAGTTAACCTTGCGGCGGCAGTAGGAAATTACGGTTTCAGAGTGCTTTTAGTTGATGCAGACCCTCAGGGAAACGCAACAAGCGGACTCGGTGTGAACAAAAGAGACGTAAAAAAATCCTCATATGACCTTATTGTCAGAGGAACTGCGGCAGAGGAAATCATATTGACTACGTCCTTCAAGGGTCTTGATATATTGCCTTCAAATATGGAGCTTGCCGGCGCCGAGCTTGAGCTTGTTGATATGCAGGGCAGAGAAAACCGCATAAGAGCCGCACTTGCTCCGATAAAAGACAATTACGACTTTATTTTTATAGACTGTCCCCCTTCATTAGGGCTTATAACGGTCAATATTCTTTGTGCTGTTGATACGGTTATTGTGCCGATTCAGTGTGAATATTACGCTCTCGAGGGCCTTTCACAGCTTATGAACACAATCCGTCAGGTTAAAAGGCTTTATAATCCTCTTGTTGATATGGAGGGAGTGTTGCTCACTATGTATGACGGCAGACTCAATCTGACTCAGCAGGTGGTTACCGAGGTCAAGAGATTCTTCCCTCAGAAGGTATTTGCTTCGGTAATTCCGAGAAATGTAAGGCTTTCGGAAGCACCCTCCTTCGGTAAGCCGGTATATTATTATGACAGAAGCTCAAAGGGAAGCCTTGCCTATGATGAATTTGCAAAGGAATTCCTTAAAAAGAACGGTAAAAAGGTTAAAGCTTAAGGAGGTTTAATATGGCAGCTAACAAAAAAGGCGGACTCGGTAAGGGTCTTGATGCGCTTTTTCTTGATAATTCAACTGAGGAAAGAGGTGGCTCGGTAATGGTAAATATTAATGATATTGAACCCAACAGAGATCAGCCCAGAAAAGATTTTGACGAAGAAGCTTTAAGAGAGCTTTCAGAAAGTATAGCCCTTCACGGCGTTATTCAGCCACTGCTTGTCAGACCCTTATCTGACGGCGGTTATCAGCTTGTGGCAGGTGAAAGACGCTGGCGAGCATCACGTATGGCAGGTCTTACAGAGGTGCCCGTATTTATAAGAGACATCAACGACAGACAGGTTGCCGAAATGGGTCTTATAGAAAACCTGCAGAGAGAGGATCTCAATCCTCTTGAAGAGGCAAACGGTTATGCGGTGCTTATCGAAAATTTCGGTATGACACAGGAGCAGGTGGCTCAGAGTGTAGGTAAATCAAGACCTGCAATCACAAATGCCCTCAGACTTCTTGAGCTGCCCGCCGAGGCACTTGAGCTTGTCAGACAGTGCAAGCTTTCCGCAGGTCACGCAAGAACACTTCTTCCAGTTAAGGATAAGAAGGAGCTTATGAAGCTTGCAAATGAGATAATCGCAAAGGATATCTCAGTCAGAGGCACGGAAAGAATGGTCAAGGCTTTGCTTCATCCAAAAAAGGAAAAGGCGGCAAAGCAGAAGGAAAAAAGAGATCCATATTATGATGAGTGCGAAATTGCTATCCGTGAGGAGCTTGGCAGAAAGGCTCAGATTCATGTTTCAAAGGGTAACAGGGGCACAATCGAAATCGAATTTTTCAGTAAAACAGACCTGCAGAGCATACTTGAAGCTCTTGCAAGATAATTATATTTCTAAAAAGGAATTAAGGAGACAGACAAATGTTAGATATTAAGCTTATCAGAGAAAATCCTCAGAAGGTCAAGGATGCAATGAAGACAAGAAACAAGGATATGGATGCCCTTGTTGATGAAATCCTTGAAATTGACAAAAAAGTAAGAGAGCTTACACAGAAGGCAGATGCTCTTAAGGCAGAGCAGAATGCAGCAAGTAAGGATATCCCCCGCATCAAGAAGGAGGGCGGAGATATCAGCGAAATTATGGCAAGAATGAACGCTATCAAGGAAGAGGTCAAGGTTCTTGATGCTGAAAAGGCAGAGCTTGCCGCAAAGCAGAAGACTATGATGTATGAATTCCCCAACGTTCCCTCAGAAGCTACACCTATCGGCAAGGATGACAGCGAAAATGTTGAAATCCGCCGTTGGGGTGAGCCCAGAAAGTTTGATTTTGAGGCAAAGGCTCATTGGGATATCGGTGCAGATTTAGGCATTCTCGACCCTGAAACTGCTGCAAAGGTAACAGGTGCACGCTTCCACTTTTACAGAGGACTCGGTGCAAGACTTGAAAGAGCTATCATCAGCTTTTTCCTCAACACACATACAGAGCACGGCTATACAGAGGTGTTCCCTCCCTTTATGGTTAACAGAGCTTCAATGACAGGTACAGGTCAGCTTCCCAAGTTTGAAGAGGATGCATTCAAGCTTACAAATGACTACTTCCTTATTCCCACCGCTGAGGTTCCCGTAACAAATATGTACCGTGACGATATTATTGACGGCGACAAGCTTCCCATGAGCTTCTGTGCATATTCTGCCTGCTTCAGAGCAGAGGCAGGCTCAGCCGGCAGAGATACAAGAGGTCTTATCCGTCAGCATCAGTTCAACAAGGTTGAGCTTGTTAAATTCACAAAGCCCGAAGAAAGCTATGCAGAGCTCGAAAAGCTGACCAACGATGCAGAAAGAGTGCTTCAGCTTCTCGGTCTTCCCTACCGTGTTGTTGCTCTTTCAAGCGGCGATATCGGTTTCTCAAGTGCAAAGACCTACGACATCGAGGTATGGATGCCTTCTTACGGCAGATATGTTGAAATCAGCTCCTGCTCCAACTTTGAAGACTTCCAGGCACGCCGCGCATCAATCCGCTTTAAGAACGGTCCCAAGGACAAGGCTCAGCTTGTTCACACCCTTAACGGCTCAGGTGTTGCAGTCGGCAGAACAACCGCCGCAATTCTTGAAAACTATCAGAATGCAGACGGCACAGTTACAATCCCCGAGGCACTTATTCCTTATATGGGAACTGACATTATCAAATAATAAAACGCCCTTAGGGGCGTTTTTAATTTACAGTTATCACGGACAACCGATGGTCGCCCCTACCGTATTATTTTTGATTTAAGGAAATGAATTGGCTACGCCATGAATTGACCTTGTCATGAATTGCCTATGGCATGAATTGGCTTACGCCATTAAACGCCCGTCGGGCGTTCCCTGACTACTGACTACTCGGACGGCCAATGGCCGCCCCTACTCCCTCGGCCCTCACTACTCCCTAGTCCCTAATCCCTACCCCCTATTCCCTCAAAGCACTTGTAAAAATCACAGAGCTGTGCTATAATGACACAGAATGTAGCCTAAAAGGAGGTATTGCATTGTCTTTAAAGTCAACGGTGATCTATACAAAGAATAATTTTATGAAATACCGCTATCTTTTACAGGAGCTGGTGGTTAAAAATATAAAGCTTCAATACAGAAACTCGGCACTGGGAATGTTCTGGTCATTTCTTCAGCCTCTTCTTACCATGGTGGTGCTGTCGCTTATTTTCAGTCAGCTTTTCGGCAAGGATTCTGCTCAGGTGGTAAACTACCCGGTTTATCTTCTTTCGGGTCGACTTCTTTATGAGTTTTATACCCAGAGCACCAAAAGAGCAATGAAATCCGTCAGAAAAAATGCCTCGATAATAAAGAAGGTTTATGTGCCTAAGTATATCTATCCCCTTTCGATGACACTTTCTACCTTTATAACCTTCCTTATTTCTCTTTCCGTTCTTGCGGCGGTAATCATATTTTTTAAAATTATCAACTACAATCCCATCAGCCTTTCCTTCAATATTCTGTGGGGAATTGTGCCGATTCTTATTCTTTTTGTTCTTTCTCTCGGTGTGGGTCTCATTCTCTGCACCCTTAACGTGTTTTTTAAGGATATCGAAAACCTTTACGATGTTTTTACCCTTCTTCTTTTCTATCTCACACCTATTGTTTATACCGTAGATAAGCTCAATTATCCTATGGATTCGCTTATCATAAAACTACTCAAATTAAATCCCCTTTACGGAATCGTCGAAGCCTTCAGAGCCTGTGTTATCCACGGCACAGAGCTTGCAGCTTATCTGGATATTCCCGCTATTATATACAGCGGTGCTTTCGCCTTTGTCTGTCTCGTTACAGGACTTCTTATGTTCTCTAAAAAGCAGGATAAGTTTATTTTACACATTTAAGGAGGAGCAGTATGAAGGATTATGCAGTTGAAGTAAATCACGTAAGTATGCTCTTTCACCTTAATAAAGAGAGAGTTGACAATGTCAAGGAATATTTTATCCGCCTTGTGACAAGAAAGCTCAGCTTTACCGAATTCTGGGCTCTCAAGGATGTTTCCTTCAAGGTTGAAAAGGGCGACCGTGTAGGCATTATGGGCTTTAACGGTGCGGGTAAAAGTACACTCCTGAAGGTTATTGCAGGGGTTCTCAAGCCCACTCAGGGCAAGGTTAAGGTGACAGGTCTCATAGCTCCCATGCTTGAGCTGGGCGCCGGCTTTGATATGAATTACAGCGGTAAGGAAAACATCTATCTTTACGGCGCTACGATGGGCTTTTCGAGAAAGTTCATAGACGAGAAGTATGACGAAATCGTTGAATTTTCCGAGCTCGGAGATTTTATAAATGCCCCCCTCAAAAGCTATTCCTCGGGCATGAAAAGCCGCCTCGGCTTTGCTATTGCCACGGCAGTTAAGCCCGACGTGCTTATTCTCGACGAGGTTTTAAGCGTAGGCGACGCCGCATTCAAGGAAAAAAGTGAGCAGAGAATTCTCGATATGATGAAGGACGGAGCAACAGTGCTTTTTGTATCTCACAACACTGACCGAGTCAAAAAAATCTGCAACAAGGCAATAATTCTCACAAAGGGTCAGCTTGTGGCTCAGGGTGAGGTCAACGAAATCTGTGATATATATACCGAAATGGTTAACAGCAAGTGAAAAAAAGCACCTTAGGGTGCTTTTTTTAATGCAGAATGCAGAGTGCAGAATTGCGGGGAAAAGTTTTTTAACGGCGAGGTTCTTCCCGCCCCGTCGGGTTCTTCTCTCGTTTGCAACGCAAACATATCGCATTTACCGTAGGGTAAATATATCGAAGCGTAGCTATATCGAATCCGCTACAGGAGGATATATCGAAGTCTGATGACGATAAGTCGGATCGTAGCCATGTCGTTCTGTGAGCCAAGGA
>JAZSQD010000107.1:0-8809 GCA_045537815.1 Acutalibacteraceae bacterium | reverse complement strand
CTGAGGATATCTCACAAGAACTGTTTTATCCTTATCGAATAAAACTCCGTTTTCGTCACTGGAATATACCTCATTATCTTCGTGAACAATAATGCTTTCAAGCTTAGAACACCATTTAAACGGTTGCTCACCGACATCTGTAAGACTGGCAGGGAGCACAATAGTCTCCACGGAGCTTTCCTCGAAGGCACCGTCACCGATTGTTTTTACGCCTTCACTGATTGTTACGTTTACAATATTGCGGTTCCATGAGAATACTTGTTTTCCGATAGCCGTTACGGGATAGCCTCCGAGTGTAGAGGGAGTAACGATATCCCCTTTTGCTGATTTATCAACAGAAACAATTGTTGCCTCACCGTCAGCTACGGTATATGTGTAAATTCCGTCCTTGAACCTTTCACTTTCTGCGCCAACAGTAAAGCACAGCAGAACTGAAACAAGAGCAATCAAAGCTATAAGCGCAAATAATTTTGTGTAAGTTTTCTTCATAAGTTTTACCTCCTTTATTTACATAAGGTAATTTTATTATACTGTAATCCATCTGAAAAGTCAAATTTTCACATTTAGCAAGCGGACAGCTTATAAATATTCACCTCCAACAAAACAACATACACATTTTTATTTCCGCAAAATAAAAAGTGCGCCTACCGAAGCAAACGCACAAAAAACGCAAACTCCGATAGTCGCCAAACTAACTTTATGTGAAACCGGTATAACCACAACAACATAAGTGGAATTTGCATTTTTAACAAATCCTGTAATGTTGTTATGACACAAAAGCATAAATCTATCCCCTAAAAAGATAAATTACTCCGTTGTTTTCACATATTCAGTTAGTTTGGCATAATAAGTATATCACATAAGTTCATCTGTTTTCAATAGTTTATATGCAAAAAACAAAGCAGCTAAGCGTTGAACTTAACTGCTTTTTTGTTTTACTGTATGAGAGCTGCCGTTGTTTCTATAACATCAGTAGGTGTTGCATCTGTAGGAGTTACAACAGCTCCTGCAGGAATAAAGTCCTTAAAGAGAGTGAAAAGTACGATAACTGCAACTGAAATAACTATGGCAACGATGAACTTGTTATTGTTCTTATTTGTACCGGGTTCCTTTCTGGTAAGAAGGAAGAGAGGAACAAATATAAGAAGGGCAACAACAGCTGCGTAGAAGAACATACTTGTTGAGGGTACTTCCTTCGGTTCGCCGTATTCCATAATGGTGAAATTGGAGGAACGGATAGCAATAACACCAAGTGCGGGAGCGACAACCATGGGGATAAGAACGAAGAATATAATACTGATAGCCTGGGAAAGACCAACCTTATCCTCGGGAATGTAGTCACGGACGGAAGCGTTGAGCTGAATCTGAAGAACAACGTAACCGATAAGTGTGGGAGCGATACCGATAAGCACAATAATGATATTTGTTGAGGTTGAAAGCAAGGCAAGACCTGCGACGAAAAGCACGATAGTGATAATATATGCCTTAACCTTATCCTTGCCTGAAGCCTTGAGAAGAAGGATAACACCCGCCGCAAGACCAGCTACTGCAAGCACTGCAACGATGATTGTTGCAATATTTGTAAAATCTGCCCCGGGAACGATAACATCACCGAGATATACGAAAAGGTACGGGAAGAAAACCTGAATAGCAATGTTATAAATACATATAGCGGCAAGAGCAAGGTAAAGCTTTGAGTTTTCCTTAACAACTGAAGGTCTGAAGCCGTAGAAAAGGTCGCTCCAATAGTTTGAGTTTGTCTTTTCGCCCTTGATTTCAGGGTCCTTGAGAGCGAACAGACCGAACACACCGCTCAGAGACACGATAAGACCGAGCCCGAGGAAGAATACCTTATAGGAAACAACGTCTGCCTGACAGAGACTGCCCACGCCCATAACTGCAAGCATAGCAAAGAGACCGACAAAAAGAAGAACAGTTTCAACCTTGGGTCTTACAACGGGGTTTGTTACGTCCGTCGTCCATGCATTGAAGGCTGAGTCGTTACTGGTCGAGCCCATAAAGGTCATAACCATATCCATTATGATTACTGCCCAGATCGTGTAAAGAAGAATATTTGCTTCGTTTTCAAGACCAAAAAGGGAAGCGATATTACCCTTGGAAATAAAGCCGAAGGCAGCAGTGATTATACCCCAGATAATATAGCCGACAGAGATGAACACCTTACGCTTTTTCATCTTTTCACTGAGGGTACCCATAATGAAGGTCGTCACAACGGCAGTGATAGCAGAAAGAGCAACCATACGGCTGACTGCAGTTGAGGGAGCCATAATGCCCCACTCGCTAAGCTGAGCTTTTGATACGCCGTCATAAATTGAATCATACAGGAAGGTGTTGAAATACATGTTTTCAAGATTCCATGCGATACCGCCCATGAAGCTGAAAACTATGATATTCAGCCACGTTCTTTTGGTAAGTTTGTTTTCCATTTAAACTTCTCCTTTATATTTTTTATTATAAAAAGACTATTGCTCCGCTCATTATAGCAGAGCAATATGAATTTTTAAACACTTTTGAGGTAATTTTCTAATTTTTTATTCTTAATAATTTTTACCAGCATAAATCCGAGTGTGAAAAGCACACCGATTTCGCCCAAAGCAACAAGACCCGCCTGAACGAGAAAAGACGAAAAATGAAAGGGGCCATCGATAAAAAATGCCTCAATTTCCGCACCGATAATAATTCCGTTAAAAATCGCAGGCATTAAAAGAGAAAGCACCGGTATTCCCTTGAAGGTGATGTTTTTTGTTTTATGCATAAAATACACCGCAAGAAAGCTTGCAAGTGAGCCCAGAACCGTGTCGACAGGCAATGCACCCGATGAAGTGATATTTGCAATAAAGCACCCGATGGTAAGCCCGGGTATGGCAGAGGGTGTAAACAGAGCAAGAACTGTCAGTGCTTCCGAGGCTCTGAACTGAACCGCCATAGATGTGCTGCCGGGCAAAATAAAAGCCTGAGCAACGGTCAACGCGACATAAAGTGCCGCAATGACAGCCGAAGCCGTCATCGATCGGATTCTTTTGGAATTATTCATTTTTAAGCTCCTTTAGTTTTGTTTTAGGTCAGGAAGGTTTCGAACTGACCGTTAAAGATTATAATACCCTTGAAAAGAAAAATCAAGGGTATTAATTAAATTTTATCAATTATCTGCCCGAAGCTCTCACTGCATCGGCAACACTGTTTGCATATAAATCGCAAAGGCTTTCTTTATCACATTCGACCATTACTCTTATTACAGGCTCTGTTCCCGATTCGCGAAGAAGGATTCTTCCCCTGCCCTCGAGGGCCTTTTCAGCTTCACAGTAAGCAGCTCTCACACCCGCATTTTCAAGTGCGGTCCTTTTATCTGCAACACGGACATTGATAAGCACCTGAGGATATTTTTTATAAGGTGCGGCAAGCTCGGAAAGGGTGGATTTTTTAGCGAGCATAACCTCCATAATTTTAAGTGCGGTGAGTAGACCGTCACCTGTTGAAGCATATTTGGAAAAAATGATGTGACCCGACTGCTCTCCGCCGATAATACAGTCATTTGCAACCATATATTCATTTACATATTTGTCACCTACAGCAGTCTTTGCATAATCTATTCCGAGCTTGTCAAAAGCCTTGAAAAGGCCGTAATTTGACATAACGGTTGTAACAACAGTGTTGTTTTTAAGCTCGCCTCTTTCCTTCATATACCTGCCGTAAATATACATAATGGCATCGCCGTCAGCAACATTGCCCTTTTCATCGACACAAAGACATCTGTCAGCGTCGCCGTCAAAGGCAAAGCCTGCGTCAAGCTGATTTTCGATAACGAACTGCCGCAGCTTTTCAATATGAGTTGAGCCGATTTCCTTGTTTATATTTGTTCCGTCAGGCTCTGCACCGATAAGATAAGCCTTGGCACCGAGAGCCTCGAAAACACTTCTTGCAAGATTCCAGGAGCTGCCGTTGGCACAGTCAAGTCCGATTCTCTTGCCTTTGAGTGAATACATACCTAAAGAAATAAGATAACCGAGATATCGGTTTCTGCCTGAGATGTAGTCTACGCTCTTGCCGATTTTATCACCCGTGGCAAAGGGAAGCTCAGGGATAAGCACTCCGTCAATCTTAAGCTCACCGTCAATATATTTTTCCGCAAGCTCAATAACTTTATCCTCCATCTTTTCACCTCTGGAGTTTATAAGCTTAATTCCGTTATCGTAATAGGGATTATGGCTTGCAGATATCATAACACCGCAATCAAATTCGTCGGTTCTCGCAGCATAGGCAACACAGGGAGTAGTTGTAACATGAAGAAGATATGCATCAGCGCCCGATGAAACAATAGCACCTGCAAGAACATACTCAAACATATAGCTGGAAAGTCTTGTGTCCTTACCTATAACAATTTTCGCCTTCTGGTCTCTGTTTTCCTTACGTCGCTTTTCGGAATAATACCAGCCGAGAAATCTGCCTATTTTATAGGCATGATCGGCAGTAAGAACCTCATTAGCTTCACCGCGAAAACCGTCAGTACCGAAATATTTACCCATTGTCATACTCCTTTTTTACAATTATTTGAGCAGATTTGAAAATACTGTCAGCCGGTATCTCACCTCTGACAGAAGACAGCGGATATATGGTGGTATTTCTGCCGATAACCGTACCGGGATTGAGCACACTGTTACAGCCCACCTCTACACAGTCACCGAGAATTGCACCGAATTTTTTCAGTCCGGTTGGAGCCCTTTCTTCACAGCACCGGAGAACAACAAGGGTTTTATCGCTCTTTACGTTTGATGTTACCGAGCCTGCACCCATATGGGACTTATAGCCCAGAATACTGTCACCCACATAGTTATAGTGAGGAACCTGAACATTATCGAAAAGTATCGCATTTTTTATTTCTGTTGAGTTGCCCACAACGCAGTTTTTACCGACAAGAGCGGAGCCCCTGATAAATGCACAGTGACGAACCTCACTGCCCTCACCGATTATGCAGGGAGAGCCGATAAAAGCAGTCGGGGCAACTCTGGCATCCTTATGCACCCATGCGAAGGGCAAGACCTCGTCATATTCGTCCTCAGAAAGAGTTTTACCGTAAGAAATGATAAAATCCTTTATAGAAGGCAGAGCCTGCCAGGGGTGCTCAAAAGTCCTGAGAAACTCCCCTGCCGCCGATTTGTCAAGCGACAGTAAATCTGTAGTTTTAAGCATAAAATAACCTCTCTGTCTTTAATCTGTTCCTTCCTTGAAATTATGACAAAAGAAGGAGATATATTACTAAATTATTTTCCTTTACTTTATTATTGCCTGTCAGAGATTTTTTAAATAAACCTATAAAAGAAAAAACAGTCGGATGTATTTTTAACATCCGACTGAAATGTATTAAATTTAAAACATCTTATGCGATGAAGCCCTTGTATACAAGAACGATACAAGCAACAGCCATACCTGCACAGATACCCTTCCATGCTGTGTCGCGTAATGCTTCTGCCTTGCCGTTGTTACCGGCAGCAGCGGCCTTCTTGCATGATCTGAGAACACATAAAGCGTAAACGCCTACAAGTGCAGCACCGACGAGTGAACCAACACCGCCGAGAGCAAATGTAAGAACAACAAAGAGAACAGCAAAAAGGGTAGCAAAGAACTTGAGTCCACCACCGATTCCGTTTTCCTTTTCAGCCTTCTTAGCAGCCTTCTTAGCTGCCTTAATCTCAGCCTTGGTGAGAGCTGCAGCGGGAGCAGCAGGAGCAGCGGGTGCAGCATAAACGGGAGCAGCTGCATATACGGGAGCTTCAGCAGCGGGAGCCTCAGCAACAGGAGCTGCAGGAGCAAAGCCGTCAGCTGCAGGAGCCTCGGTTGCTTCAACCTTCTGGCCGCAGATGAAACAAATATCTGAGTTATCTTCGATTACATTTCCGCAAAACTTACAAGTCATAAAAATAATCCTCCTTAAAACTTTGCTTAAATTATATCACTAAAAAATTATATTTACAATAGTTAAATTAAATAAATTCAACTATTTTTTTATTTTTTGACGAATTTTTTAAGTTTTTTTGCTGATTAAAACCTTTTTCAAGTTTTTACCTGCAATAACATAATATGTTTCCGAGCAAAATATAGTCGGAGTTGAAATTATGAAATCTGTATTATTCGGTGTCCTTTCAGGCTTTATTAATTCTCTTTTCGGTGCCGGCGGAGGCATTCTGACAGTCCCCTATCTCAAAAGCAAGGGACTCACTCAGAAGGAGGCTCAGGCTTCTGCTCTGGCGGTGCTTCTACCCTTAACAGTCATTAACACCTTTATATATTATTACAAGGGTTACTTCTCATTTTATGACGGATTTTATTTTATTCCTTTCGGTTTCATCGGTTCATTGACAGGTGTTTTTCTTATAAAAAGAATTCCCGACCGACTGCTGAATGTCCTGTTTTCACTTTTTATGCTCTACTCAGGCATAAGACTCGTTTTTAAGGGGTAATTTATGTTATTTCAGATTATACTTGCCTCTTTTGTATCGGGGCTTTTGAGTGCAATGGGCTTTGGCTCAGGCACGGTGCTTATTTTATGGCTGACAACTCAGCTATCCTACTCTCAGCTTCAGGCACAGGGTGTAAATCTTATGTTTTTTATCCCCTGCGCCTTGCTTTCTCTCATTATTCTCGCAAAAAGAGGACTTGTGGATAAAAAAGAAGCCTTGCCGCTCGGAATCAGCGGAGCGGTCGGCCTTATTATCGGTCACTTCACTCTTCCTATGATACCGGCTGAATTACTCTCAAAGCTTTTCGGGATATTTGTTATCCTGTTAGCTCTGCTGCAGCTTTTTAACACTAAAAAAAGAACCAAGGGCGGAACCTCATAAGGAATTTTAAGCCTTACGAAGTGCCGCCCTAAAGAGTATTTTCTGATTTACTTTTATTTTCTTGATGAAAGGAAGCCCTCGAGTATAACAACAGCCGAAACTGCGTCAACAACCGCCTTACGCTTTTTGCCTCTGACATTATTATCGCTGAGAGCTCTGTGAGCCCAGACAGTTGTCAGACGCTCATCATACATAACCGTTTCAATACCTGTAGTCTCTCCCAGAGCCGAGGCAAAATTTCTGCACTTTTCTGCCCTGAAGCCTTCCGAACCGTCCATGTTACGGGGAAGGCCAACGACTATCAGCTCTGCGCCGAGTCTTTTAGCCTCTTCCGAGACCTTTGAAATTACCTTTGGCTCATAGCCTTCGTTTATAACACCAACGGGGGAAGCAAGTATTTCCGTTTTATCGCATACCGCAAGGCCTGTTCTGGCATCACCGTAATCTACCGCAACAATAACCATAGCTTCACCTTACTGAGCCGTTAATTGCTCTACGCTGGAATCGACCTGAGCCACCACGTCTGAAAAGCTTTTGCTTTCAAGGCCTTCGTGGAGCTTTGAAAGAACATATTTGCATATTGTCTTTGAGGGGTTTGATGTACCGGTGCGCATATCCTCACGGTAATCGTATCCGTACCATACTGCTGCAACATAGTGAGGTGTGCCGCCACAGTACCACTTGTCGCAGTTATCCGAGGTTGTACCTGTTTTTGCAAAGGTCTGGAAGCCGTTGATTTTTGAGCCGTAGCTGGTACCTGCGGACTGAGTAACTGCCTTGGTAAGCATTGAAAGCATGGCAGAAGCAGTTTCCTTTCTTATCGCCTGTTCGGGAAGGTCGTCAGTTCTGTCAAGAACAATATTACCGTTTCTGTCAGTAACCTTATAATAGCTGTAGGCTTCGTAATAACGTCCGCCGTTACCGAAGGTTGCGAAGGCTGACGCCATCTCAAGAGTTGTAACACCTGTTGTTGTACCGCCAACGGCAAGGGGGCTGAGGTCTCTGTCGCCTGAGGGGGGCGGAGCATCGACAAGATTAAGATGGAACCTTTCGTTACAATATTTCATTGAGTTCTTAATACCGAGCATACCGTCAAGAATTCTTACGGGAACAGTGTTGAGAGACTTCATAAGAGCAATTTCAACCGTAACGTAGTTGCCTGAGCCGTGGTCACCGTTAAAGTTTCTCGGCCATTCTTTTCCGTTTACGACAATAGCCTTTTCAAGCACTGTAGAATTAGGTGTAAGAAGACCTAAATCAATGGCGGGAGCGTAAACCGCAAGAGGCTTGATGGATGAACCCGGCTGACGCTTTGCACGGCTGTCTGTAGCACGGTTATAGCTGCGGTTTTCCTTCTTTTCGCCTGTACCGCCCACAAGAGCTACGATTCTTCCCTGATAATCCATAATAGTCATGGATGACTGGGGAAGCTCACCGCGAGAGTTATATCTTGACGATGGGAAGCCTGAACGGTCGACATATATATTTTCAAGTTTATTCTGAACGTCAAGGTCAACGGCAGAATAAATGTTGAGACCGCCGTAATAAACCTGTCTCCATGCCTCAGTATAATCAAGGTTATATTCCTTCTGAAGGTCGGCAATAACCTGGTCGATTACATATTCCTCATACCATGAGTATATATCTTCGTTTTTATCCTCGGTTTCCTCACCGTTATTTACGTCCTTATATTCCTGAACGACTATCTTTTCTTCGAGAGCGTCGTTATATTCCTCGGTGGTAATCTTACCCTGATCCCACATATACCATAAGCAGAGATCACGTCTCTCCATACACTTATCGTAGTTTGCATAGGGGTTAAGCGAATAGGGAGCCTTTGTGATACCTGCAAGAGTAGCACATTCGGAAAGAGTAAGCTCGTTAACCTCTTTATCGAAGTATGTTTCAGCGGCGGTTTTGATGCCGTAAGAACCTGCACCGAGTGAAACAGT
>JAZSQD010000123.1:0-2859 GCA_045537815.1 Acutalibacteraceae bacterium | reverse complement strand
AACACGCCCGTCCCCCTTTGTCACTTCGTGACATTTCCCCCACACTGTGGGGGAATCGACCCCTTTCAGGAGAGCCAAGTAAAATCTACCACTTAAATGCTACATAAAACCTACCTCTGCGGAAGGGTGCATAAACCGATATAACTCCGTCAACCCGCGACCGCAACATTTGTCCCAACGGGGCAAATATTTCACTGCGCAGCAATTTCACTCGCCGCAAGGCGAATTTCACATCTGCAACGCAGATATTTCACTAAAAAAAGCTCCCTCTAGGGGAGCAATTTTTTATTCAAAATCCTTTGAAAAACCTGTAGTCTCACTGCCGCAGCGCTTTATGGCTGTATATGCGAGAACCTCAAGGGAATCAGTGAAAAGCTCATCTCCGCCGACTGCTCTGTTTATGAGCGAAAGCTCTGTACAGCCTAAAATCAGCTTGTCACAGCCTTGGTCGGTCAGGTGCTTTGCCACCTTATAAAACTTCTCTGTGTCGGGCTCCTTGCCGCTCTTTACATCGTCATAAATAAGCTCGTGGAGATATTGCTGATGCTCTTCGTCGGGGATAGCCCACTGAAGACCTCTTTTTTCAAGCTGATGCTGATATGAGCCGCTTTTTACCGTACCCGCTGTCGCCATGATGCCTGCTTTTTTATAGCCTGCTCTTTTAAGATGCTCACTTGTTTCTTCAATAATACCCGGCACGGGAACAGAAACATTTTCTCTTATCTGCTCAACAAAATAGTGGGCGGTGTTGCAGGGAATAACGATAATATCTGCGCCGTAAACCTCAAGCCGCCTTGCATCCTCAACCATATAGGGCAAGGGGCTGTCTTCGCTCTTGCCTGTGATAAAGGCGGTTCTGTCGGGGGTGGACGCCCTCGAGGAAAGAATTATATCTATATGCTCCTGATCGCAGGAGGCCTTGGTATGAGCCGTAATAAGCTCATAGAAATATGCACTTGCCATAGGTCCGAGACCGCCGATGATACCCAAAAGCGGACGTTTAACTATACTCAAAGGTGACACTTCTTTCATCTGTTATTCAAAAAACTGTTTCGGATTACATTCTTAAAAATTATCTGGGGTAGTAAACCTTGAACTTCTTATGCTGTCTGCGAAGAACCTCAAGAACACATACGATTCTCATGGGGTTAAGGTTAAGGTCGTATTTATAAAGAAGAGAGGATGTGCTTCTTCCTGCAGACTTAAGCTCCTTAGCCTTTTTGACGAGAGCCTCATCCTCGGTGTATTCAAAGGCAACCTTAGCGGGAACGTAGTGCCAGAAATGCTCGTTTTCGTTGAGAACACAGTCATCCCTGCCGTCGTCCCATTTTTCAACAGCGAGCTTTGCGATGTTCATACCGCATGAGGTAACGTAAAAATTACTTCTGCCCTGACGCAGATTGATTTCAAACACTCTGAAATCCTCGCCCTCGCCTGTATGCTTGATGTCGAAATTTGAAAAGCCTGTATATTTCATATCCTCGAGCATATTTTTGATGTTTTCTGCGAAGGCATAGTTACTCACGGGCTCAGTGACAATGGCGGCGTGATTGCCGAGAGCCTTGGGGGTATGCTCCTCAACCATTGTATGACCGAGACACATTGCGCGAACCTTGCCGTTCTTATCTGAGAATGCGGTAAGAACTCTCATATGTGCATCTCCGCCGGGAACAACCTTCTGAAGGATAAGTCTTTCGGGGTAGCCTGAGGCGTAGATTTCCTCACAGATATGCACCGCATCTGCAGGGTCCTTTGCGAAATATACCTTCTTCATTCCGTCGAAGGGGAACTTCCAGTAATCAACGCTTGATGAGGGCTTGATTACGATAGGATAATCGAAGCCGAGAGCCTCGGGTGTCACGGCAGACTCCTCGGGAACGGCTGAAAGAACAAGAGTGTCGGGATAAGGAATCCCGTATTTTTCGCACACCTCATAAAACTCCGCCTTTTTCTGAATCGAGGTGTAAAGCTCTGCAGGAGGACAGGGAGCGATATATTGGGGAAGCTCTGCTTTTCTGCGGATTATCATTGCGGCATAGTCGTCGGTACAGCCGAAAAGATAAAGAGACTCGCCCTCGTGCTCCTTGGCAAAAGCGGTAAGCTCTCTGAGCATGGTGTCTTCGTTATCGATATCGGGAACAACCCTGAAGTTGATGAGCTTTGAATATTTCGTTGCCGACATTTCATATCTGCCGAAGGCGTAGGATTTTACACCGTATGCCTCGTGGAAAGCTCTGGCAAAATTGTAGCAGTTAAGGTCTGCACCGAGAAAAACGGGAGTAATTTTCTTTTCCATATAAATCACTTCCCGGAGTATCTTTTTAACTCCGGATATCCTTTCTGTATAGTCCTTTTTTAATCCTACCCGTCATTATATCATACCGCACCGAAAAAATAAAGGGGAAATAGGGATTTTTTAGGTGAGAGGGATTAGGGAATAGGGAATAGGGAATAGGTGCGGTCGCGGGGTGGCGGAGTTATATCGATTTATGTTCCCTTCCGCAGAGGGAGGTTTTGTGTAGCATTTAAGTAGTAGATTGTAGCGGTCGACGCCCACGGCGACCGTTGGCAGAAAACACATTTTTATCTTTATATTTAATCTCGCCGTCCCTGAAAGGCATCGTCGCCGAAGAATTTAATCTTGCCTTCCTTGAAAGGGAAGGGGGACCGCTTGCGGTGGAAGGGTTCAACCACCCAACCAACAAATACACCTACCCATCAGGTTTGCGGACACGGCGAGCCGTGTCCCTACCGTATCGGTTTTGATTTGAGGGAATGAATATCTTACACCACAAAACGCCCAACGGGCGTTCCCCTGACTACTTGCTACTTACTACTGACTACTCGGACGGCCAATGG
>JAZSQD010000053.1:0-19444 GCA_045537815.1 Acutalibacteraceae bacterium | reverse complement strand
AAAGGAGATGTAAAAAAACTAGTTTTTTTACATCTCCTTTTTCATTCAGTTGAGTGTTGCAGTGGCAAAATTAAGATACGTCGCAAAAGCTACCCAGATTATATAAGGAAGGTTAAGGAGTGCCGCTTTTTTATCGACCTTATAAAACAGAGCGGTCATAAGAATAATGAGCAGAAGCAGAGCACAGATAATACCGAAGCCACCCCAAAGCCACTCAAAGCGGAAGAATATTATACTCCAGCTGAAGTTGAAGGCAAGCTGAATCCAATAGACAGTAAGTGCTGCCTTTTTATTGTCGCAATGAGCGTCGGCTATATTGACAAGATAAGCACTACACCCCATAAGGGCATAAAGAATCACCCACACAACAGGAAAAAGCCACTCGGGCGGAAGCAGGGGCGGCTCCCGATAGGTTTCAAAAAAAGATGAAAAGCTACCCGTAAGCAAAGCGGAAAGACCGCCTATAAGCTCTGCGCTGATAACATAAAACAGCAGAGCCTGTATGTTATGCTTTTTCATATCACACCTCAATCGTTTTTTTATATGATATGAAAAAGAAAAGCTCATTATACGTTATTTATGCTTTTTCATTATGTAGTTCCAGCCGCAATCATATTCGACAAAGCTTGTCAAATCAGAGATATAATCAAGGTCACTGCTGTAAAACATTATATCGGCTATTTCCTTGCTCTGTTTGTTTACACCGATAAGGTGCACAAATTTCGGAAAATAATCCGTCCACTCCCCGTCTGTTTCCTTAACAATCCTGAAATCGAAGTTTCCAACCGTAAAAAACGGATTCGGATCGTAATCGCAATCAAGAGAAATCAAATCAGTATAAAAGGTGTATTTTTCATCAAGCTTTTTCACCGCATTATCAAACTTTTCTTCGTTATATAGATAAATAACAGTAGTTGAGTCACTCGGAAAGATATTGACAAGGTCATATTCATAAGTATCAACTCTGTCGCAATCACCGGATGTCAATGTGTAAGCCGCATACCAATCCAATGTCGAATGACGGTATTCGGTATGACCGAACATGCCGAAAAAGCCGCATATAAATATCACTGCCACAGAAATAATGTAAGGAAACACATGGCTTATGAAGGGCACTTTCTTAACCGAAGCAAGCAGCAATGAAATTGCAAAAGCGCAAAGCGGGAAAAAGACCATAAACTCAAATTCAATGAGATATCCCCTTATAAGAGAATAAATTATATGCACTGTCGGAACAAGAAGCACCAAAGACGAAAAAATGAAGGGTAATCTGTTTTTCATAAAATCAACTCCTTTTTTCATTATAGCATATAGGAGAAAAAAATCAATCTGAAGCTACTTTTGTAAGAAAATCTTAAGGAAGTTGACACCCGTGCTTTTAATGATGTATAATGAAAGACAACAATAATAAAGGAGGGCTTGCTTTGATTGATAAAAAGATTTATTCCGCTTTTATATCGTCAAACTTCGAAAAGCTCCGTGAAGAAAGAAACACGGTTATTGATATACTTCTCGACTTTCGCATTCTGCCTATAGGTATGGAGCATTTCACGGTTACAACCAACAGCGACTTCAGCGAAATTGAAGAGCTTATAGACGATTCGGATTTCTTTATAATGCTTCTTGGCGGCACCTACGGCTCTTGCGACGAAGCAGGTGTTTCCTGGACAGAAAGAGAATACAGATATGCATTGCAAAAAAACAAGCCGATGCTTGTTATCATCTGCAAAGAGCTTGCAGAAAACCTTAAGAGACCCGCCGAGGAGCTGACCAAGGATGAGCTCAATCAGATAGAGCTCTGTAAGGATATTCAGTTCACACGAATGGTGACCGATGAATTTACCATCAAAACTATTATCGTTCAGTTTTTCAACACCTTCAATTTTTCCAAGTGCACCGGATGGACAAGACTTGAGGATATCAGCAAAAATGAAGCCGCAATGAAAAAGTGGCGTGAAGAAAACAGCGTCTTTGACCTTTCGGGCATGTGGTATCACGTTCACCTGAGTGATGATGACGAGAACTACATACGTACGGGCGAAATAAAAATAGAGCAGGATTTTTCTCCCAACAATTATCATGACCTATATATAAAGGGTAAAAATTACAGTATCCGATATTATGATACCGAGAGGCAGGATTTCCGTCAGGATGAAATGAAAACCACGGTGTTTGATGGCAATTACACCTTGCAGGATAACGGTGAGATATTCGGCATTTTCACGGCAAAGCGCACCTTCAAAGGAGGCACCTTTGATACCCGAGTTATCAATCAGGGAACAACCCGCGGAATACACGATTTCAGCATTGATGTTTTTGAAAAGACCTCAACACGCATAATGGGTGAGTTCCACGACGAGGCTCCCTCGCCCAAGCTCGGAAAGATTTTTATTTTCCGTAACAAAGCAGAAAGAAACGAATTCCTTCTTTATCAGAGAGAAGATATTATTGAGCAAAGGTAAGGTATTTATATGAATTATGAAGCAGTTATTGATATAGTAAAGCAGGCAGGTCAGTTTGTTTTTGACGAAGAGCTTAAGGGTGATGTGGATATGAAGGGGGCTTCTGACTATGTCACCGCAGTTGACCTTAAAATCAGCGCCTTTGTAAAAGAAAAGCTCCGCGAATTAACCCCTGAAATAGGATTTATGAGTGAAGAGGAAGACGGTGAAATTCAGAAAAAGCGTTGGATTCTCGACCCCATAGACGGCACAACAAATCTGGTTTACAACTATAACGTTAGCTCCGTTTCCCTTGCATATTTCGATGGTGAAAGGGTTGATTTCGGTGTAATTTATAACCCCTTCAACAACGATATCTTTATTGCAAAGCGTGGCGAAGGTGCTTACTACAACGGCAAGAAGCTCCCCACCGCAAAAAACAGAGAGCTTAAGGAATGTATTATTGAATTCGGCGCAGGGTCAACAAAGAAGCAATATGCCGATGAAAATTTTGAAATCGGCAAGGAAATCTTTAAAAACTGCCTTGATTTAAGAAGAATCTGTTCCACTGCGCTTGCAATAGCCTATGTTGCCGCAGGTAAAATCAACGGTTATTTTGAAAGAGTGATAAAGCCCTGGGACTATGCCGCTGCAACTCTTATGCTTGACGAATGCGGTTGTAAATACACCGACTGGTACGGCAATCCCATTCAGTTTGAGAAACAGAGCAGTTTCATCTGCGGCACTGATGAGGCATTTGACCTTATAACCGAAACCATAAACAAACACCATAAGCAGTAAAAGCTGAAGCGGTACCTTCCCTGTGGAGATACCGCTTAAAATTTTAGTGGCTGCTGAACATTATGAGCTTATCTGTGATATCAAGCTCAACCTCGATTTGTGTAAGGTCTCCGCTGAAAAGCTCCATTATACCGCCCGGCTTGACATAGCCGAGAACAATTGTGGGATTCTTTTCGTCTTCGTCAAGGCTTTCATCAACCGAAGCTTCATAAACAGCTCTGACGAGCTCTGCCGCAGTTGTCTTGCCGGGAGTTTCGTCAAAGTATCTTCTGACTTTTTTGATATAAATTTCCTTGCTGTCTCCGATTTCCTCATCATCATAGGTAAGGATATCAACATAAAAGTCAAAAAGAGCTTCCTTTTCACCGATCTGGGTAATCATCTTGCTGATGTATCTGTTGCTTATTACAACATTGTTTACACTATAGCTGTTCACAACATCATGATGCTTCGGGTCAATAATTTCAACAACAAGGTCTATGCTTTCCTCATCGAAGTCCTTGTTATTGCGCTTCTTTTCGTTGATAATATCCTGAACATAAACAAGGTTTGCAAGTGCGTTGGCATCAATATCCTCGTTGAGTGCAGAGTCGTCGGAAAGAATCAGAATACTGGTGTCTTCTGTGTTTGACGAAACGAAGTTATCAATTGTTGTGCATATAAGATCCTTATCGTAAATCTCTGCTGCAACAGTTTCGATAACAAAGGGATATTTCTTATAATAGCCCATCCTTTCAAGATTCTTTTCGTCATCAATAACAACAACCCTGAGAATCTGCTCGTCTCTGTCTTTATAGCCCCACTCAAAGGTGAAGGACTCAAAGCACTTCATAATATCCTCACAACGGCTGTTATGACCGAGAATAACGATATTCTTTCTCTCAATCCAATAGTTGCGGTTGAGAGCAACCTTGTATTTTGTTCTGCAATCCTCCGATACGGCATCGATGTCAGACTCTGAGCCTGCGGAATAATAGAAATATTCCTTGCCGTCGCTTGTCATCTTTGTAAGAGGCAATGCTTTGTGATGGGTCCTGATGTATTTGGTTATGTATTCAAACTCATCAACAACACTTTCCTCACGGGTGTAGAAGGCTGCACCCTTGTTTGAGAAAAGCTCTCTGTAAGCAAGGTTAAGCTCAGGCATAAGAGAAAACTGAGAAAGAAGATGGCCGAGAATCTGATTGATTCTGATGGGAACGATATTACATTTACCCTCTACTTCTTTATATTTGATAATCTTATCGACAAGCTCAGCGGTCCAGTCATCTGTTATTTCAACTATAATCTTCTGATTATCCGCCGAGGATTTATCTGCGGTTATATCCGCAACCTGCATCAGGGTTTTTACTGTCTGAGAATTACCTTTATGTCTGTTGTCAAGTGTTTCTCTGTGTTCAAATTTACAGATGGTGTTATTTATATCATTTCCGAGAATAATTATCATTTTTGCCTTGTCGAGTGAAATATCCATAAGCTGCTTGGATGAAAAAATATCACCCTCACGGACAATAACGGTAACCTTCTTTCTGAAGCGATTTTTCATCATATAAATGCTTTTGCTGATTATATTTTTGTTCTTGCATTTTTCAATAAGTGCTGCATTTTCTTTTGCGATTGAATCAGAAATACGCTCATTTATCTCCTTTTCAATCTCTTTCTTCCTGGAATTGACGAGCACAACCACCTTCTGCTTGGTATCGCAGTATAAAAGGTCGTTTACAATTTCTGATGCTCTTGTGTTCCAGTTAAGTATTACCGAATGGTCATATATCTTAAGCTTTCTTGAGCCTGCATTGGCACTTTCGATAAAGCCTGAAATATAGTTGGTAATATAACCGATTACAGCGCCTGTGAAGGTAATCATACCTATGAGCACAATGCAAAGGCATATAATAACAATTGCTACACCCGATGTGCCGATATCTGACACAACGAACTGTATACAGCCTGCATCAAGAATCATGGCAATAGTACAAAATGCAGCCTCAAAAAAGCCCATCTTCTCAGTACCCGAGACGGTAAAGTTACTTATAACCAGTGATGAAGTAAGGAAGAAGATTACATTGAATAAGAAAATTGCAATAATAACCATTCTGCCCGGATTTTTAACAAGTTGAATATTCAGAAATTCTCTGATTTTTTTCATGGGTCTCCTCTTTCCTGTGTTTTTTGATTCTGTTTTCAATATCCCCGATAAATTGCTTTACCGGGGATATTGATTATATCTTTTTAAGGAAAAACGCTATCGTAAGCTTGTCATCTCTGACCGAATATGAGTAGGTGGTGTCAAGTCTTACCGAACTCTTGAGCGTTGCAAACTTAATTGCTTCTCTGAACTTTCCGCCGTCAATAAGCTCTGCGGCTGCCTGCTTAAGAAGCTCGGCAGAGCTGAACTTAAATGAAAGGTCAAAGGCACCGTTCTTTACACTCTCACAGACAATAGCTCTGATTCTTTCATAGTTGAAGGATTCAAAGTAAAGTCCGTGGCGCCTGTGATAGTTGCATGTCACAGCGGTACATTCGGGTACCGGGAAATCTGGAACGGGTGTATGCTCCTCAAGTCTGAGAACTTCCTGAGTAGTAATACAGAAGCAGTCATAGCTGATTGCATCGGTTGTATTCTTCTCCTTCTTTGTATCCGAGCCATCGCCCCATGTAACATCAAGATGATAATAATCACCCTCGAGCTTTACAATATTCCAGGCGTGTGTATCGCTTGTCACATAGAGACATTCTATACCGCAGCGGTTGAGCAGATACTGCATTGCCTTGGCATAGCCGGCACAGACAGCCTTTTTATTGACAAGCACCCCGTAAACCGACCTTAAGTCGTCGGGCTTATCGGCAGAAACACTTGTCTTTTTCTGACGCTCGAGACCGATTGTATCATAGTCAACAAGTCTGATGATATTTTCGTAAACGCGAAGAACAACCTCATAGTCGCTCATCATATCGTTTACACAGTTGAGGAATTTTGCAGTTTCTTCTTCAATCTGTGCCTGTCTCTCCTCTTTTTCCTGCTGAGTGAGGCAGTATACGAGCTCCACTCTGTTAACTATGTGAGTATCCGTATCGAAATAGAAGGTTGCGCCGTGACGGAACCAGAAAATTTCAGGATAGTCTCTGTGTATGTAATCAAATATCTTCTTTATCTGCTCATCTGTAACACAAGCTCCAAGCTCAGTCACCTCGGGAACAAAATCGTTTACCGCACCGAGAAGCAGATTATAAACAAGCTTTTCATCTTCACCGAGAAGATTATAAGCATAGCGAGTAAGTGCAGACGCATCTCTTTCAGCAGGTCCCTTCACGGGCTCGGTCGGGATCTCGTTTTCGGGAGTCGGCACGGGGGCCACGCCGTCGGGAACGGGAATCTCACCGCCGGGAGGAATAACCTTGAAGGTGCCGCAATACTGCTCATCAAGGGGCTCTGCAACATTCATAAAGGGTGTTGCCTTTGTGATTACCGTACCCAATGAGAAGGGATAGTTTGCACGGTAACGCAGGAAGCCTCTGCCGTATTCGTCGTTACGGTAGGTAGTTGCTATTTCCTCCCTCTTTGCCGTTGCAGGCTCATTGATAAGATATGCATACTGAATTTCTGCCCACTTTGCCATACCCTCATAAACCTCAAGACGCATATCCTTGCCGTACTTCCTGACAATTTCTTTATCGTTCCAATTGATGTACTGCCAGATATGTGTAAGCTCGTGAGCGGTTGTAAGCATTGTTGCCATTCTGGGTGAGCCGTTTTCGACCATAAGGGTAAAGCCGTTCTTATCCTTGATAGCAACGCCTATAACTCTCGGGTCATCCTTATTTGTGGGAATAAATGCCTTACCGAGCTTCTTGTGAAGCTTCTTTGAGTTGACAATTTCAACCCTGATACCCGCATTGATTTTAATTCCGAAGAAGGATTCCATATTTCTCTTTACGTCTTCGTAAATCTTACGGAATTCATCAACGGATTTAACTGCAGTTCTGCCGCAGTTGAGACATCTGTCTCTGCCGTCGGCAAGTGTTTCATATTCAACACCGAAAATCTCTGTTCCGCAGAAGTCGCAATATCTTGCATCTGTCTTAAGAGGATTGTAGGTTGCTTCAATGAAATCGGCTATCTTCTTGCCGTCTCTTGCCTGCTTGAGAGAGCCGGGCTTTGCAACAAAGCCTGACAGATATTCAAGTGTACCCGCAAGGTCAATAGCAGCCGGTTCACAGTCTGAGCCGTAAAGCATATAGTAATTTTCATGGTAAGGCTTCTTCTCGGTTGAGAATTCGGTCTTGCCCGATTTTTTATCATCAGAAGAAGTAACGACACCTGTATTGTCGGGAGCTTCTGTTACATCGGGAGTCTGGAATGCACTGCCCTCTTCGGAAGCTGTTTCCGGTTCGGCTTCGGCTGTGATTTCTTCAGCCTCCTCAACCTCTGATACAGCCTCTTGAGTAACTTCCTCTTCGCAGACAGCCTCTTCAGCTGCCTCGCCTTCGGGGATAGCTTCTTCAGGCACATCGTCTTCAGATATAGCATCCTCTGTTGCTTCGCCTTCAGGAATGAACTCATCGGTTACTTCACCTTCTGGAACAGCTTCTTCAGTTGCTTCACTCTCGGGTATAACCTCGTCAGTTACTTCGCCCTCAGGGATAACCTCTGCAGGTACTTCAGTCTCGGGGATAACCTCTTCGGGCACTGTATCCTCGGGAACGGGAGGAATATCGGTCGGAATCTGAGGCTCTTCGGGATTTTCTCCCTTTTTCTTTTTGGGCTTTTTCTTAAATAAGCCCTTGATTTTGTCAACTGTCTTCCTGACACCTTCACCTATTTTTGAGAAGACGCCCTTCTTCTTGGGCTTTGCTTCCTCGGGGAAGTCACCGAATACGATGGGAGGCTTCGGGTCTTCGGGAGGATTAAGGCTTTCTTCAAGCTTTTCATAATGCCAGTCGAGATAGTCGTGAATAATGCTGAAAATTCTTTCAATATTTCTCTCAAAAGCAACAGTAAGGCCCAAATCGAGCTGACTGTCTTCAATGATATATATTGAATTTCCGCTTATTGCTTCACCCTTAAGAGAATAAGTCTGAGGCTTATCTGTCTGAGCTTCGTCAAGGAAGGATAAATCTGTTACGGCACTTATAAATGCCTGATTTTCTGCAAAAATAGTCTTGAAAAGCTCGTTGATAAGCACGGTGACCGTGTAGCGGATGTTATCTGTAAGCTTACCCTCAGCACAAGGAAGCTCTATACGGATAATCTCTTTGTTGCGGTAAACTCTCTTGGGGATACCGCTGTTCTTACCTTCAAAAACGATTTTTCTTGCTGTTGTGAAATCGTTGTGCTTTTCCATACGGTAATAACCGGGAGTAACAACCTCGATGTCGGCAAACTCTCTGACTACTCTCATACCGTTGATATCCTTGCAGGCACCTATCTTGTGAGAAGGTCTTGTGTCGGAAATTGTGTATTCGCGGATTTGTCTGTATGAAGGTCTGCCGTTTATGTGGTCTGCGGCTCTGCGCACAAGAACCTGACCGTCTGCAGTGAGATACTGCATTTCATAATACTTACCGCCGAAGGTAAAGAACTGACCGGGGAGATACTTCTGATAAATGTGACCTGCAAGCTCTGTGCCGAGATAATAGCGCTGACCTTTTTCGTCCTCTGCAACATAGCCTGCTGAACGAAGCCCGCTTACGCATTCCTTAATGAAATCGGAATCGGCAATGAAATAGGTTGTAACCATTCTGCCGAGTCTTATATCAAAGGTTTCCTCCGATTTGATGATGCTCCTTGTCCACTCTTTGTCATCTATTTTAAAAGACTTTGAATATGTGGCATGTACCGCCTGCTTATAATCCTCATCAAGCTCCTGAGAAGCACCGACCTCAGCATAGCAATTATAAAGCTCATACCAGAGCTGCTTTTTAAGGTCAAAAACGGAAACGCCGAGAAGCGACAGCTCTTTTTCAAGCACTTCTCCGTTCACGTGACTCGTACTCATCATAAGTGCAAGGCGGAGAATTGTATTACGGTTGCTTCGTGTGTAATCGGCAACTATGTAAGGTATAGCTTTGGCATCAGTTTCAAAAATCGAAGCATTATCAGCCATATAATCCTTAAGAAGATACTGAGAAGAAATAACATTGACAAAGCCCTGTGATGTTGTACGTGTTGAGAAATCACGGAGAATTTCAAACATATTGAAGCTTTCGTCTTCAACTGTAAGATAGTTGTTTTCTTTAACCTCAGCGCTCCAGAAGTTAGGTGTAGTAATGAATTTTTCATCCATTATTTCCTGACTTGTGGGAAGACCTGCATATTTTGTAAGCTCATAGTAATA
Organism: Acutalibacteraceae bacterium; assembly: GCA_045537815.1. Taxonomy (GTDB): domain Bacteria; phylum Bacillota; class Clostridia; order Oscillospirales; family Acutalibacteraceae; genus UBA6857. The sequence continues at coordinate 9,864 of JAZSQD010000053.1, read as the reverse complement.
CTGCTTGTCGATCCAGCGCATATCGGTAACGGGGAACGCCTCGCCGCCGAACCAGCCCGTTGAAGAAACCTGATTTTTAAGCGCCGCAAAGGAAAGCTCCGTACCGAGACCGAGGTATCTTGAAATATTAGGCAGGAGTCTGTGGTGGAGATAATCTCCGTCTGCCTCCCAGCACATATAAGATGATGTGCCCAGATGCTTCTTAGTGGCGGAAACCTCAGTAATGCTTGTCATAAGGATATGGGACATAGCATCAACGAGACCGTCACAGTTTTTATCGCAAAGGCAGCAGACGATTTTTTTCTCTTCGTCGGTTCTGCACTTTTTGATAAGAAGGTTGAGGCCTATCTGTGCGGTGGAAATAAGCTTTGAGGGCTCAATAATCACAACAAAGCCCACATTTTCAAGAAAGTCTGCATTAGCGTTGTGAAGCTCAATATCAAGAACATCGGAGCGGGTAATAATACCTATATCCGCCTTCTGCTCTTCTTTGCCGAGAACCTCAATATTCCACATGAAGGGAATTTTTGTAACTGCCTCTATACCCTTTTCCAGCCATACCTTTATATCATCCTCGATAGAATGTCTGCCGAGAACAACGAGCACCTTTTTGTGACTGAGAAGTACTCTGTTCATCGGATAGAAAGCATAGGGAATAAGGTCGTTATAGAAGGGATTGTTAAAAAGTATGCTTTTTCCGTTAAGCATATCAAGAGAAGAACGCAGATAGTTGTGGTCTATCGGGAAGCCTGTTTTGTTAAGTGCATCCATATAGGTGGCAAAGCTGCCGATTTTCTGCTCCTCGTTCTTTTCGAGCTCTCTGATGATTTCTTCTGTTGTGATGTCGTTGCTCAGAGCATTATTTACGCTTGTATTTTCAGAAAGAAGCTTATCACCGAATACAGAGCGTAAGAACTTTCTGAGAAGTGAGTAGTTTACAACACGGTAAGCATCCTCATCTTCACCGAGAATATCGTTGGAATACTCTCTTTTGGTTGCGCCGTCAAGGTAAAAATAAAGCTCACCCACAACAAGCACGCCAAAAACGGGATAAAAGACGGATACTATCTTTTCCTCATAATAAAGGAAACGGCTGGCGACCATAAGCACAGAGGAAATAAACAGTGCGCCGAAATAGAACACCTGATAAATTCCTCTTGTCTGAACAAAGCTTTCCTTCAGACACCACTTGTTCTTTTCAGGGAAGAATTCATAGAAGCTACCTGCTATCCTGACGTGAAGATCAGAGCCGGGCTTTATGAATTTTGACATAATTGCGATGCAGATTCTCTTGAGAAGAATAAATACGCCCGCAATAACGGTGTTGGATATGAAGAATATCCAGAAATGCAAATTGAGACTCTTGATAAGCGACTCAACATAATTGGCAAGCTTTATGATAAGCTCGCTGATTTTTTCGGGGAGCCACTGTATGTTGGCAAAATCTGCAATCCACGGGGGAATTTTTGCTATGAATTCTATAAGCCAATCGTTAACGTAATCCATAAGGAACATTGCGGCAATAACATATACCACCGCAATAACAGGCATAAAAAACTGTCTGCTGCGTTCCGATGCGGGTAAATTTGCGTTACGGTTGTAAAAACAAAGAATCACAAAGGGAAGAACCGCCAATACTACCTTGACAATTGTCAGAATTGTATCAATCATATAACTCCTCCCTTGTAATTGTTATTTTGTCGATATAATCGACGGAAATTTCAACTATATTTCCTTTAAGAAGGAATTCTATGCTCTTATCCCTTTCGGTGTAGGGCATATCGTATGTATAGTTTTCCATTACGGTGAAATCGAAATGGTAAGGTGCCACATATTCGTCGAAAACATATTCATCGACATTATACTGGGCTACCATTTCCTTCGCCTGCTCAACCTTTACATCAAGGTCGTGAATGTGCTTCTTGATTATGTTGAGCTTTCTGTCCTCCGTCTGTCTGAAGCAGTTGAAAACAGAAAATTCTCTCATAACATTGCAGGCATGACTCAGATAAACCGAAAACGCCTTCATTGTGTTATCAATTGAAGTGAGCACACCGCTCATTTCCATATTGAAGTGGTAAATCCTGTCCTTAAGACGCTTTTTCATAAGGCAGATGTAGCACAAGCCGCACAAAGCGAAAACCGCAATACAGGCAAGAACAATAAGAAGCGCATTTTTTATAGTGTCTTCATAGGCAAAGTTTTCAAAAATAAGGGTAACGAAGCCGAAGAAATAGGCTGCAATAGCAATAGCCGAGACAGCAAGCGTCTTTTTTCTTGACATTCGGCGTCCGATATTTTTACGGACCTCTTTGTCAGCATCGTCAAGCCTTTTTGTATATCTTGCAGTATCGAAAATGTCGGTGGTCGCAGTTTCAATCATCCTCTGCTCTTCTTCAAGAAGCCTGTCGTGAATATCAGCCCTCTGGAATTCGTTGAGCTGCCATATTCTTTCATCCTCGATAACACTCTTATCACGGAAATCGGTTTTCACCGCCGTTTTGAGAGCGCGTCTTGGCTCCTTGAGGTATCGGATGAATTTCTTTGTAATTTCAGAAACCTGACCGTACCAATACTGCTGCTCGTCCTGAGGGCAGTCGTTTGCAAGGCCGATTTTTTTACTTTCAGCCATAAACTCTCCCCTGTCGGGACCTTCTCTTATAATAACAGGAACAGTAACATCAGATTCGAAAAGCTCGCGGGCCTCGTCTCTTGACATGCCCTTCTTTTCTCTGAATTCCTCCTGCTTACGGTAAGAGCTCATAAGAATCATTCTTGTCTTTCTGAGCTTTTCGTAATAACGGGCAAAAAGCATATTGACTGCCCTTTTATTCATAACCGCGTCACTTCTGTATACCTTGCCGGCGACGAGAACACCGTCAGGCACCTCATTTTCTGCAAAGCAAGGCACAAGTGAAACAAAGGAAAGATAATCGGTTGTGCTGCGGATGTTGTTTTCATATCTCACATCAAAGAAAACAAACCGCATTCTGTCGCAATAAATATTGTCGTCACAGAAATTGCTATATTCAAGCTCTTCATGCTGAATGGCGGAGCTTCTGAAAATATCGTCGGCACGCTCCGCATTTCTTTCGGATAATACGATAACCGACTCAGGTCTTCTTTCAACCTTTGCTCCGCTTTCAAACTTTTCGCTGAGAAGCAGATATTTGCTCATCATTGAGCGGTACTGCTCCACCTCGGCAACAAGTATGCCGTGGTCGAAAAGTAAGCTGAAATAGTCTCTGTCAAGCTTTTCGGAAGCATCTATAAGCCCCTCGGGCCATATTTCAGCCTCTTCGGGTCTGAGGTTTGCGGGGATGCCGTAAAGCCAGAGACCCAGCTTTGTCAGAGGATTATTCATTGCATTTCTGTAATTTTTGGATTTTGTATTTCTGTACTCCCTTATGCGCTCTGCACTTTCAGCAGAAAGCTTATCTATCTCTGAAAGTGCGGCTGCAACCGTATCAGCATCAGCATTTTCAGCTGCAGCCAGCTCATCCATTTCTTTAAAAACCTTGTTTTCTCCGAAATCCTGGAGTATCTTAACCGAACCGACAACATCGAAGGGATTGCGCTTGTTGATATAGTCCTTGGAAAAGGTTTCCGCCTCCTGCACAACAACTGCACGCCATTTTGACTTTCCTGCAATTATGTTTTCCAGTTCGGGCAAAGCATCCTCGTAACTATCAGCCTCTGTATCCCACAGACAGATTGCACTGTCCGGGTTATCGGAGATAATATCCATTATGTATGAAAAGTTACTCTTGACACTGCCGATAAAGGATTTTGAACATATAACTACAGTAAACAAATTTAAATCACCTCCATGATTTCCGCACCCTGACGGAAATCATCCTTTTGATGCTGTCTGTTATACAAACAGAGCGTCCTGTTCGGTCTGGTCAATAAGTGTGAATTCAGGAGCATCTGAAACGTCGAGCTCATCAAGCTTCACAAGAACCTTCTTACGGATAATTCTGGTTGCAACATCGTTGCTGAGAAGGTCTTCGGGTTTATTTTCTACAACATACTTGCCGCCACCCATATAAACAGCAGGACAAGCACAGAAATTCTCATACATACGGTTATAGTGCTCAACGATTGAAGAAGCAAGTAAGGGTGCAAGGTCATCCTTATTTACAAAGGTGCCGATTTCCTTTTCGAGAATCTCAAATATAGCGTCAACCATTACGTTAAGCTCTGATTCGTCCTTACGGGGAAGTGAGTTCCAATAAAGGATGGGAAGCTCGAGAAGTGAAACGGGACAGCCTGCAAGCTTCTCTTCTGCAAGAACATTGCGCTCCTTAAGGTCAATAAGCATCTTACGGTCGATACGTGCAAGATATTTTGCAAAGCTTGTATCCTCGTAGGAAATATTGCCTTCCTGTTCCTTTGTTCGCTTGTTATCAACAGTATTATGAATTGAATGAACTGCATAACGGTCAAAGTAAAGTGAATCAAGAACCTCAAACAAACGGTCACACTTGGTGTGGTTGGAAACGGTAAATGCTCTTGAACCGTTTCTGCCGTCGATATATTCATAAACAAGCTTTTCCTGATCATACTTGGAGGTCATTCTCTTTTCAATAATCTTGAAAATGAAGCCGTAGATCATAGCCTTATGAATTCTCTTCATAAGCTCACGCTGATATTCCATGGGGTCAAGCTCGGGAAGAACTGTGATTGAGTTCCAGCGCTTATCGATATGGGGTGTAATAACCGGGTTGAGACGGTTGTCGGGACCAATTTTTCTCATATAGTCCTGATATGCGGTGAAATATGTGCCGACCATACCGGGAGTTGAGCAGTCGCCGTCAATGCAGCCTGAAAGCTTAGCAGGGTCTGCCTGAGGTGAGCAAAGCTTCTGAAGCTGAATGGGAGTGATATTATAAAGTGAACGGTAGAAGCGAAGCTCATACTTGGAAACTGTATCTGCTGCATAATCGGGCTTGAAGTACTTGCCGTCAAGGCGCATACCCTCGCCGTCTTCCATAAACTTGTTGAATGCCATTGCATTAACTGCACGCTCTTCTTCAAAGTCCTTGCGGATAATGCTGGGGCAAGCAAGCTCCTGACCCTTCTTGATAACTGCAGCAAGGTGAGCGTTTCTTTCTCTCATATCAGCTGCCTTAAGCTTATATTCTTCCTTGATAATTTCGTTGGGGGTCTCTGCTGCAAGGCTGAGATATTTAACCTTATGCTCAAGACCGCAGGCTCTTACGATGTCCATATCAAGGTCGCTTGTATCCTCAACCATCTTGCGGAACTGGTCAATCATGATTTCGTCAAAGATGTCGTCTTCTTTAGCGTCGGAGAATACGTTGTTGCGGATGATGCTTGCCTTCTGTGCGTTAAACTTAATGCCGTTGTAGATACCTGCATAAAGTGTCCACTCGTGCTGGCCGCCGCTCTGAGGCATTGACTGCTCTCTTGCAAGCATTCTCAGATGTGCAGGGTTGCTGAAAAGGTTATATTCGCAGTTACCGTTCTTAAATTCGATAGCTGCCATAACTGTCTTCTTTTTCTTTGCAAGACCGAGAACCTTTGCCTCAAACTTGTCATAGAATTCCTCGAACTTGCCGATAAGACGCTCAACAAATGCCTTCATTTCTACGCAGGTATAGTACATAACGAAATTACGGTAATATCTGTCAATATTATTAGCGTAGGATGTAAGATGCTTGTTACAGGTCTCTCGGTTGCCCTCTGTTCCGCCCTCGTCACAGGAAATGCACATTTCTTCAAGGTTATGCTCCTTACCGTGACCGAAGACCTGGAAATCAGTGATGTCTCTTGCATCGGATTCGCCGTCCTTCTTCTTACCGAAGAGTGTGGTTGTGATGCTTTCTTCAAATGCGGTGTAGCTGGGCTCTCTTTCGCTCAAATCAGCAAGTCTGTCCTTTAACTTATAGAGAAGATAACGCATTGCGTTGGGGTGTAAGCCTCTTCCGTCAAGTGACATAAAGTCCTCAAACATATAGTTTTCGGGGGCTCTGTCTGTCATCTTTGTGTTGCCGTTGAAAAGACTGTCAACAAAAGCTGAAACTGTCTTGCGGATAAGTGCAGGGTCAACAAGCTTTTCTGCTGCACTGATAAAGAAATATCTGGTCTTAAATTCATCCTTTGTAGCTGCCTTGTTCTTATACTGATTGAAATCGGTTACAACCGAAGCAAAGGGAGCCTCGTAAATGTTGCTTGCCTGAGCTGCTACTGCATCGATATAAGCTTCAACTGCGGGAATACTGGGAGCCTTACCGCCGAGCTTCTTTTTGCTGTCACCGCCTCTGTTGTTTTCATATTTCTTATTCTTACGGTCGATATAAAACTCTCTGATCTTCTTTGAAAGGTCATCTGTGCCTGTTTCGATACCGGAAACATAGATTTCACTGCGGTTAGGCTCGGTCTTGCCTGTGGGATTATTGTTAAATTCCTTAAGGTCTTCAAAATATTTCTTGTCATATGCGAGCCATCCGCCTGCAACGATATCCTTTGAATCGGCTTCGTCGACCTGATCGCTTGTAAAACCGATGAGCTGCTTTTCCATCCACTCATAAGCAACATAATCTCTGATGAGCTCATAGGGGTAGCGGACAACTGAAGCACCTGCACCGCCGAAACGGTTTCTTGAAAGCTTCTTATCATCAAGGAATTCCTTATGGATATTGTCTTCCTTACTTGCTGCCTTTGCACTCATGGGACCGATGAAGAGCTCATAAATACTGTGGGCAACATAATCCTGATACTGATTCATGTTTGACATGTTGCATACGTTTCCGTCGGTACGGTCAAAGAGGAAGCAGAAATCGAAGGGTGAGCAGGTAAGCTTATCTACACCGCCCGATGCATTGGGCACCTCAACGCTGAGACCCAGATATCTGCGAAGCTCGGGAATAGCCTCAAAGAAGGGACGCATCATAAATGCATTGATTTCCTTGATGGTTGCATAGCCGTTACGCTGTAAGCTGAGTCTTTCGCTTGCGGAAGGGCCAAAGGTATCCATAACGCCGGGCATAATCATAAAGCCGCGGATAATAGCTGATGAATCGGGATAGTTTTCTGCAAGATAGTTACGGATAAGCATCGCAACAATCATTGCAATACCTGAACCTGTACCGCCGGCTACTGTTGAAGCAACGGCAATCTTAAGGGTCTGCTTCTTGTCGCCACCGTCCTTGTCATAGAGGTCGTCAATAGCTCTGTAAAGCTTATTGATAGCACCTGTACGGATAGTAGCGTTGAGAGCAAGTCTTGAAATTGAACGGACCTGACCTGCACCCTCTGAAACTGTCTTGCTGTTGATAATCATATTGTTGGGGAACCACTCTTCACGGGCATCCTTATCCTGAAGAAGGTAGTCTCTGATTGTACGGGGTGATGATGTCTGAATCTGAGTGATATCGATATCGTCGTCAGCTCTGCCCAGGTCGTTAACGTCTGTATCCATAATGACGAAACGTGCCTTTGAGATATCATCGTTTTTAGCAAGCTTTGCTACCTTTCTGATAATCTTGCCACCGACACCGCCGACACCCACATAAAGGGAAGCGCCTGCTTTGTTGCTTTTAACTTTTTCTTTACTCATAATTATTCTCCTTTTTTATTATCTCTTGTTTATATTAAGTGTTCCTTCAAACAAACCGCCTTTGTTTTCATCCCATGAAACCGCAGAGTTGCCGATAATCATTGATTTTACTTCATCGCCTGCTGTATCATACAGCTTTCCGTTTTGGGCAGTATATGTAACACCGTCAACAGTAAGCTCGCTTATGCCTGAGCAGTTTATATCGACAACCTTAAAGTTCATTCTTTTAGGCTTAAGCAACGACATTATCCATGAGTTTCTCATTTTGGGCACAACCTTTGCCTTGCCGCTTACGGGTACTGATCTGACATCAAAGCGTGAAGGCATTTTGAATGAGCCCTTGATGGTTGCATTTTTGGTGAAGTGACCCTCGCTGACTATAACTCTCTTGGGAAGAACCGGGTGAATGAGCCAGAGAGCAATAAGTGTGAGGATTGCGAGAGCTATGAGAAGCTTGATAATATCGATAATCCATTTGGCAATCTTTGCAATATCAAATTCAACCTTATCTGTTGCCGTTGTCTCTTTGCCTTTTTCGTTAACATAGGTAGCACTGACAGTAAATTTGTATTTACCTGTAGGCTCCATATTTTCTGTATCTCTGTTTCCGTCTATGTAAACATAAATCGCAGACTCATTTTCATTCATTTCATAGGTGTACTGAAGCTCTTCCTTGAAGCCGAGGCTGAACTGTGTTGCAGCGAGCTGCTCCTTGGTGAGAGGCTTACCGTCGAGAGTAAAGGTTACCTTTATCGGCTCCCAATCGCCCTTATCCTTGTGGTAGTAGTAGCTATCGGGTTGAAGCACCTCAGCCTTAACCTCAAAGGGGATGACTTGTTGTTCAATTTTCAAGCCCTTGAGCCATGAGAGATCAATTTTATTGTTATCCTTGATATCAAAATTTAAATAATGACCGCTTATATCGATGTCGATTGTTTTATCCGGCTCCAGAGTAATCGTTTGAAGCTCTTCAACGCTCTTTATTTGGTCTCCATGATATTCATCATAAACTCTATATTGACTGTCATCTTCATCTGAATACTTATATGAGGTTATCAGTTCAACATCGCCCAACAGTTCCTTACCGGGGTGACCGTCAGCAAGAATGTTATCTCCTGTGTTACGGTCAACAATAGAGGTTTTAATTTTATACTCACCTTCAAGCAGTTCACCGTTTTCCGGTTTGACTATTTTGCCGTCCTCGTCGATAAAATCCACCTGAATATCAATATCAGGCTCATAGAAAATCTGGATTTCTGTTGCGTCGTAATCAAGAATATATTCTCCTGCGCGACAAGCACCAAACGTAACAACCTGACCGGCAAGACTTTTATCAGGTACGCAATCATATTTGTCCGATGTCTGATATTCACCGGCACCACGATCACTGTAAAGTATCGGATCGCTATCCTGTAAAACTTCCGCTTTATCGCCATCAACATGCGATAAGGTTCCTATAGTAGAACCCTTTCCCTGAACAAAAACGATGATTTTTTCCATCGAAACATCCAATCTCAGTTTGCCATTAACCAGCTTATCACTTGGAAGAACAATTCTTTGAAACATTCTGTTGCATATTTTTACAAGTTCTGATTCAAGTGAACCGGCAATACATTTTACAGCGTAGAATCCGTTACCCTCATCAGAAGTCAAATTATAAGCCTCATCAAAACCTATATACTGCATTTTAATGCCATTTTTTATTTTATCTTTTAAGTAATCGGCAACTTCGTTGCTGTCCAAATCAACCGTGTTTTCATCCGTTCTCTTCATCATATTAAACTGTCCGTCTGTTATGACTATCAACCATTTCTCATCAGCTTTTGAACTACTTAATTGTTTGTAGGCTTCATCAACAGGTTCAAACGGAGTTCCGTTCGCAACAGGGGTATACATTTCGTGTATTTTTTTTATATCTTGCTTGCTTAGAACTTCAATGGGTTTGTGAGAACCGCCGGAATTACTCTCTCCGTCAGTAGTAACATCCCACATCGGATAAATGCTAAGCTTGTCCTTTGAGAAATCAAGCATTGAAGCAAAAATTTCCATAGAATATTTAGCCTGAGACCAAGCCGTACTTTCATACCAATACATCGAGCCTGAGTTGTCGTAAACAACAGCAATGTCGTAGGTTGTTTTCTCCCTGTTATTCGTCGTTGTTGCCGCACCTGCGCTGAATATTCCGCAGGCAAGCGTGCCGGATATAAGAAGCAATGTCATAAGAAGTGACAACGCCCTTATCAGAATTTCAGATTTTTTTCTCATTTTTAACCTCCTTG
>JAZSQD010000132.1:0-20817 GCA_045537815.1 Acutalibacteraceae bacterium | reverse complement strand
AATCGCATACTGAACATTCTTCATATGCTTCCCAACCGATTTCTGTACAAGTGGGAGCCTTAGCCTCTACCTGAGTGAGAGTGTGACCCTTTGCCGCAATCTCCTCATAGGTTGTGTAATCGCATACTGAACATTCTTCATATGCTTCCCAACCGATTTCTGTACAGGTGGGAGCCTGAGCCTCTACCTGAGTGAGAGTGTGACCCTTTGCGGAAATTGTTGTTGTTTCTGTTGCACCGCATCCGCAAGCCATTACATAATATCCGTCTTCTGTGCAGGTTGCTTCTTTTCTGTCGATTTCTGTAGCATAATTATGTTCGCCTGTTGCAGGAACTACTACTTCATCTCTGCTGAGCTCCACTTTACATACTGAACAGTAAACCACACTATCGTATGAGCCGTTTGCACCGCATGATGCAGGCACTTCATTTTCAACTACAGCGTCACCTTCTGTATGACCCTTTGCAGGAACTACTTCCTGTGCAACGAGAACTTCGTCACATACTGAACAATGCTTACCTTCTGTAAGACCTGTGTTTGTACAATCAGGTGCTACTGCTGCATTGATTACTTCTTTATGACCGAGTGCGTCAACTATTGTTTCTGCTCTGCTGAGTTCTTCACCGCATACCGAGCAGTAAACTACTGTATCGTATGAACCTTCATTCACACAATCAGGGTCAACGTCGTTTTCAATGACTGCCTCTGATGCTTTATGACCGAGTGCATCAATCTTTTCTGTTTTCTGATGAGTTTCATCATTCTGACAGGTATATGTCTTTGCACCTTCGCCGGTACAGGTGGGTTTGGTTGTTTCTACGCCTTCATACCAATTATGGCCTGTAGCGGAAACCGTTGTCTGCTCTACTGTTACCGTACCGCAGACAGAGCACTTCTTACCTTCTGTGAGACCTGTCTGTTCGCACTTGGGTGCCACTGCAGGGATGATTTCTTCTGTGTGACCCTTTGCGGGAACAACTACTGTATCTCTGCTTGTTTCTTCACCGCAGACTGTACAATAAGTTACATTATCATATGAACCGTCATCTGTACAAGTGGGAGCTACGTTGTTTTCTACAACAACTTCACCGTCCGTGTGACCGAGTGCATCGACTACTATTGTATCCCTGCTTGTTTCTTTACCGCAGACTGTACAATAGGTTACGTTGTCATATGAACCGTCGTTTACACAATCGGGTTCAACTTCGTTTTCTACAACAACTTCACCGTCTGTGTGACCCTTTGCAGGGATTTCTGTCACTTCTGTTTTCGCATCACAGCGTGAGCAATGCTTTGACTTTGAGCCGACAGCTTCACAGGTTGCTTCTATGTCAACTGTGAACTCCTCAGCGAAGGCGTGGCCGAGAGAAGCGAGCTCTTTTGTAAAGGTATATTCACAAACTGTACAGCGTTCCACCTGAGAACCCTTTTCTGTACAAGTCGGTTCTTTAGTTACATTTACAACTTCTGTAGTGTGGGCTTCTTCTTTTGTTCTGCCGCACTCACAAATAACTGTATGGTAAGAGTTATTACCGTCTATCTGTTCTACTTCAGTTTTAGTATAACAATCTTCACCGGCACCCTCTCTGGGAGTACCGCCAAGCTTTGCGCCACGTGCAGTACAAACCGAGCACTTGTAGTCGTGGAGGGACATTGTGCCTTCTTTAGGCTGTATATCCTCTGTGAAGGAGTGAGCCTCTTTTACAGTTGCACTGCAGTTGGTATCGGCAATGCACTTGCCTTCGTGTTCAATTGAGCCTCTTGCATAGTCCCAATCGCCGTAAACGTGTACACCTGTTGCAGGAATTGCTTCTGTTTCAATGTAGGTGCAGTTTACACACTCTCTCTGCTTTGTACCGTCAGCAATACAGGTAGGCTCAAGGGTTGTTTCCCAATCGCCCATTGTGTGATCCTTTTGGTCTGTTGTCTGCTGAGCAACAAGGATTTCATCGCAGACGGAGCATTTCTTACCCTCTGTAAGACCTGTTGCAGAGCAAGAGGATTCTACTGCAGGGATAATTACTTCTGTGTGGGGGAGCTTATCTGTTTTCTGCTGAGCAACGAGAGTTTCGCCGCAGACTGAACACTTCTTACCCTCTGTAAGACCTGTTGAAGTACAGGTTGCAGGAACTGCAGAGAGGATTTCTTCGGTGTGAGCAAGCTTTTCTGCAAGCACAGTACTGCAGACCGTACAAGTCTGAGGAGCTTTACAGGTTGCCGCTGCACCGGGAGTGTGACCGGTGGTTGAAAGACTTTCCTCATAAGTAACATTGCCTGTTACTTCTGAAAGTGCGGGCCAGACATATGTATGATGACCGTCAGCATCGTTATAGCCCTGTGTATTTGCGGGAGCTGTGGGAGTTGCACCGTAAGCATAGGTTTCGGTTTTTTCACTGCCGTCTGCAAATTTCCATGTTACAGTGAAGCTCTTCTGTGTTTTCTCATAAGTTGCTGTGTAAGTCACATCACCTGTTACTGCGGAAACAACAGGACTCCAGCCTGAGAAGGTGTAGGTATACTGACTGTCTTCCGCCTTAGTGGGTGTTGCACCGTCGTAAGAAGGTGTTGCGCCGTATTCTACATTATTATCGGTTTCAAGGACTGTACCGTCCTCGTTTTTCCATGTAACAGTATATTTGTTTACAGTCCACTCGGAATGGAGTACCCAGTCCTGAGCAATACCAAAGTTCTGAAGGTCAGCAACAACTGTACCGTTGGCGTCTGTTACCTGCTCGCCTTCGTCCTTCTGACCGTTAGGATTAATTGAGTCAACCCACCATCCGTCAAAGGTGTAGCCGGGTCTTTCGGGAACCTCAAGGGTTGTTCCGAGAGGAGTATTATATGTAAATACAGTTCTGTTGGGGCTGTATGTCCAATTTGCAATTTCAGCATAGTCTCCTCTTGTGTGTGAATACATAAAGATATCGGAGAAGGTTATGCTGTCACCAAGTACGGTTGAGCCGAAACGGAAGGTCGCCTTTGTTGCATTTTCGGGTGCGGTGAAGGAAATTGTTGATGTTCCTCGACCGCTACCGTAAGCGTGTGCAAAAGCGTTGCCTCTATTTGCAGGATTAGCTATTGCATTACCGTTATCGTCATAGAAGAAGATATGCACCTGATCACCTGTACCGCCGCTTGTTGTGTATTTAAAGGTATAGGTTTCACCGGGAACAAGTGTCATATTGTAGTTACCGTTACCAAAGCCCTGGTGTGTGTAGTGGTCGTTGGGGTTAGACTGTGTGTTTGCACCGTTATTATTGATGGTGATTGTACCTGCATTGACATCATAGGTCATTGAGCCCTTATTGGGTGTGCCGAGAACGCCTGAAGCGGAGTTTGCCCATGATGAGAATGAGAACATATTTTCATATGTTACGTCATAGGTTCTTTCTTCGAGAGCATTTCTTGCATTATCAAGTGCTGTTGCAAGGTTGCCGATAGCTGTTGCATCTGAGCTGTATTGCACATTAGAGCCTGCCGGATTAAGTGAAGCCATATGTGCCTTTGCAGCATTGTATGCGGCTACGAAATTATTCCAGGAAGCATAGGTATATTTTGCACTTCCGTCTGCATAAGCTGCTTCGGAATTTTTGATAGCATTTATAAGGTCAACATATTTGTTTGTAACTCTTGTTGTGCCTGCAGCTTTAGCATTTTTAAGGTCATTTGCACCCTTGTTTATATTCTGAGCCCATGTAGTAACAGTAGAACTGATATCGCCAACACGGTTTGCTTCCGTAAGAGTAAGATTAAGAGGAATTTCTGATGCATAATCAAGATGCTTTGTTACGTTCGTAGCATCACTGTAAACAAAACCGTTATAATCCTTATATGAAATAGCAGGGATCAAGGTTTTCCAGTTCTGATAGTTGTTCTTATATGTATCCATGTAAACAACATGAAGAGCTCCACCGTAATTGCTGTAATTCCTTGCGTAGTGGTTGCCGTAGTTTGTTGTGCCGTTGTTTGCTCTGTTGGCTGTAGCAAAGGTGAAGCCCTGGTCAACCTTTTTATAGGTAGTTGTTGCATCTACACCTACGGTTGACTTGCTAATCTGAGCATAAGAGGATATCTGATATACGTGATCCTGGCTGTAGCCGTAGTTATTGCTGTTATCCTCAAAATAATCGAGTGTGGAATCTGTAAGATAATTCTTTTCAAATACCCAACCGCCGAAGCCGTCTGTTCCGGGATTAAGACCGCTGGTTGAATGACCGTTATCCCAGTTGGAAATCTTCCAGGGTGCCATAGTGGCGAAATCACTCGAGCCGACAACACCGCTGCTTATTGTTCCCGAACCGGCAATAACATATCTTACATAACGATTGTCGGTTGTTGTCCAGAAGAAGGAGTGAAGCGGGAAGGTGGTTTCACTGTCATTGGTTATACCGACGATTGTGTTGGGCATTGTAAAGTAGAAATAAGTATCCTGAATAACAGGTCTTGCATTATTGTTTGTAATATCCCAGGAGAAATCCCAAGGATACCAGATAACATTCTTTCTGTAAGCAGCACTTACTGCAGAGCCGTCACGGCTTGTGATATTGGTATTGAGATAATCAACATAGGTGTTATTCTCTCCCGTGTTGGCAATAGCTGTATCTATTGCATTCATATAACCCTGAGCAGTTGCAGCATCAAGCTGCACACCGCCATATGTAACAGCATCATAATAACGCTTTGCATCATTGTATGCCTTATAGTTATTTACAAGGTTTGTATAAAAATGGCCGTTTGAGAAGCACTCTTCATAATATTCAATCTTACCTTTAAGCTCCTCAAGTGCATTATAACCCGAAAGAGCAATTTTACTTGAATCTATATAAATATCAGACCAACCTCTGTCGCCGGAGCAGGAATAGCCCTGACGGAGCATAATGATAAAGGAAAGATCTTCGCCGGAGGCTGCTTTTTCCTTAACTATATCCGTTACGGGAAAACTGTAATTTGCGTCGCCTGTTCTGAGAGAGGGATTATCCTGACCGTTAATAGTCGGCTGTGCAAAAGTGCCTACAAGGGTAGAGTCAGATAAACCTAAGTAGCTCTTGGCACTATTCTGAGCATTGCTATAAGTATAATCAGTTCCCAAAACACTGTTGCCTGTGTCTGATACGTTAGTGCTTTTATTTGTACCCTGATTGCTCACAACAGAGCTGTTTTGGGTAATATAATATATGTCTGCATTAACAGTAACACCAACATTGTTATGTGATAATCTGTTGTTACATGAGTAAGCATAAAACTGCAGATTAACCGTATCTGCCGCTGCAAGCTTCTTAAGATCAGCATTAGTGAATCTGAAAAGAACAACGGATGTTCCACCCGCATTACTTTCACCGGTTAATGCGAGTCTTGTCCAGGACCCATCGTTACCTCTGTTTCCTTGAGGGCTCAGGGTGAAGGAGGTTGTTACATTAACCGTAGTTGCCGCCGCTTCGGCATGATTATGCTCACCGGGCATAAACACCCAGCAGGACATAATCATCAATACTGCAAGGAATATTGATACTGATTTCTTGAATAAATTGTTTTTCATTTTAAAAATCATCTCCTTTTAAGATGTTCGTTGAACCCCTCAGTCAGCTATCGCTGACAGCTCCCCTTTCAAGGGAGCCAAGAGTGGTTGAGCGCTTTCCCGAAGCACTGCAAAAACGTATACACTGTCTCAGCTGCAATTTTCCGCACAGGTCTGACCCCCTGCGGCACTCGGAAGGACTGCACTTCAGCAGTTTGAACCGTTATACTATAATAACGGCAATTATACACTGTAATTATATACTTTTTCTCTTGCAAGGTCAATAATTACCAAGGGGATTTCCTTTAGAATTTAACCGCCTTAATTTAGCTAACTTGCACATAAATATTTCATAATGTATATACGGTCAGCGGCGGAGATATAATTTATATGATATACAAGAAAAAAATAAAAAGGAGTCAACCTATGAGCTCTCTCTGGCAAGCAAAAAGTGAAAAAAATCCCTTTCCCTCCCTTGACGGCAGCATTAAAACCGACGTTGCAATTATCGGCGGCGGTATGGCAGGTATTCTCACTGCCTATATGCTGAAAAGCAGCGGAATTGACTGCGTTGTGCTTGAAAAAAACACCGTAGGCAGCGGCACAACCGCAGGCACAACGGCAAAAATCACAAGTCAGCACGGGCTCATATATCACAAGCTTCTCAAACAACGCGGAAGAGATATGGCGGCTCTTTATTACCGTCTTAATCAGGCGGCGGTAGAAAAATTCCGTAAGCTCAGCGAAAAATACCCCTGCGAATTTGAGACCAAGGATAATTATATATACACCACCGACAGCAGAACAAAAATTTACGAGGAGCTTCAGGCTCTTTATGACATCGGTGCAGATGCACAGCTTTTTGACCGTCTGCCCATACCCTTCACCGTTGCAGGCGCAGTCTGCTTTCCCAATCAGGCACAGTTCAACGCTCTCAAGCTTCTTTACGGTCTTGCCGGCGAGGTTAAAATATATGAAAACACCCCTGTAACAGATATACGCGGCTCAATTGCAATAACTGACAGGGGTAATGTGACGGCAGAAAAAATTATCGTTTGCTCCCACTTTCCATTTATTGACAGACGGGGTCTGTTTTTTATGAAAATGTATCAGCACCGCTCATATTGCTTAGCCCTCGAGAACGCTCCCCTTTTTGACGGTATGTTTCTTGACGATAAAACCGACGGCGTTTCCTTGCGCACAAGCGGCAAATATCTCATCATCGGCGGTGGCGACCACCGTACAGCTAAAAAAGGGGGCTGCTTTGAAGCCGTAAGAGCTGTGAAAAAGAAATATTTTCCCGAAAGCCGTGAGGCTTATGCATGGGCGGCTCAGGACTGCATGACTCTTGATTCGGTGCCTTATGTGGGGCAGTATTCTAAAAACACGCCGAAGCTTTATGTTGCCACAGGCTTTAACAAATGGGGTATGACCTCCTCTATGGTTGCCGCTGAGCTTCTGACGGCTCTTATGACAGGTAAGCATCACAATGCCGAAGAGCTCTGTTTCCCCCAAAGAAGCATGCTCCACCCTCAGCTTATTATAAACGGTCTTGACTATGCAATATCTGTGCTGACCCCCACGCCTAAAAGATGCACCCATCTGGGCTGTGCTCTGAAATACAACAAAGCAGAAAAAAGCTGGGACTGCTCCTGCCACGGCTCACGCTTTAGTGAAAACGGTACAGTTCTTGACGGGCCCGCAATAAAAGAAAAATAATCTCCGTTCTTTCGGTTGACATAGCCTTTTCATAGTAATATAATTGAGTTACAGCTATGAAAAGGAGAAGGATTTTATGAAAAAAGCACCGTCACCCGAAAAGCTTGTAAAGCTTCAGCAAAAACGGGAAAAAGAACTCAGATATTGGAAAAAGCAGCAGGCACGCCCCAGAAGTAAAACCTATTTCTGGTACCTTGTGCTGATTATCGCTCTCATTTATGCAGTTGACGAAATTGCTTCTCAGATAGGCACACTTATGCAAACGGAAATCGCCAACGACTTTTTCAAGAGCGACAGTGCAGTTACACTTCTTAATCTTTTACAGGTTATATCAATCCCCTTCCAGGTTATCGGCATTTTCTACAGACCTCTCGCTGACCGTTTCGGAAGAAAAACCTTCCTTCTTATCAACACCTTCGGTATGTCTGTGGCTATGCTGACTATTTTCCTTTCACAAAACGTGATTATGTATTTCTTCGGTGCTTGCCTTATCATGTTCTTCATCCCTCACGATATGCACGTTGTTTATATTATGGAAGCTTCCCCCGCCAAAAGCCGTGCAATAACCTATTCCGTGGTTAAATTCTTTGCCAATATGTCAGTTTTACTTGTGCCTCTGCTTCGCAGCTGGTTAATGGAAACAGCAGGTCAGTGGCGAAGAGTTTACCTGATTCCTGCCATTATAGGTATAGTTGTTTCACTTATCGCACTTCTCTGCACAAAAAAAACAGACACATTCATCGATTCACGTATCCGTTACCTCAGCATGACAGAGGAAGAATTAGAAGCCGAAAAGCTGAAAAAATCCGCTCAGGATTCTCAGGGAGGCGTTATCGATGCACTTAAATTCGGTTTAAAGCATAAGCAGCTGCGTTGGATATACATATGCTTTGCCCTTGCAGGTATCGGTGTTATAGGCAGTATGAACTATCAGGCTATCCTCACCCACGGCTACGCTATGAGCATTCACGGCTCAAATGCAAAAGAGTTTCTTGACCTTGTAAGCGTCAATGAGGTTAACAGAGCCGTTGCCTTATACCCCATCGGTATGGCTTTGTCACAGGTAATCATGGGCTTTATTTCTGATAAAAAGGGAAGAAAGGCCGCCGCAATTACCGTTGCCGCAAATTGCGTCATATCCTTTGTTATTTTTTCTCTCGGTGCAAGATACAATTATCTCACACCTGCAATCGTGGGTTTCTTCTGCGGTGCATTCGTCGGCAGCTATTATTCAACAAACGACGTGCTTATTATGATGGCAAGTGAATCGGCTCCTACCAACCTGCGTTCCTCGGCCACTGCGGCACAAACCGTTGTCGGCTTTGTCGGTTACGCCGTTGCTTACCTTCTTAATATGGTTCTCGCCCTCATCTTCGGTGACGGCATTATCGGAACAGTTGCACTTTGTCTGCTTGTTCCCAGCTTTGTAATCACACTTATCGCCCTTGTCAAAAAGACCCACGACACCCGAGGTATCGACCTTGACACCGTCAGAGGCGACGAGTGGGACTGATGACAATTCTCAATTCTCAATTCGCAATCGCAATCGCGACCGACTCGGAATTAAACTGCAAGGTATCATCCGCACCATATGGGTTTTAAACTAAAATATAAGCCGTCTGATTTTTCAGACGGCTGTTTGCTTTTAAAGGGTATAGAACTGTTTTATCCGGCGGGATTAAGTTCTTAATTTATTGAGCCTTTTCCCGCCATTGAGAATTGAGAATTGCGAATTGCGAATTGAGAATTGACTCTTGTTACACCATTTTTTCCTGCTTTACCTTGTGGTCTATTATGTGGCGCGATGCAAGCTCTCTGTGCACGTCCTCCATCGTGATGCCCATTTCATTCATAAGCACCATTACATGATAGGCAAGGTCTGCAATTTCATAAACGGTTTCTTTTTTATCGTCCGCCTTGGCGGCAATAATAACCTCTGTACACTCCTCGCCAACCTTTTTGAGTATCTTATCAATCCCCTTCTGAAAAAGATAGGTTGTATATGAGCCTTCGGGAAGGGTCTCCTTTCTGCCCTTAAGAAGCTCATAAAGACCGTCAAGAGAAAATTCCTTAAGGGCTTCGCTTTCCATAAGTACATTTGTAAAGCAAGAATCCGTACCCTTATGACAGGCAGGGCCGTCCTTTTCCACAACCACCGTCAGAGCATCATAATCACAGTCTGCCGTTATTGAAACAATGTGCTGATAATTACCGCTTGTTTCACCCTTGAGCCACAGCTCCTGCCTTGAGCGTGACCAGAAGCAGGTACACTCCTTCTCAAGAGAAATCTCAAGGCTCTCACGGTTCATATATGCCAGAGTCAGAACCTTTTTTGTCACCGCATCAACAACTATGGCGGGGATAAGTCCCTTTTCGTCAAATTTAAGCTTATCTGTATCAAAGTTAATCATTGTTATCTCCTTACGTTTATTCCGTTTTCTCTGAGCAGAGTCTTAAGCTCAGGTATTGCCACCTCACCGAAATGGAAAATCGAAGCCGCAAGACCTGCATCCATATCGGGTATTTCTTTGAAAAGTGTCACAAAATCCTCAGCACAGCCCGCACCGCCCGATGCGATTACAGGCACATTGACCGCCTCACGGACCGCCTTGAGCATTTCAAGGTCAAAGCCTCTTTTCACTCCGTCAGTATCTATCGAGTTAACCACGACCTCACCGGCACCGTCGGCAACGCATCTTTTTATCCAGCTGATTGCCTCCATACCCGTATCCTCTCTGCCGCCCTTAGCAAAGACATGGAAGTCACCGTCAACTCTTTTTATATCAACAGAAAGCACAACACATTGGTTTCCGTAAAGCCTTGCCGCCTGAGAGATAAGCTCAGGGCTTCTGATTGCGCCTGAGTTTACGCTCACCTTGTCGGCACCGCATTTGAGCACTCTGTCAAAATCCTCAAGGGTATTGATTCCGCCGCCAACGGTAAGGGGTATAAAAATCTTTGATGCGACCTCCTTTAAAATATCCGTAAAAAGCTGTCTGCCCTCAAAGGACGCGGTTATATCATAAAACACAAGCTCATCCGCACCGTTACGGCTGTAAAAGGATGCGAGCTCCACAGGGGAAGCCACATCGTTAAGACCCTTGAAGTTGGTGCCCTTGACCACTCTGCCGTTTTTAACGTCGAGGCAGGGAATTATTCTTTTAGTTATCATTTCGCCACCTCTATCGCTTTCTCAAGGTCAACTGCGCCCACATAATAGGCCTTGCCTAAAATCGCACCGTAAAGCTTCATATCTCTCAGAGCTTCAATATCGTCAAGGCTCGAAACACCGCCCGAGGCAACAATGTCAATGGGGTATTTTTCGCTTAAAGCCTTATAAAGCTCACGGTTGGTGCCCTGCATCGCCCCGTCCTTTGAAATATCGGTGCAGATTACCGTTTTAACACCGAGGGCACAGAGCTTTTCAAAAAACATATCCGCCGTAAGTGCCGATTTTTCCGTCCAGCCCTTTATGGCAACGTAGCCGTCTTTAAGGTCAACGCCCACCGCAACAGCTTTGCCGTATTTTTTCACGGCTCTTTCGAGAAACTCACCGTCTGTTACTGCCGCAGTGCCGAGAATAACACGGTCAACTCCTATGCCGAGATATTTTTCAATAACCTCTTCACTTCTGATACCGCCGCCGATTTCACATTTAAGTCCCGTTGTCTTTACTATACCTTCCACAACATCAAGGTTGGGGGTCGTTCCGTTTTTTGCGCCCTCGAGGTCAACAAGATGGATATACTGTGCACCGCATTCCTTAAATTTTTCGGCAATCTCAACCGGGTTGTTGCTGTAAACGGTCATTTTATCATAATCGCCCTTATAAAGCCTGACCGCAGACTTATTATAAAGGTCAATAGCGGGTAAAATAAGCATCTTTTATTCTCCTATCTCACAGAATCCTTTCAAAATTGCAAGCCCCGTATCACCGCTTTTTTCGGGGTGGAACTGACAGCCGAAAATATTTCCGTCACTTACCGCCGCCGTGAATTCGATTCCGTATTCCGAGGTTGCGGCAACAGAATTTTCGCAGTCTGCGGCAAAGTATGAATGAACGAAGTAAACAAAGTCGCCCTCATTGATATATTTAAAAATCGGGCTGTCAGTCTTTTTTATTTTAAGGTCACTCCAACCGATGTTGGGGATGCGCAGATTCTTATCTATTCTGCCCTCGAAGGGGACAATCTCACCCTTTAAAAGACCGAGTCCCTCATGCTCGCCGTATTCGTAGCTTTTTTCAAAAAGCATCTGCATACCGAGGCATATACCCATAAGCGGCTTGCCCGACAGTGCCTGAGCCTTAACCTCTTCATAAAGACCGCTTTCGCGAAGCTTTCTTACTGCGTCCTCAAATGCGCCGACACCGGGCAGCACAAGTCTTTTTGCCTTGCGGATTTCTTCAATATCCTTGCTGACAACAGCCTCTTGACCTATTGCCGCAAAGGATGAACGCAGAGAAAACAGATTGCCCACACCGTAATCAATTATTACTGTCATCAGAGCACTCCCTTTGTTGAAGGAATTGCATCCTTATTGTCAGGGTCAATGGCACACGCCTTTTTCATAACCCTTGCAAAGGCCTTGAAAATTCCCTCAATAATGTGATGTGTATTTTCGCCGTCAAGCTCCTTTATATGTAAGGTAAGCTCAGCCTTGCGCACAAAGGCAAGGAAAAATTCCTTAACAAGCTCTGTGTCAAAATCGCCGACCTTCTGTGAGGGCATTTGAGCATCAAAGCCGAGATATGCTCTGCCTGAAATATCAACCGCCGCAAGGATAAGAGCCTCATCCATGGGCAGAATAATATCACCGTAACGGTTTATGCCCTTCATATCACCGAGAGCTTCCTTGAATGCTACACCGAGACAGATGCCGATATCCTCGGCGGTGTGGTGATAGTCAACCTGGGTATCACCCGCACATTTAACGGTAAGCTCAAAGCCCCCGTGCCTTGCAAAAAGGGTGAGCATATGGTCAAGAAAGCCGCAGCCTGTAACTACTGTGCTTTCACCCTTACCCTCAAGCGTGAGAGCGAGAGCTATATCTGTTTCTGTGGTTTTTCTGTTTATCGAAGCTGTTCTCATAAGTTGTTTTCCTCCAGAATAGTTTTGACCGTCTGTATAAAGGTCTTCATCTGCTCAATACTGCCTATCGTGATTCGGTTATACTGACAGATTCTTTCATTGGTGAAATGGCGGATAAGTATACCTCTTTCTTTAAGAGTAAGGTAAAGCCTTTCTCCGTCAAAATCAGGGTGCTTTGCAAAAAGGAAGTTTGCCTTTGACTCGAGCACCTCAAAGCCCATTTCTGTGAGCTTTTCACGGGTATACTCTCTGTTTTGGGCTATAACAGCACATTTTTCGTTATAATACTCCATATCCTCCATTGCCTTAACACCTGCAAGCTGTGTAAGACGGTTAATGTTATAGGGATTTGTGGAATACTTGATTCTCTCAAGGTCCGATATTATATCCTTATGGGCAAAGCAGAAGCCGAGCCTTGCGCCAGCCATAGACTTTGACTTGGAATAGGTCTGACAGACAATAAGGTTAGGGTATTTATTTACAAGCCCCACAGCCGACTTTCCGCCGAAATCAATATATGCCTCGTCAATAAGCACTACGCTTTCACTGTTACTAATAACAATTTTTTCAATTTCCTCAACACCGAGAGTGATACCCGTAGGTGCATTGGGGTTTGCAATAACAATAAATTTATCCTTGCCGATATAATCGTTTATGTCAACGGTGAAATCCTCCTTAAGAGGAAGCTGCTCATAATCTAATCTGTAAAGGTCGGCAAAAACCTTATAAAAGCCATAGCTTATATCGGGGAAAATAGTACCCTTTACTCCGCCGTAAAGCATAAAGGCAAAGTTGAGTATCTCGTCGCTTCCGTTTGAAACAAAAACGTTTTCACTTTCAAAGCCGTAGCTTTCTGCAATTGCCTTTTTAAGAAGCTTGCTTTCAGGGTCACTGTAAAGGCAGAGCTTTGCGGCTTCCTCCCCGTTTATCGCCTGTAAAACCGATGGCGAGGGCGGAAAGGGAGACTCGTTTGTGTTAAGCTTTATATATTTCTTATCCTGAGGCTGCTCACCGGGGGTGTATTCCTCAAGGGACAGAAATTTTTCATCCATGTATCTGCTCATTTTTCTTCCTCTAATCTGATTGTTGCACTCTTAGCGTGAGCGGTAAGACCTTCCTTACGGGCAAAGTATGCCACATCCTCAGCCACCTCAAAAAGTGCCTGCCTTGTGTAATAGGTAAACTGTGTCTTTTTGACGAAATCGTCAACGGAAAGAGGGCTTGAAAACTTTGCCGTACCCGAGGTGGGAAGAGTGTGATTGGGGCCTGCATAATAGTCGCCCAATGCCTCGGGACAGTATCTGCCCATAAAAATACTGCCTGCGTGACGGATTTTATCAAGATAGTCAAAGGGGTTGTCAACACAGATTTCAAGATGCTCGGGAGCAATTTCGTTAGCTATTTCAATGCCCTTGTCAAGTGTGGGGGCAACAATGATTTTGCCGTTGTTATCCACAGAGGCTCTTGCAATCTCCGCTCTTTCAAGCATGGGAATCTGCTGCTCGATGCAGTCACTTACCTTCCTTGCAAACTCAAGGCAGTCGGTAACGAGCACCGCAGAGGCATTTTTATCGTGCTCCGCCTGAGAAAGAAGGTCTGCCGCAACATAGGCAGGATTGCTCTTGCTGTCGGAAATAACAAGAATTTCACTGGGGCCCGCAATCATATCAATGGAAACCAGACCGTAAACCTGCTTTTTAGCCTCGGCAACATAAGCATTACCCGGGCCAACGATTTTATCGACCTTAGGAATTGTTTCGGTGCCGTAAGCAAGAGCCGCAACAGCCTGAGCACCGCCTACCTTGAATATACGGTCAACACCTGCGATCCTTGCCGCCGCAAGAATAACCGGATTGATTTTGCCCTCTTTATCGGGAGGGGTTACGATACACATTTCCTTTACACCCGCAATTTTTGCAGGAATCGAATCCATAAGCACGGTGGAAGGATATGCGGCAGTTCCGCCGGGAACATAAAGACCCGCTCTGTCAACAGGGGTAATCTTCTGACCTGTTACAACTCCGTCCTTTTCTGCTATGACAAAGGAATTTCTCACCTGACGCGAATGGAAATTACGGATGTTTTCCGCCGCCGTTTCAAGGATACGGATAAACTCACCGTCAACCTCTTCCATCGCAGAATCAATTTCCTCTTTTGTAACCTCAAGGGATGAAAGAACACATTTATCAAACCTTTCGCAGTATTCAAGCACCGCCTTGTCTCCTCTTTTTCTTACCTCGGCTATAATGCCGCTTACCGTATCGGAAACATCGAGGGTATCCTCCATACGGGAGAAAATTTCCTCGTTGCTTACCTTGTTATATTCGAGTATCTTAATCATCTTTTTCCCTCACAAGCTCTGCAAGACAGGCTCTGACCTTATCAATCATTTCCTGCTTGAATTTATAAGAAGTTTTGTTTGCAATCAGCCTTGCGCTTATAGGCACTATTGTTTCAAAGGGCTGAAGGTCATTTTCATACAGGGTTTTTCCCGTTTCAACAATATCCACAATAACATCTGACAGACCGAGAATCGGTGCAATTTCAATGGAACCGTTAAGATGGATAATATCTATATCACGGCATTTTAAGGCGTAATGGTTGCGGGCGATATTTGAAAACTTGGTAGCTACTCTCAGCGTCGTTTCGGTATTATCTCTGAAATCCTTTTTTGCGGCAACACACATATTGCATCTGCCTATCCCAAGGTCAAGAAGCTCATAGATGTCGGGCTCATATTCAAGCAGAATATCCTTACCCGCTACACCTATATCCGCCGCACCTCTTTCAACATAAATGGCAACGTCAGAGGGCTTTACCCAGAAATACCGTACACCCTTTTCCTCGTTTTCAAATATGAGCTTACGGTTATTTTCCTTTATTGAGGGACATTCAAAGCCTGATTTCTCAAACATGGAATATACCTTTTCACCGAGTCTTCCTTTCGGAAGAGCAACATTAAGCATTTCCATTTTTATCCCCCCTTCTCATATCAATAAGCCTTTTGTATTTCATATCCTGACCGAGGCTGCTGAGCACACATACGCTTTCACCCTTGTCGGCAATTTCTTTAGCGGCAAAAATAACCTCTGCCACATCTGAAAGACCGTCTCTGATAATAACGCAGTCACAGTCATATTCCTTTTTGGTGCCGTTAAGTCTTTCAAGGGTATCAAGATAAACGGCAAAGCCTATTGCCTTCTGCTTCTTACCCATTTTTTCCATAAGTCTGTCATACTGACCGCCGGAAAGCACAACCGTGGGAATTCCTTTTATATATCCCTTAAAAGCGATGCCGCTGTAATAGCCTGCCGTATCGGTAAGCGAAAAATCAATATTGAGTCTTCCGCCGTCTGAGAGCTTTTTTGCCATTGAAAAAATCCGGCTGAACTGCTCTGCGTTGCATTTAACCTCACTGTCATCGGTCAGATTATAAAGCTTATCCGAAAGTGTTTGGGAATCGGAGTAATTGCAAAGGAACACCTCAATAAGAGCCTTTTCATAAGCGGTCAGCTCACCCTCGCGGAAAAGATACTCTATTTCGTCTGAATTCTTACTCTGAACAGCAGACGTAACCTTTCGGGCCGTATCAGAAGAAAAGCTGCAGAGTCTGAGCACCGACTCGACAAGCCCCGCGTGAGAAATATCGAGCACATAGTTGCCGTCGATAGCTTCAAGGCTTCTCATAGCCAGCAAAAGCACCTCGCTGACATGATAAAGGTCAATATCGCCTATACATTCAAGTCCCGTCTGGGCAATTTCCTTAAAGGAATGTGAATCCTTTGAGGTACGGTAAACATTCTCGTCATAATAAAGCTTCTGTACGGTGCCCTGCTCATCCTTACTGTTTTTGATAATGGAAAGGGTAACGTCAGGCTTGAGCGCAAGAAGCTTACCGTTGGTGTCTGTGAAGGTTATGATCCCCTGTGAGATAAGAAAGTCCTTGTTTCTCACATAGAGGTCATATTCCTCAAACTTACTCATTTTATATCTTGTATATCCGAAAGCGGAATAAAGAGAGCGCAGAGAATATGCCACTCTTTCCTCATTTTTCATTATATTTTCGTCAAGCATCTTATTTTCCCTCTTTTCCTGTCCGTTCTATCGCCATACGGTATCCGCCTTCACCGTAATTTATGCACTTGCCGACACGGCAGATGGTAGTAGTGCTTGCACCGGTGATTTTATTAACCTCACTGTAGCTTTTACCCTCGCATATAAGCCCCGCAACCTGCAGACGCTGGGCGATTGTTTCAAGCTCCTGAATGGTACATATATCCTCAAAAAATATACGGCACTCCTCTTTATTTTCAAGACTGAGTATTGCTTCATAAAGCTTTTCGACGGTTTCGTTATTACGTTTTGTCATAAAAACATTCCTCTTTCGTTTTAGCGTGTTAGCATTGTAACATACTAAAGCGTGAAAGTCAACAGTATATACCTATTTTTTATATAAAAATATACACCCGACTATTTTAATACTTTTTACAGAAAAATCAATAGTATAGCTCTGTGTTTATCAATACTTTATCTGTTTTTTTCCGACAAAAGGAAAAAAGGCTTTTTGCACGGGTAATACAACAAAAGAACCTGCCGCTCACCGAACGACAGGTTTTGGATTATATTGCCTTGAGCAAGGACATAAATAAGATAAGAAGAATCAGGAAGCCGAAGTTAAAGGCCGAGAACATACCGATATAGTATTTTGTTCTGCCCGGATTATGCTTTACATATTCGCGGAAGGTTATAAGGCTTGCCAGAGATGCTATAAGAGTACCTACACCGCCGATGTTTACACCTACAAGAAGATCGGGATAATTCTGAGTAAACTGCGACAGAAGGATAGCGCTCGGAACATTACTTATAAACTGACAGCAAAGAGAGCTGACAACCAGAGTATTCATATCAAGAAGCTGTGAAAAGAAATCTCTTACAACTTCGATTCTCGCCATATTTCCCGAAAAGATGAAGAAGAACACGAAGGTTAAAAGCAAGGGATAGTCAACCTTCATAAGAGCCTTTCTGTCCAAGAACAGCAGTGCAACGGGAATAACCACAAGACCCAACTGATAAGGAATTGTACGGAAAACAATTGCTATTGAAAAAGCGAACAGAATAAGATATATGACTGTTCTTACAGCAGGAAGACTGATTTTTTCATCCTCAAGCTGCAAAGGCTCTGCCTTGACAAACAGGCAGCAGACGGTGATAAGTATGATTGAAACGATAAAGGGCGGAGCCATAATCGCCATAAATTCACCGTTGGGAATCTCAAACTTTGTGTAAAGATAAAGATTCTGCGGGTTGCCGAAGGGGGTGAGCATACCGCCGAGATTTGCAGCGATATTCTGCATGATAAAGGTGAATGCCATATATTTTTCCTTGCCGGTGGTTGTCAGAACAAGATAACCAAGGGGCAGGAAGGTCAGCAGTGCCATATCATTAGCTATGAGCATTGAGCCGATAAAGGTTATGTAAACCAGTGCAAGTATGCTCATTCTGGCATTTTTGAAAAGGATAACCACCTTACGTGCCATAAGATAGAAGAATCTGATATTCTTAAGTGCACACACAACTGCGAGCACGCAGAAAAGGCAGGTAAGGGTTTTAAAATCAAAGTAGCCGAGATACTCCGCATCAGGCGGAACGATAATGCTTGTTATAACGGCCGCCAGCAGGGCAACTATCATAACCACATTCTTTTTGGCAAAGCTTTTGATACCGCTTTTTAATTTGGTTGACATCAATTATTCACCTTCTTCAATGGGTTCATAACGGATTCCGTTACTTCTGCAATACTCTCCTGCTACCGAATCCTCATCACAGTAAACCGTAACGGTATCCTCGCATCCGTCGAAGAGACCCCAGCCAAGCTCCTTTACTGATGAAGGTATAACAACCTTTTCGAGCTTCTCGCAGCCTCTGAAGGCACAGTCGTCGATTTTTGCAACGCTGTCGGGAATTTCTATTTCGTCAAGCGATTCACAGTTACAGAAGGCACCCTCACCGATTTCATAAACGCTGTCGGGAATAGTGATTCTTGTAAGCTTTTTGCTTTCGTTAAAGGCCCAGTCGCTGATAACGGTTACGCTGTCGGGAACATCGTACTGCACCTCACGGCTGCTTGCCGGATACGCAATAATCTTTGACTTGTTTTTATTGAAGAGAACATGCTCTCCGTTTTCACCCTTACTGGGCTGTGATTTATAGAATTTATTTTTCGGTGAAACCTTGATTGACTTAAGCTTATCGCATCCGCGGAAGGGAGCCTCGCTGATGCTTACAACCGATGCAGGAATTTCAATGCTTACAAGAGACTTACAGTTTTTGAAAGCACCCTTACCGATTTTCTTAAGACCGTCACCAAGCTTTACCGAACGCAGATTGGTGCAGCCGTTGAATACAAGGTCATCTATTTTTGTTACTGTATCGGGCACTTCAATTTCTTCAAGTCCGTCGCAGTCCGAGAATGCAGTTTCACCTAAAATTGTAAGCTTGAGAGAGGGAAGCTTGATACGCTTGAGTCTTTTACAGCTGTTGAATACACCACCGTAAATTTCTGTAAGGCCCTCGGGGAGCTCAACATCAACAAGATGTCCGCAGTTTTCAAAGGCACGTTCGCCGATTTTGATGCAGTTATTTCTGATAATAAGCTTTTCCATCTTTACACAGTCTCTGAAGGCACTGTCGCCGATTCTGATTGTGTTCTGAGGTATATCCATAGAAGTAAGGCTGCCGCAGCCGCGGAAGCTTTCAGCCTCGATGCTCACAAGTGTTTCGGGAAGCTTGATGCTCTTAAGAGATCTTCTGTTTTTGAAGGCTCCGTTACGGATAAGGGTAACACCCTCGTCAACAACAATGCTTGTACCGTTATCCTCACACTTTGTCAGAACATCATCCTCTATGGTAAGTCTGTCCATAGTGATAGCAGGAAGGTCACGTACAAGAGACTTGATAAGCTTATCCATATTATCAAGTGTGCCGTGATGCATATTCTGCAAAAGAAGTGAAAAAGCCGGAGGAACCGGTGAATCGTCAAGATAAATCGGGAAAAATCTCTTCTTGTTTTCACTGGCAACAATTATTTCCATTCCGCAGAAGGGTGACTGCATTGAATTTTCCGAAACAAAAAGAAGCACACCGTCACACTTTTCTATTCTTGTTCTGAGCTCATCTCTGAAATCATTGCCGTTTTCGCAGGATTCATCGTACCAGATTCTGAACTTCTTTTTGTAAAGCTCATCAAGAATCGGATACACCTTATCTGTATCCTTGTGTGAATAGCTGACAAAAAGATAGGGCTCATCACCTGTATAAGCCTCAAAAATTGTATCAAGGTCTATGAAATTTTCAATTGTTTCCTGAAGAAGTAATTTATCCTTACGCTCCATTGTCTTTCCTCCTTTTTTAAAATTATACACTTAATACAGATTATACAAACTACGTCATAATTTGTCAATAATCTGTTTATAACAAAAAACATTGTCGGAAAATACAAAATATCCCGCAGCACAATGTGTTACGGGATATCTGTTTTTAATATAAGTAATGTATCTGATTACGCTTTACTTTTTCTTGAACCAGCTCTTAACCCAGTTGAAGAAATCGGCAAAGGCCTTGAGTATTCTTTCAAAAATGTTGAGTGATTCTTCAACGTCGGGTACGGGTACGTCCATAGAAAGTGCACCAATGAGCATATAACCGTCAACAACAACTGTTATTGTGTTAGCAGGGTCAAGAGGAACCTTCTTGCCGTTAACATAGAAGTCGAACTCATCGTCAATCCACATATCCTGCACTCTTACCACCAGGATTGAGCCTTCATAAACCTCAAGAGTTGAGTTGGGGCCCTGGGGGAAGAAGTCGCCGCCGTTAATTGAAACCTCATACCAACCGATACCGTCAGTCTTGCCAAAGCAGACGTGGTGCTTACGGGGAATAACCGGAGCAATCGGTGCGATAACCAGAACAGTTACAGGTCTGATGATTCCGTTGCCGAAATCAACGTAAATTGTGGTTGTGCCTGCAGAAATACCTGTTACATTACCGAATTCATCAACTCTTGCAATGCTTTCATCTGCCGAAGAGAATGTGGGTCTGTATCTGCCGTCATCGGGGGTAATCTTGACGTAAAGAAGCTCGGTTATACCCTTAGTTACGGTAATCGTCTCAGGAACCTCAAAAACATATTCGGGTTCTTCAGGCTCCTCGGGAACATCGGGGATATCGGGCTGTTCAGGTTCATCCTTCTTTTCAACCTTAACGGTTACGGTTACCTGCTTGCTGCCGTCCTCTGTGGTAACGGTGATTGTAGCTTCACCTTCACCTACTGCTTCAATGTTACCCTTTTCGTCAACCTTTACTACAGATTCGTCACTTGATTTGTAAGTAACCTCCTTATTGGTTGCATTATCGGGAGTAACCGTTACCTTGATTGTATCCTTGTCGCCCTCAGTGAGAGTGAACTCGTCCTTTTCAACTTCAACCTTTTCA
>JAZSQD010000104.1:0-8150 GCA_045537815.1 Acutalibacteraceae bacterium | reverse complement strand
GGGTCTTTCGGCATCGGTTATGGAATATATCCTCGGCTCAGTTGTTAAAAAGAAATTCGGCGGTAAGATTTCTTCCTCAGAAATCGGCTTACCCGTAACTGAAACCGGTATGATTCTTCCCTGCGGTGCATCTGCAATATGGGAAAAATAACAGAGGTTATAAATGGAAAACTATATTGAATTTGACAGCGTTTCATTTGCTTATGTGGATGAATACGATGAGCATAGTGAAAAGGAAACCGTAATTGAAAATCTCAGCCTTTCAATCCGTAAGGGTGAATTTGTCTGTGTGCTCGGTCATAACGGCTGCGGTAAATCCACCTTTGCAAAGCTTTGTAACGCAATAGAAATTCCTCAGAGCGGAAAGGTCTTTGTTGACGGAATAGATACATCTGATGAGTCAAGGGTTTATGACATCAGGCGCAAGGTCGGAATGGTGTTCCAGAATCCCGACAATCAGATCGTTGCAACCATTGTTGAGGATGATGTTGCCTTCGGGCCTGAAAACCTTGGCATAGAGCCTGAAGAAATCCGCAGAAGAGTGGATGAAGCACTCAGACAGGTTGAGATGTATGACTACCGCTTTTATGAGCCTCATAAGCTTTCAGGCGGTCAGAAGCAGCGTGTTGCCATTGCGGGTATAATTGCCATGCAGCCCGAGTGTATCGTTCTTGACGAGCCCACTGCAATGCTTGACCCCAGAGGCAGACGTGAGGTTATGAAAACAGTAAAGGAGCTTAATGAAAAATTCGGTATTACTGTTATTTTTATAACTCATTATATGGATGAAGCGGTGAAGGCTGACAGGGTTATCGTTATGGATGAGGGTAAAATCATTCTTGAAGGTACACCTCGTAAGGTTTTTGCCGAAATAGAGCTTCTTAAAAGCGTCGGACTTGATGTGCCTGAAGCAACTGAGCTTTCTTCGATGCTGATTTCCGACGGAATTGAAATTAAAAATGATATACTTGATATGGACGAGCTGTGCGATGCAATAGTTCGCATTATGGAGGATAAAAATTGAGCAATACTGTTCTCGAAACCAAAAATCTGACCTATGTTTATTCAAAGGGAACTTCATCTCAGGTGCATGCTATCAGAGATATTAACCTTAATATTGCAAAAGGTGAGCTTGTGGGCATTATCGGTCACACAGGCTCAGGTAAAAGCACCCTGATTCAGCATTTTAACGGTCTTCTTAAGAGTACTGACGGTGTTGTTCTTTTTGAGGGTAAGGATATCTGGGTGAATAAAAAGGAAATCAGAAAGATCCGCTTCCGCATAGGCGTCTGCTTTCAGTATCCCGAATATCAGCTTTTTGAAGAAACAGTTTATAAGGATATTTCCTTCGGACCTAAGAATATGGGGCTTTCTGATGAAGAGATTGACAGCAGAGTGAGAGAGGTAATCTCTTATGTCGGTCTTGACGAGGCATATCTTGAAAGGTCACCCTTTGAGCTGTCGGGCGGTGAAAAGAGAAGGGTTGCCATAGCAGGTGTAATGGCTATGAAGCCTGAGATTCTTATTCTCGATGAGCCCTGCGCAGGTCTTGTCCCCAAGGGCAGAGAAACAGTGCTTTCTCTTATTAAAAATTACCGTGAAACAACAGGCTCAACGGTTATGGTTGTTTCTCACAGTATGGAAGATATTTCTAAAATCGCAACAAAAATTCTTGTTATGAATGACTCTCATCTCGCATATTATGACGGTGTTGATGAGGTTTTCTCCCACGCAGATGAGCTTCGTGAAATGGGGCTGAATATACCTCAGCTTACTTCACTTTTCTTAAAGCTCAGAGAAAAGGGCTATGATGTTCCTGTCAATATTTATACACTTGACAAGGCGCGTGATGCCATAAAGGAGCTTATCGGAAAGGGGGCTGCTTTATGATTTCCGATATCACAATAGGTCAGTATTATAAGGCTGATTCCTTCATCCACAGACTTGATGCAAGAATGAAGATTATTCTTACCGTGCTCTTTATCGTTATGATATTTATGTGTAAGAATTTCCTTTCACTCGCTCTTACCTTAGCTTTTGTTATACTGAGTGTTTTACTGTCCTCGGTGCCTGTCAGAATGTATCTTAAGAGCCTGAAGCCCATAATACCGATTATTATTTTTACCGCAATACTCAATATGCTTTACGCGGGCGGAGATGACGTTATTTTAAGCGTATGGAAGCTCAGCATAAGCAAGGGCGGACTGTTTACAGCAATCTTTATGGCGGTGAGAATAGTGCTTCTTATAGTTGCAAGCTCGATTCTCACATATACTACGGTGCCCACAATGCTGACGGATGCCATAGAAAAGCTTCTTTCACCTCTTAAAATCTTTAAGATACCCGTTCAGTCACTTGCTATGATGATGACACTTGCTCTCAGGTTTATTCCCACTCTTATTGAAGAAATCGAAAAAATCACCAACGCTCAGAAGGCTAGAGGCGCAGATTTTGAAAGCGGTAAGCTTTTTGACAGAATTAAGGCAATAGTGCCCATAATTATACCTCTTTTCATTTCATCCTTCAGACGTGCATCAGATCTTGCATATGCCATGAGCTGCCGATGCTATACAGGTGCAGACACAAGAACAAGAATGAAGCAGATGAAGCTCGGCATAAGAGACTTTGCAGCCTTTGTATTTTTTGTAATCGGTGTTTCGGGTGTTGTTATTCTCAATATTTATTTCGGAGCGGTTATATAATTATGCTTAAAAATATTAAATTGCTGCTGCGCTTTAACGGAAGCGGCTTTCACGGTTGGCAACTTCAGGAAAATGCGGATACCGTTCAGGGTCAGCTTATGACTGCAATAAAAAGAATTACGGGCGAAGCTGTTACTGTTCACGGCTGCAGCAGAACGGACAGCGGAGTTCACGCAAATATGTTCTGTTGCAATTTCAGACTTGAAAACGATATAGATTGTCGCAAGCTTATGAGAGGTCTCAACGCAGTTTTACCCGACAGTATATCTGTTTATGAATGCAGTATAGCCGATGATTCCTTTCACAGCCGTTTTGACTGCAAGGGTAAGGAATATATATATAAGATATGGAACAGTGAAAGCAAAAATCCTTTTCTCAAGGATTTAGCTCTTCATTATCCTTATTCTGTTGATGCAGAGCTTATTAAAAGAGAAGCTCAGGCCTTCGTGGGCACTCACGATTTTTCCGCCTTTTGCTCAAGCGGAACAGACGTCAAAGATAAGGTAAGAACAATTTATGCCTTTGATGTTAAAAGAGAAGGTGAGCTTGTCACGCTTTCTGTCAAGGGTGACGGTTTCCTTTACAATATGGTCAGAATTATGACAGGAACTCTTCTTGATATATGCTCAGGCAAAATAGAAGAGGGGACTGTTGCAGATATAATTTCCGGTAAGGACAGAAGCAGAAGTGGTATTACCGCCAGAGCGGAGGGTCTTTATCTCAACGAAGTATATTACAGTGAATGAAGGTGATTAAATGGCTGAAATAAAACCTGTAAACAAGAAAAAATCATCAACCGACAAAAGGTCAGGCTTAAAAAATCTTAAGATTTTCATAACCGTTGTGTTGATTTTTACTGTTATAATCGGTGCAACATATCTTCTCGGTGGCTTTGATGCTGCGGATGAGCTTTTATATTACAGCCGTATGACCGTTGATTCAAGCGTAGTTTCAGACGGCGGTTTTCCCGTCAGCTTTACGGGCAACGACATTATAAGCGTCAAATCCCTTTCATCCAAGATTTTTGTGCTCAGCAAAAAAATGCTCACCTGTCTTTCTTCCGAAGGTAAGCCTTTGTTTACAGAAACCTTTACATTTATTGAGCCTCAGCTTAATGTAGGTGAAAAATACGGAATCGTGTTTGACAGGTCATCATCTGCATATATCCTTTTTAATACACACGGTGTCGTCTTCCGAGGTAACACTGAGGGTGAAAGACATATAATAGCCGCCACGGTTGATAAAAAAGGTAACTGTGCTTTTTCCGTCAAAAGTGATGACTCTGCCTGCAGGGTTTATCTTGTTGACAAAAAGGGCAAAATCAGATACATTTGGTCCTGCTCTGAGGAATATGCAGTAAGCCTTGATATCAGCCCTGACGGTAAGCGTATTGTTTGCGGTGCAATCGGCGCATACTCAAATGAGGTTTTCACCAAGGTTTACTGTCTTGATACAGAGTCTGAAGACGTTAAGGAATTTAAAATTAACGGCTCTGCCTGTATCGATGTTGTTTTAACAGATAACAACAAGGCGGCGGTCAGCTATAATGATAAGCGTGTTATATTTGACCTTCGAACCGACGACGGTAACCCTGTTGAAACTTATTATTCAGGCTCTCTTGTTCAGTTCGCAAGGGATTACAAGGGCAATGCCGTTGTTGTAACAGATAAAATCAATTCCTTTGACAGTGATGAAATAACTATGTATGATAAAAACAATACCGTCATTTACAGAGGCGATATTACACAAAGCTCTGACAAAATCTGCATCGGCGATAAATATACCTACAGTCTTTCAGATGATGTTATTACCGTAATTAAGAAAGACGGCACGGTAAAGGAAACCCTGAGGTGCGATGTTCTTCCCCGTGGAATTGTAAGCGTGGGTACGGATGTTTGTTATTATAATCTCGGTTCTGTTAAAAATAATTTTTAGTATTGTTAAATTAATAAATATATGATATAATATAAAATCATTAAATTTTATAAGGAGGTATATTTATTTGATAAATTATATTGATTTGATATTGTTGGCGATTATGGCGTTAATAATATACATATCCGTCAAGAGCGGATTTTTCAAAACACTGTTTGACCTTGTGGCTTATGTGTTTGCAGTTGTGCTTGCGAGAAACTTTTCAGCGGTGCTCGCTCAGACCGCCTTTGACAGCTTTATCAGAAACGGAGCGCAAAGCTATCTTGAGTCTTCACTTCAGGGCATCGGAACAACCGATTATGTTACTCAGGCTGAGCAGGTTGTCGAGTCAATACCCGAGGGCTTAAGAGGTCTGATGCAGATATTGGGCTATAACGAGCAGGCACTCATCAGTCAGATTTCTTCATCTGATTTAGGCGGAAGCAATCTTGTTGAAACGCTGATGAATTCCGTTGTTGAGCCTGTTGGTATCGCACTTATGCAGTTCGTTCTCTTTGTTATACTTGCCATAGTGCTTCTTATTGCCGGTAAGGTGATCGTGTTCCTTCTCAATAAAATCGTCAAGAAGATGCCCGTAATCAAGAGATTGAACGCGCTTTTGGGCGGTTTGCTGGGCTTTGTTAAGGGCGGTGCACTTATTATAATTATCGCATCGGTTTTATCTGTTATCGCTTCGGCTTCCGATAACAGTGCATTTATCGATACGGTCAACAGTTCAATTCTTGTTACATCACTCAAGGATGTTATAGCTGATTTCAGTTTTTAAAACAAAGGAGTTTTTACAATGATTAAGAGTCTTTTTAAAGGTTGTCTCACAATCCCGAATCTGCTTTCTGTTATCAGAATTGCAATGATTCCTGTTTTCGCAGTTTTATTTTACAATGACCAGAAGGTTATTGCTGTTGTTATTCTTGCCGTCTCAGGTCTTACAGATCTTTTCGACGGTAAAATTGCAAGAAAGTTCAATCAGATAAGCGAGCTTGGCAAAATTCTTGACCCTGTTGCCGATAAGCTTACACAGATTACCATTGCCGCTATGCTTCTTATCGACTTCCTCGGTGCAGAAAACAAAATCATCAATGCTTGCGGTTGGGTGTTTGTTGTTTTCCTTGTTAAAGAGGCTGTTATGATAGTCGGCGGTCTTATTATGCTTCTTATGAATATCAAGCCCGGTGCCGCAGAAATCTGGGGTAAGCTTGCTACAGTTGTTTTCTATGTTAACATGACAATCATTATTGCAGTCGGTCCCGAGGTTGGTGCCTTTAACGAAATCTTCGGCGGCTTCCAGCTTCCCGATTGGATTACAGGTATTCTTGTTATTATCTGTGCAGTTATGACTATGTGTGCATTTTTCAGCTATATGCCTGAAACCTTCAGACAGTTTAAAGAGCATTTTGCAGAAAAGAAGGCTGCTAAGGAAAGTAAATAATCGGAAATCCAATAACTATCCAAGGAGATACACATGAATAAAATGATTTGCTCAAGATGCAAAAAACGTCCTGCAGTAATTTTTATTTCAAAAATTGTTGACGGTAAGACCGTTCCCGAGGGACTTTGCATCCATTGTGCTATGGAAATGAATATTGGCCCCATCAAGCAGATGATGGAGCAGATGGGCATTACCGAGGAAGACGTTGATTCAATAAGCGAACAGTTCAGCAATATGTTCCCGAATTCAGACGAAGACGGCGGCTTTGAGAGCGGCGGTTCTCCAACTATGCCCTTTATGCAGAGTCTTTTCGGTGACCTTCAGAAGGGTCTCAGCATCAGAGACGATGCCAATATAGATAAGTCATCAGTTTCTGATACAGATAAGAACGACGATAAGCCTAAGGGTAAAAAAGGTAAGAAGGCAAAGGAAAAGAAGCGTAAGTTCCTCGCTCTTTATTGCACAGATCTGACCCTTAAAGCCCGTGAAGGTAAAATCGATAACATCATCGGCAGAGATAAGGAGCTTTCCCGTGCAGTTCAGATTCTTTGCAGACGTTCCAAAAATAACCCCTGTCTTATCGGTGAGCCCGGTGTAGGTAAAACCGCAATCGCTGAGGGACTTGCACTTAAAATTGCCGCAGGTGAGGTTCCTGCCAAGCTTGCCGATAAAGAAATACATCTTCTTGACCTTACTGCTCTTGTTGCGGGCACTCAGTTCCGCGGACAGTTTGAAAGCAGAATCAAAAACCTTGTAGATGAGGTCAAGGATAACGGTAACATCATTCTTTTCATAGATGAAATTCACAATCTTGTGGGTACAGGCGATGCAGAGGGCTCAATGAATGCCGCTAACATCTTAAAGCCTGCACTTTCACGCGGTGAGATTCAGGTTGTAGGAGCTACAACCTACACCGAATACAGAAAGCATATTGAAAAGGATGCGGCTCTTGAAAGACGCTTCCAGCCTATCAAAATCGAAGAGCCCTCCATTGAGGATGCAACAAATATTCTGCTCGGTATAAAAAAGTATTATGAGAATTACCACCGTGTAAGAATCAGCGACTCTCTTGTAAAAAAGGCGGTTACTCTTTCAGAAAGATATATTACCGACCGTTTCCTTCCCGATAAGGCTATTGACCTTCTTGACGAGGCGTGCACCTGTGCGAATCTCCGCAACAAGGCTATCAGCGACCTTGAAATCAATGAGAGAAAGCTTGCCGAGTTAAAGCTTGACGAGGAGGAGCTTCTCGACGACACCGAGGCTATGGATTATGAAGCTATAGCAAAAATCAAGAGCGACATAGTTCTTTGCGAAAATGATATTGCAAACCTTACCGATAAGGCTAACGATAACGCGGTTACCATGGAGGATATTGCCAAGGTTATTGAGCTCTGGACGGGTATACCCTCAAGCAAGGTAATTGAAAGCGACCTGAGAAAGCTCGCAGGCCTTGAAGAAAAGCTGCAGAGTAAGGTTATCGGTCAGGATGAAGCAATAAAGGCTATTGTTGCGGCTATAAAAAGAAGCCGTGTGCAGATAAGCCCGAGAAGAAGACCCGCATCCTTTATTTTTGTCGGCCCCACAGGTGTTGGTAAAACCGAGCTTGTAAAACAGATTTCAACGGAGCTTTTCTCAACTCCGGAAACTCTTATAAGACTTGATATGTCCGAGTTTATGGAAAAGCACAGCGTTTCCCGTATCATAGGCTCACCTCCGGGCTATGTCGGCTATGATGAGGCGGGTCAGCTTACTGAAAAGGTAAGAAGAAAGCCCTACAGTGTTATTCTCTTTGACGAAATTGAAAAGGCACACCCCGATGTAATGAACATCCTTCTGCAGATTCTTGATGAAGGAAAAATCAGCGATGCACACGGCCGCGAAGTTAATTTTGAAAACACGGTAATCGTTATGACGTCGAATGCCGGTTCTTCCGATACTTCTTCTGTTGTCGGTTTCAACCGCACGAGTCACGACATTGATACCGAGAAGGCGATGAATGCACTTTCCTCGTTCCTCAGACCGGAGTTTCTTGGACGCGTGGACGAAGTGGTTGTATTCAACCGTCTGACACAGGAGAATCT
>JAZSQD010000067.1:0-8183 GCA_045537815.1 Acutalibacteraceae bacterium | reverse complement strand
GGATGTACCATGAGCTCAACCGATGACTCTCTTGAGGTTCGTGTAAGCACTGTCGGCAGAGCCCTTCCCGAAATCGAATGTAAGATAGTTGACCCTGAAACAGGTGAGGACCTTCCCGTAGGTGCAACAGGTGAATTTGTGGCAAGAGGCTACAACGTTATGAAGGGCTACTATAAAATGCCCAAGGCAACAGCTTCGGCCATTGATAAGGACGGCTGGCTTCATACAGGTGACCTTGCCTGCAAAACCGAGGACGGCAACTACCGCATCACAGGCAGACTCAAGGATATGATTATCCGCGGCGGTGAGAATATCTACCCCAAGGAAATCGAGGAGTTTATCTATACACATCCCAAGGTAAGCGATGTTCAGGTTATCGGTGTACCCGATGAGCAGTACGGTGAAGAAATTGCCGCCTGTATCGTTCTTAAAGAGGGCGAATCAATGACAGAGGCGGAAATGAAGCAGTTCGTCCGTGATCATATGGCAAAGCATAAGGTTCCGAGATATGTTGACTTTGTCGACTCATTCCCGATGAATGCCGCAGGTAAAATTCTTAAATACAAGATGCGTGAGCAGGCCATAGAAAAATACGGGCTTCAGAAGGCAAGTTCTGTAGAGACTGCATAATTTAAAACTTAAGTGCTTCGTTTAACGGAGCACTTTGCTTTGAAAAGAGATGATTTAAATGGAATATCCGATTATAGACTGCCACTGTCATGTCTATCCCGAAAAAATAGCGGAAAAGGCAGTGGAGAACATCGGCGCGTTTTATGATGTCGAAATGACCTTTGACGGCAAATGTTCAACCCTGAGAGAAAGCATGCTTAATAATTCCGTTAAGCACTGCATAATATTTTCCGTTGCCACAACACCGCATCAGGTGCACTCAATCAACTGCTTTATTGCCGATACAGTTAAAAACAGCGACGGATTTCTTTCCGGTCTCGGAACTCTGCATCCTGATTCCGATAATATGGAAGGGGATATTGAAGAAATAATAGCTCTCGGACTTAAGGGTGTTAAGCTTCATCCCGATTTTCAGAAATTCAGAATTGACTCACCTGAGTGCGAGAAAATCTATTCTCTCTGTGAGGGTAGATTGCCTGTTTTGCTTCATACGGGTGACATCCGTTTTGATTTTTCCAATCCCGAAAGCGTTGTACCCGTTCTTGAAAAGCATAAAAATCTGACGGTTATCGGTGCTCATTTCGGCGGTTGGTCTTGCTGGAAAAGGGCGGCGGAAATGCTTCATAAATATGAAAACCTTTATGTTGACTGTTCATCCACTTTTAATTGGCTCAAAATTGAAGAGGTGGAGGAGCTTATAGATATATATACTGTCGATAAAGTCCTTTTCGGAACAGACTTTCCTATGTGGAGCCACGAAAAGGAGCTTGAAAAGTTTATGAAGCTGAATATTTCCGACACTGATAAGAAAAAGATTCTTTATGACAATGCAGTAAAGGTTTTTTCTCTGAAAAATATATGATTTTTTTATAAAATCTATTGACTTCATCCCCTTGAAGTGTTAAAATATCTCCAATTTAATATTAAAGGCTGTGACGAAGACGGAAGAAGTCAGATTTTCACAGAGAGTCGGCGGTGCTGTAAAGCCGATAAAACGAGATTTCATTTCCCATCACTTCCGAGCCGAAGGTCCGAAAGCCGAAAGGTCAGTAGATATCTTCCGTGATTGCTGCGTTAATGCATAGGGCTTGTCAGAGCCTGAAGGTGGCGGATTCTTCCGCAATTTGAGTGGTACCGCGGGTATTATAAACTTAGTTTATTGCTCGTCTCAAGGTTTTCTTTGAGACGGGTTTATTTTTTTCATTATTTGAATATAAAGGAGGCAAAAGCAATGGAAATGAACAGAATCGACAGCGAACTCAGAGAGGTGGCTTTCCGAATTAGGGAGATGCGTGAAATTGCCGGCTACAGTGTTGAAGAAATGGCTGTAAAGGTTGACCTTACTGTCGAAGAATACATTTCATACGAATCGGGTGCTGATGATTTACCCTTCTCATTTATCCATAAGTGTGCAAAGGTTTTCGGCATAGGTAAAACAGACC
Organism: Acutalibacteraceae bacterium; assembly: GCA_045537815.1. Lineage (GTDB taxonomy): Bacteria > Bacillota > Clostridia > Oscillospirales > Acutalibacteraceae > UBA6857. The sequence goes on along the minus strand of JAZSQD010000067.1, from coordinate 6,111 downwards.
TTCTGGAAGGACGAAGCAGTAATCTTTCATCCTATACCGTTACAAGAAAAAATCAGGGTAAGGTCATTTCAAAGGATGAGGATGAGGGTATAGAAATCAATCACCTTGCACTTCTTTTCAGAAATAAGCTTGCAGAGCCCTACCTTGCTAAGTATGAATATAAAGAGGAGCTTCAGAATAAGGAAATTGCAACCACCACACACAGCGGTCAGGAGTTTGACTATGTTATTTCAGGTAAGCTTAAAATCCGTGTAGGTAAGCATACCGAGGTTCTTCAAGCAGGGGACAGCATCTATTACAGAAGTTCCACTCCTCACGGTATGATTGCCGTTGACGGTGAAGACTGTACTTTCCTTGCAGTTGTTATCGCAGGCGAGGATACGGTAGAGCAGCAGGATGTGAAGGAAAGCAAGATAACAAAGGCAACTCACAATCTTGTCGTTGAAAAGTTTATTGAGACCACCGAGGATGAAAACGGTGTGCTTCAGGATATCAGCTTTAAGGATGAGGATAAATTCAACTTTGCTTATGACGTTGTCGACGCTATTGCCGATAAATATCCCGATAAGCTTGCGCTGCTTCATGTTTCCGACGATTTTACCGAAAGACGCTTTACCTTCAATGAAATAAAGAAGGAATCTTCCCGTGCGGCAAACTATTTCAGAAGTCTCGGCATTGAAAAGGGCGACAGAGTTATGCTTGTGCTTAAGCGACACTATCAGTTCTGGATTTGTGCTCTTGCACTTCATAAGCTTGGTGCGGTTATGATTCCTGCAACAAATCAGCTTGTTGTTCACGATTTTGAATACCGCTTTGAGGCTGCAGGAGTCAAGGCTATTGTTTGCACCTCGGACGGTGAAACTGCAAATCAGGTTGATGAAGCCTGCAAGAAGTATGACGGGCTTAGTGTTAAGGTTGTAGTCAACGGAGAAAAAGACGGTTGGCATAGCTTTGACAGGGAATATAAGCTCTTCAGAAGCATTTTTGAAAGGGAAGAGGACAGTGCATGCGGCGACGATTCAATGCTTATGTTCTTCACATCAGGAACAACGGGATATCCCAAGATTGCATGCCACTCCTTCAAATATGCTCTCGGTCACTTTATAACTGCGAAATACTGGCACAGCGTTCAGCCTACAGACCTTCACCTTACTATTTCCGATACCGGATGGGGTAAAGCACTTTGGGGCAAGTTCTACGGCCAATGGATGAGCGAGGGCGCAGTATTTACCTATGACTTTGACCGCTTTGACGCTTCAAAGATTCTTCCCATGTTTGCTAAATATAATATCACAACCTTCTGTGCACCTCCGACAATGTACAGAATGCTTATAAAGGAAGACCTTTCCAAGTATGATTTATCATCAATAAGATATGCCACAACTGCGGGTGAGGCACTTAATCCCGAGGTGTTCTATCAGTTCCAGAAGGCTACCGGCCTTGTAATTATGGAAGGCTTCGGACAGACCGAAACCACCCTTACAATCGGTAATCTTGTCGGTACAACCCCCAAGCCGGGTGCTATGGGTAAGCCTGTGCCGGGTTATGATATCGCCATTGTTGACCCTGACGGAAATCCTTGTCCCGTCGGTGAAACAGGAGAAATTGTTGTAAGAACCGATAAAAAGAATCCCTGCGGTCTCTTTAAGGGCTATTTCCGTGATGAAGAGAAAACAGCTGAGGTATGGTATGACGGAATGTATCACACGGGTGATACCGCTTGGTGCGATGAGGACGGCTACTATTGGTATGTAAGCCGTATCGATGACGTTATCAAGTCATCAGGCTACCGTATCGGTCCCTTTGAAATTGAAAATGTTATTATGGAGCTTCCCTACGTTCTTGAATGCGGTGTTTCTGCCGCTCCCGATGAAATGAGAGGTCAGGTTGTTAAGGCAAGTATCGTGCTTACGAAGGGCACAGAGCCTACCGAAGAGCTCAAAAAGGAAATCCAGAATTACGTTAAGAAAAATACTGCTCCTTATAAATACCCGAGAATTGTTGTGTTCAGAGATGAGCTTCCCAAGACAATCAGCGGTAAGATCCAGAGAAATAAGCTGTAAGACTGATTATCGTCAAAATGTACAAAGCACCGCTGCTTCAAAGCTTCAAATTCTGCGAAATTAAAAGCATTTTTTGTTGAAAAAAGGTGCGCGGTGTTTTATAATTAAAGATACGAAAAAAAGGAGGTAGGATTATGGCAGAAAAGCGTATAACTCTTTTTGCGGGTCATTACGGCAGCGGTAAAACCAATATTGCGGTAAACTATGCTTTTCATTTAAAAAAAGCAGGTTATCCAACCGTTATTGCCGACCTTGATATAGTCAATCCCTATTTTCGTACAAAGGACAGTGAAGAGGAGCTTAAAGAGCAGGGGATAGATCTTATCTGCTCCGAGTTTGCAAATACCAATCTCGATATTCCCTCACTTCCTCAGACAATGTACCGTGTTGTTCACGATAAAAGCTCCTATGCCGTTATGGATATAGGCGGTGACGATGCGGGAGCGGTTGCTTTGGGCAGATTTTCTGAGGCTATTGCTTCGGAAGATAATTACGAAATGCTCTTTGTTTTAAACTTCTTCAGACCTCTTACGAGAACCGCAGAAGAAGCATACACCGTACTTAAGGAGATTGAGTTTGCTTCAAAGCTTAAATTTACGGGAGTTGTCAACAACTCAAATCTCGGTGAGCTTACCACGGCTGAGGATGTTGCTTCCACCTTCAGTGAAGCAGAGCGATTCTGTGAAATGAGCGGACTTCCGCTTAAGTTTGTCAGCGCCGAGAAAAGTGTGAGTGAAAAGCTTGTCGGCAAATCGGAAAAGCTTTTCCCGCTGGAACTTCAAAAGAAATATTATTAAATTGGAGGTATGTTTATGCCAAAGGTTACGTTTAATACAGATATGTGTAAGGGTTGCGGACTTTGTGTTATCGCTTGCCCGAAAAAAATCCTTGTTATTGCCAAGGATAAAATCAATGCAAAAGGACATTCACCTGCAGAAATGACAGATGCAGAAAAGTGCATCGGCTGTGCTTTCTGTGCAACAATGTGTCCTGACTGCATAATCAAGGTTGAAAAGTGAGGTAATGAAAATGGCAGAAAAAGTACTTATGAAGGGTAATGAGGCTATTGCTGAGGCTGCTATTCTTGCAGGCTGCCGTCATTACTTCGGTTATCCCATCACCCCTCAGACTGAAATTGCCGCTTATATGGCAAAGAAGATGCCCAAAATCGGCGGTTGCTTCCTTCAGGCTGAAAGTGAAGTTGCCGCAATCAATATGGTTTACGGCGTTGCATCAACAGGCAAGAGAGTTATGACATCCTCCTCAAGCCCCGGAATTTCCCTTAAGGCTGAAGGTCTTTCATACCTTGCAGGCAGTGACCTTCCCGCACTTGTTGTTAACGTACAGAGAGGCGGTCCCGGCCTCGGCGGTATACAGCCCTCACAGGCAGACTATTTCCAGGCTACAAAGGGCTGCGGTCACGGTGACTACAGAATGATCGTTCTTGCTCCTTCCTCAGTTCAGGAAATGGCAAGCCTTACTGTAAAGGGCTTTGACCTTGCCGAAAAATACAGAATGACTTCAATGATTCTCGCAGACGGCACAATGGGACAGATGATGGAGCCCGTTTCTCTCGAGGAAGCTGTTGTCAGCGAATACGACAAGTCATGGGCAGTTACAGGCACAAAATGCGAAAGAAAGAAGAATATTATCAATTCACTTTCACTTGTTCCCGAGGAGCTTGAAAAATTCAACTTCGAAAGATTCGAGAGATATAAGACTATCGAAGAAAACGAGGTTATGTATGAAGAATATATGATGGATGATGCTGAAATCTGCGTTGCAGCCTTCGGTATTGCCGCAAGAGTTGCCAAAAATGCAATCGTAAAGGCAAGAGAAGAGGGCATAAAGGTCGGTATGATTCGTCCCATCACTCTCTGGCCCTTCCCCAAGAAGGTATTTGAAGAGGCCGCAGATAAGGTTAAGAGCTTTATTTCCGTTGAGCTTTCAATGGGTCAGATGATTGAAGATATCAGACTTTACACAAAGTCGAAGAAGCCGGTAACTCTTTGCAACAGAGTAGGCGGTATGATTCCTTCACCCGAGCAGGTGCTTGAATCAATCAGAAAAGCAAACGAAGGAGGTAACGAATGATGGTAGTATTTGATAAACCCAAGTCACTTTGTGACGTACCCTTCCATTACTGTCCCGGCTGTACTCACGGTATTATTCACCGCCTTGTTGCTGAGGTAATTGACGAGCTCGGTATCGAGGGCAAGACAATCGGTGTTGCTCCCGTTGGTTGCTCCGTACTTGCATATAACTATTTTGCCTGCGATATGGTTGAGGCTGCTCACGGCCGTGCTCCCGCAGTTGCAACAGGTCTTAAGCGTTCCGATCCCGATAACCACATTGTATTTACATATCAGGGCGACGGTGACCTCGCTTCTATCGGAACTGCTGAAACAGTACACGCAGCCGCAAGAAACGAAAACATCACCATTATCTTCGTAAATAACGCAATTTACGGTATGACAGGCGGTCAGATGGCTCCCACATCACTTCCCGGTCAGGTTACACAGACCTCACCCTACGGAAGAGATACAAGCCATTGCGGCTTCCCCGTTAAGGTTTCAGAAATGCTTTCACAGCTTGACGGTGCAGGCTATATCGAAAGAGTAGCAGTTAACAACGTCAAGAATGTAAGAAACGCAAAGAAAGCTATCAAAAAGGCTTTCCAGAATCAGATTGACAAGAAGGGCTTCTCCCTTGTTGAGGTTATTTCAACCTGTCCCACAAATTGGGGAATGACTCCTGAAAAGGCTCTCGAATGGGTAGATGAGAAGATGATTCCTTACTATCCTCTCGGTGTATATAAGGACAGAGACGCTGAAAAGGAGGCAGAATAATGAGTACTACACAGATTCTTATTGCCGGCTTCGGCGGTCAGGGCGTACTTTTTGCAGGTAAGCTTCTTGCTTATAAGGGTCTTCTTGCTGATAAGCAGGTTTCATGGCTTCCCTCCTACGGCCCCGAAATGCGCGGCGGTACTGCTAACTGCAGTGTTATCATCAGCGATGAGCCCGTCGGCTCACCCATCGTATCAAATCCCGACATTCTTGTTGCTATGAACCTTCCCTCACTTGAGAAGTACGAGAAGGATGTTGTATCAGGCGGTATCATTATTGTTGATTCAACACTCATCTCCAAGAAGGTTGAAAGAGATGACGTAACAACCTATTACGTACCCGCAACAAAGATGGCAAAGGATGAAGGCTTTGCAACTCTTGCAAATATGATTCTTATGGGTAAGCTTATGAAGGCTTGTAACGCACTTTCCTTTGACGGCATAGAGGCAACCGTACAGAAGGTTGTTCCTCCCAAAAAGGCAAATCTTATCGATATTAACATTAAGGCCATTAAAACAGGCTACGATTTTGAATAAGAGGTGTAATTATGGATATCAAGATTACAAAAACAACTGCCCCCAAGGCTAAGCCTCAGAAGGGCGAAAAGCTCGGCTTCGGTCACATTTTCACAGACCACATGTTTATCATGAACTACACTGAGGGTAAGGGCTGGCACGATGCAAGAGTCGAGCCCTACGCTAACCTTTCCCTCGCTCCCAGTGCAATGGTTTTCCATTACGGTCAGGAAATGTTTGAAGGTCTTAAGGCATACAGAGGCGCTGACGATAAGATTTATCTTTTCCGCCCCGATATGAATGCTAAGAGAGCAAACGCTTCAAACGAAAGACTCTGCATCCCCGAAATTCCCGAGGATATGTTTGTTGAAGCTGTTAAGGCTGTTGTTGATATTGACAGAGATTGGGTACCCGCTGACGAAGGTACATCGCTTTACATCCGTCCTTTTGTTATTGCAACTGACGAATTCCTCGGCGTTGCTCCCTCAAAAACATATCTTTTCATCGTTATTCTTTCACCCTCGGGTGCATACTATGAGAGCGGTCTTGCTCCCGTTGGCATCTGGATTGAGGATGACTACGTAAGAGCAGTTAAGGGCGGTATGGGCTTTGCTAAGACAGGCGGTAACTATGCTGCATCTCTTATTGCTCAGGTTAAGGCTCACGACAGCGGTTATTCACAGG
>JAZSQD010000027.1:0-5193 GCA_045537815.1 Acutalibacteraceae bacterium | reverse complement strand
TATAAAGGTGTAAATATGGTTTATGTTCATAGGTCGCCGTGGTCGTCGACCGCTACAGAAAGCACCTTTTTTATAAATATCGAGAAAACGGTTTAAAATTGAAGCCTTACCCGCTGCGGAAACTGCAGTCGCAGGCGGAATGAACATTACTAAAAGGGGTAACCTTTCGCCATCGTCAGCATCTGCGCCTTCGGTTTGATTAAACCTTGGTGTTGGGTAAAAGCACCGCTTGACCGCTGCGGAGACTGCTGTTGAAGGCGGACTACATCTTTCGGAAAACAGATAACCTTAGGACTTCCAAAAAGAGCATTTTGCTTCCTTTGTTGCTCAGGACAAAGGAACTGCCCGAGCGGCATGAGCGATGACGACTGTCGGGGAGATAGAATATAAAGGTTAAAAGTAGTGCTTTCAAGGTTAGAGTGGTGTAGGCGGTAGAGGCGGTTGGACCCTTCCACCGCAAGCGGTCCCCCTTCCCTTTCAAGGAAGGCAAGATTAAGTGCTTCGGTGACGATGCCTTTCAGGGACGGCGAGATTAAATATAAAGGTTAAAAGCAGTGCTTTCAAGGTTAGAGGGGGTGCAGGCAGTAGAGGTAGATGCGGAAAATTAAGTGATACTCTGCAACACTCTTGACCTTTTCCCTGTGATTTTATATAATAGTGCCACTTCCACTTATAAAGGAGTAACAGATGAAGGTTAAATTTTACACTCTCGGCTGTAAGGTCAATCAGTACGAAACTCAGGCGATGACCGAGCAGCTTATAAATAGGGGCTATCAGCTTTGCGAAGGCAAGGAAAAGGCGGATGTAATCGTTGTCAATTCCTGCACGGTAACCAATGAGGCTGACCGCAAAACCCGTCAGGCAGTGCGCCGTTTCAAAAAGAATAACCCCGATTCGGCAGTTGTGCTCACAGGCTGTATGCCTCAGGCTTACCCCGAAAAAGCCCGGGAGCTTCTTGAGGCAGATATAGTTCTCGGCAACAAAAGCAATATTCTTCTGCCCGAAGTGCTTGAAGAATTTTTTAAAAAAAAAGAACGTGTATTCAAGGTGAGCGGTCATAAAAAGGGAGACCCCTTCTGCGGCACACCCATAAGCCGCTTTGAAGAAAGAACAAGAGCCTCGGTCAAAATTCAGGACGGTTGCAACCGCTTCTGCTCCTACTGTGCCATTCCCTACGCCCGAGGAAGAGTACGCTCAAAGCCTCTTGAAGCGATAAAAGAAGAAATCCGCACCCTCGCAGAAAACGGATATAAAGAGATTGTGCTTGTCGGCATCAACCTTTCCTCATACGGCAGTGACATCGGAGTAACCTTCCCCGAGGCGGTAAAGCTCGCTGACAGTGTTGAAGGAATTCTCAGAGTGCGTCTCGGCTCACTTGAGCCTGACCATCTGACCGACGAGGTTATAAACGGGCTTGCAAAATGTAAAAAGCTCTGCCCTCAGTTTCATATTTCCCTTCAGAGCGGATGTGACAACACCCTCAGAAGCATGAACAGACACTATACCGCCGATGAATACCGACATCTTGCACGCAAGCTGCGTGAAAGCTTTCCCGACTGCACACTAACAACAGACATTATGGTGGGCTTTGCAGGTGAAACCGAGGAGGACTTTGTCGAAAGCCTCAGATTTGCCGAGGAAATCGAATTCGAAAAGGTACACGTGTTCCCCTACTCAATCAGAAAGGGCACAAGAGCCGAGAAATTCTCAGGACACCTTGATAAAGTCGTCAAGGAGCAAAGAAGCCGTATTATGATTGAAAGAACGGAAAAAATCCGCGAGGAATTTATGAAAAAGCAAATCGGCAAGGTATGTGACGTTCTTTTTGAAACCGCCGACGAAAAAGGATATCTCAGCGGATACACGGCAAATTATACGCCCGTCAGGGCAAAGTTCAGACAAAGCCTTTGCGGAAAAATAACAAAAATAAAAATCACCGACGCAGATAAGGATTTCTGTATCGGTGAGATTGCTGAATAAACATTAACGGGGAGGGCACGCAGGCTCTCCCCTACTTAATAATTAGGACGGAGCTTCTTTGCTCTGCTCCTGTCACGCCTATTTTTTCCCTCATAAGCTCATACTTATCCGTCGAGGAGCATTGAAGGTCATATATTTCCTTGCTGAAGCTATCCTCAAAGACCGCATCCGAATGCTTTGTAACTATGGGAAGCTTTGCGTTTTTTAAAAGTGAAAAGCCTTTTCCGTCAGCCGCCAGAACTCTTATATAGGGCGGTGTTTTTTTGCAATATTCCGTCGGTATTTTGAGATACGCGTTCATTACCTCACGCTTTACCCTCGCGAGAGTATAGCTTTTTGTTTTAACGGCTGAAATAACATCTTCAAGGCCCACACTGTCTCTCACGCAGTTATAAATTCTGTCGGCGAGACCTCTTGTGTCGGTAACATACAGACCGAATTCTTCCTTTTTCATTTCACGTAAGGCTGAAAGGATTGCTCTTTCGCCGTATTGTGTTTTATGAAAACCGCCATCTGCTTTTTCCCGGCTCATCATATCATTGACAAAATCGGGAACAAGGTCGGAAATATCTTCACTTAACGAAAGCTCACGTATTTTACTTGCCGAAGCATAGCCGCCGGATATCATATCACTGTCGTGGTCAACGGATTTTCTTTTTATCGGCAGTAAATCGCAATCGGGCATATATTTATTTAACTGCTTTATATATTCAACGGCGAGTGTACTGTTTGGACAGGCAAGTATCTTCCCCGTTTCTTCGCCGTAAATCTCTCTTACTGCCTGTGACAGTGCCGCAGGGTAGCTCACGCCCTCGGATACACGCCTTTTGGTAAGACGTGACACTCTTTCATCCTCCGAAGCCTCTGCACAGCGAAGCAGCACAGCTTTGTCATCGGTTTCGCTTCCGAAGGATAAAATATCTATGCCTATACCGGAAAGAAGGCTTATACCTCCTTCGGCAAAGCTTTCTGCAGAAGCCATAGCCCAGGGCACAAAAAGGTCAATAACAAGGTTGACGCCGCATCTGACTGCCGCTTCTGCTCTTTTATGCTTATCTATGAGAGCGCAATCGCCCCTCTGCACAAAATTTCCGCTCATAACGCACACTATTTTATCAGCGCCCGCCTTACGGGTTTCATCAATATGATAAAGATGACCGTTATGAAAAGGGTTGTATTCACACACAATACCGGCAATCAAGCTTACACCTCCCTTAAAAGTATATGAGGCTGTTGCCTGAGCAACAGCCTCTCGCGTTTAATTAGCCTTCGATAGCTTCAACGGGGCAACCGTCTGCACATGCGCCGCAATCAATGCAAGCGTCTGCGTCGATAACATACTTACCATCGCCTTCAGCAATAGCGCCAACGGGGCAACCTTCTGCACAAGCGCCGCAGGAGATGCAATCATCGTTAATTACAAATGCCATTTGTCTTGACCTCCTTTTAAATTGGTAACTTCATTTTAACACATAAATTTCAAATATCAATACCTATTTCGATTTTTTGTAATTTTTTTCAGTAATTTATTTGATTTTTTGTCTTTTTATACAAGAATATCTTTCCAAATCGGATAAAAAGTTGATTTGCTATTGTAAAAAAAATGTTTTTACTGTATAATGTATTGGATTATGTTTGAAAAATATACGAGGCTTCACTATGTTTGACAATCTTAAGGTTACCGCCAGCTTTAAAAATTCAATAGCCCAAGCCCTTAAGAGTGGCAAGCTTTCCCACGCAATTATTCTCGAGGGCAGTGATGACGATACCCGTTTTAAAGCGGCGAAGGAAATCGCTGCGGCGCTTATGTGTCACGGTGAAAGCTCACCCTGCGGTGTATGCTCACACTGTGTGAAATGTGAAAAGCTCATTCATCCCGACCTGCATATTCTTGAAAAGGAAGCCGACAGCACCATGATCAAGGTTGATGCGGTCCGTAAGCTTAAAAGCAAGACACAGCTTTTTCCCAACGAAGGCAAAAAAAGCATATTCATAATCCGTCAGGCTAACCTTATGAACCCTCAGGCTCAGAACGCTCTTTTAAAAATATTTGAGGAGCCTGCACCCCATCTTTGCTTTATACTCACCTGCCCGTCTAAATCTGAGTTTCTTGACACAATTATTTCAAGAGCCACTGTTTATACTCTCGGCGAAGAAATTGCCGAAACGGACAGCAAGAACGAGACGGCAGAGAAGCTTGCAGATGAGCTTATTATGAGCCTGATAAGCGAAAATGAATTTACTTTCATCAAGAAAACCTCCGCCTTTAAAAAGGATAAGAAGCTCTTTTGTGCAACAGTTTCGGCTATGGTCCCCATTGTCAGAGATGCTCTTATTCTCGCAAGCGGAGGAAGGGATTTAATTTCAAACCACAGTGAAACCGCAACACGGCTCTCTGTAGGCTTTACCAGAAAAAAGCTCACATTGCTTCTGACCGAATTGCAGGAAGCTCAGGAAGCCTTCCGTTTTGCTGTCAATCATAATCTTGCAATCACCAGACTGAGCAGTGTGCTTTTTTCAATCAAATCACGGTAAGGAGTTTTATATATGGCAGAAGTTATTTCAGTCCGCTTCAAGGAAGTAGGCAAAAATTATTATTTCGACCCTAAGGGTAACAAATTTAATAAAGGCGACAGCGTTATAGTCGAAACTGCAAGAGGTATGGAATGCGGTGAGGTTACAATCCCCAACCGTGAGCTTTCCGATGAGGAAATCACCTCTCCCCTCAAGCCTGTTATCAGACTTGCAACGGAAAACGACCTTAAAACCGTGCGTGAAAACAAAGAAAAGGAAAAGGCTGCCTTTGATGTCTGCCTTGAAAAAATCGCATATCACAAGCTCGATATGAAGCTTGTAGATGTTGAATACACCTTTGACAGAAACAAAATTCTCTTTTACTTCACCGCTGACGGCAGAGTTGACTTCCGTGACCTTGTAAAGGACCTTGCTTCCGTTTTCCGCACAAGAATTGAGCTTCGTCAGATTGGCGTAAGAGACGAAAGCAAAAAGGTCGGCGGTCTCGGCATCTGCGGCAGACCCTTCTGCTGTAACACCTTCCTCGGTGACTTCCAGCCCGTTTCAATCAAAATGGCAAAGGAGCAGAGCCTTTCCTTAAGCCCCGTGAAAATCAGCGGCACCTGTGGCAGACTTATGTGCTGTCTCAAGTATGAGCAGGAGGCTTACGAGCATCTCCTTCGTGTTACACCAAAGTAC
>JAZSQD010000014.1:0-20414 GCA_045537815.1 Acutalibacteraceae bacterium | reverse complement strand
GGCTATGAGGCAGACGATATTCTCGGTACTCTTTCCGCACAGTGTAAGGGTGAGGATAAATGCTTCATCGCCACGGGAGACAGAGACTCCCTTCAGCTTATCAGCGACAATACAACCGTACTTCTCACCGCCACCAAAATGGGCAAGGCGGTCACAACAGCCTACGACAAAGCAAAGCTTATGGAGGAATACGGTGTTGAGCCGCAGGGTATGATTGAAATCAAGGCGCTTATGGGTGACTCCTCCGACAATATTCCCGGTGTTGCAGGCATCGGTCAGAAAACCGCAGGTGACCTTATAAGTAAATACGGCAGTATTGACTATATCTATGAGCACCTTGACGAGCTTGATATAAAGAAGGGTGTACACGATAAATTAGAAGCGGGCAAGGACAGTGCATATCTCAGCCGCACATTAGGTACAATCTGCCTTGAGGCACCCGTTTCACTCAATATGCAGGATTATATTATCGGTCAGGGCGATGTTTCAAAGGCTATAAAGATGCTTGTAAATCTCGAGATGTTCGGCATTATTGAAAAGCTCGGACTTACAAGAGATAAAATAGAAATTCCCACAGAGGAAAAGGAAAGCGTGAAGTGTACCTTCACCGAAGAAGATGATCTTTACGGCTTTATAGGTGAAATCAAGAAGTCTGGTGAGGCATATTTTGTTACTGACTATGCAGGTGACGGAATAAAGGGAATGTACTTTATGACCGATGGGGGAGTGAAGTACATTGATGCCGCAAGGCTTGATTTTTACGATTTCTTTTCAATGCTTGCTGAATGTAGCTGTATAAAGCACACAAGCGATGTGAAGGAACTTTACAAATTCGCATTTTTACACGGCAACGAGCTCAAGAATGTTAAAACCGACACCTCTCTTATGGGCTACATTCTCAATCCTGCGGCAAACAGCTATGACGTACTCCGCCTCGCTGAGGAATATTCGGTAGCCATTCCCGAAATCGAATGTACCGAGGAGCATAAAGAAATGGCTTTGCGTGCGGCAGTTATGAAAAATCTCAGTGAAGTGTTGACAGATAAAATATCTGCAAACGGTCAGCAGAAGCTTTTCTACGACATCGAGCTTCCTCTTGCAAAGGTACTTGCAAGCATGGAAAACGAGGGCTTTCTTGTTGACAGAGAGGGCATCGAGCGCTTCGGTGAGGATATGAGCGTGAAAATTGACGCTCTCACCGAAAAAATATATACTGCAGCGGGAAAAGAATTCAACATCAATTCTCCCAAACAGTTGGGCGTAGTGTTGTTTGAGGATTTACAGATTCCTTCGAAGAAAAAGACAAAAAGCGGATACTCAACCAATGCAGAGGTGCTCGAGGAGCTCGCTGACGAATACCCGATAGTAAAGGATATTCTCGAATACCGTACCCTTGCAAAGCTCAAATCAACCTATTGCGAGGGACTTCTCAAGGTTATCTGTGCTGACGGAAGAATCCGTTCCACACTTAATCAGACGGAGACAAGAACGGGCAGAATTTCCTCTCTTGAGCCGAATTTGCAGAATATTCCCGTACGCAGTGAAATCGGCAGAGAAATGCGAAAGTTTTTTGTTGCATCAGAGGGCAACGTGCTTGTCGATGCCGACTATTCACAGATCGAATTAAGAGTGCTTGCCCATCTTTCCGATGACAGCATTATGATTGACGGCTTCAACAGGGGAGAGGACGTACACACAATAACCGCTTCTCAGGTTTTCAATATGCCGGTTCATATGGTCACACCTCTTATGAGAAGCAGAGCGAAGGCGGTAAACTTCGGTATAGTTTACGGTATCGGTGCCTTCTCTCTTGCTAAGGATATAGGTGTCTCACGTAAGGAAGCGGATGCTTATATCAAGGGCTATCTTCACCATTACAGCGGTATCAGAGGCTATCTGGGTGAGGTTGTTGATAAAGCAAGAGAAGACGGCTTCTGCAGTACTCTTTTCGGCAGACGCAGGTATCTTCCCGAGCTTACCGCAAGCAACAAAATGCTTCAGGCATTCGGTGAAAGAGTTGCAAAGAATATGCCTGTTCAGGGAACTGCGGCTGATATAATCAAAATCGCTATGGTAAGAGTATATAACCGCCTCGAAACCGAAAAGCTCAAGGCAAAGCTTATAATGCAGGTTCATGACGAACTGATTGTAGAATGCCCCGAGGAAGAAAAGGACATTGTTTGTGAGATAATCCGCAGTGAAATGGAAAACGCCTGCGAAATGAAGGTCAAGCTTCTTGCTGATGTAAGTTCAGGCACTAACTGGTACCTTGCAAAGGGCTGACGGCAAAGCTTCTTTAAGCAGTTTTTTACCGTGTAGCGGTCGACGCCCACGGCGACCGTTGAACATCAAAAATCCAATAAATATACTACCTCACAGAGTTAATTCTCTGTGAGGCTTTTTTATGCTCAAAAATCGGGAAAAACATATAAAAAAATTTAGAAATATTCACAAAATACCATTGACAATACAGAAGGATAATATTATAATAATAGCTACAAGGTGGGGAATTGGTACGACTTTGTGTTGTTAAACGGTGATTTATGGTGAAATTCGGATTTCTCACGGCGATTTTTTGAGAGAAAGAGAGGTGCTCAGAACAATGCTTATCGGTACATTTGAACATAATCTTGACGGTAAAAACAGAGTTTTTGTTCCTGCCAAGTTCAGAGATGAATTAGGCGAGACTGTTTATTATACCTTCCACAGTTCAAAATACCCGTCGATTCAGCTTTACAGCAAGCAGGGTTTTGAGGAAGCTCTCGAGGAAGCTCTCGCTGAAGCAAAGGACAGAACAGAAAGAAGAAATATCCGCGCCGAGTTTATGATGGGCGCAGGTGAAGCAAACTATGACAGTCAGGGCAGAGTTGTTTTAAGTCCTCTTACCACCGAGAAGGCAGAAATCGTAAAGCAATGTATTTTTGTCGGATTCGTTGACTACGTAGAGGTTATGAGTCCTGAAAACTACAACAAATATCTTGAATCCATCAGCAAAAACAATGTCCTTGATGAAGAAGCTATTGAAAGCGAAAAGAAGCTTCTGCGCACCTACAAGGCAGAGGGTAAGCTTCTTAACCTGAGAAATGACTAAAGCAAAAGGATGAGCAAAATGGAGTTTTCACATATCAGCGTCCTTTTAAAGGAAACCGTTGACGCTCTGAATATAAAGCCCGACGGAATATATGTTGACTGCACAACCGGCGGAGCGGGACACAGCCGTGAAATACTCAGCCGCTTAGGTGAAAATGGCAGACTGATAGCTATTGATCAGGACCCGGATGCCATTGAGGTTATAAAGGAAAGAATCGGTCACGATAAAAGAGTAACGGTTGTTCACAGTAATTTCAGTGAGCTTAAGAAAATCCTTGCAGACCTTGAAATCGAAGCAGTTGACGGAGTTATGGCAGACCTTGGCGTTTCCTCTCATCAGTTCGATAAGGCGGAAAGAGGTTTTTCCTACAACAACGATGCCGTGCTTGATATGAGAATGTCTCAGCAGGGTATGAGCGCAAAGGACGTTGTAAACACCTACAGCGAAAGAGAGCTTATAAGAATTTTCCGTGATTACGGTGAAGAAAAGTTTGCTTCAAGAATAGCAAGAAGCATAGTGAATTTAAGACAAGAGAAAGAAATAGAAACAACTCTCGAGCTTGCAGAGATAATCAAAAATGCGATTCCTGCCGCAACAAGAAGGAACGGCGGACACCCTGCAAAAAGATGCTTCCAGGCAATAAGGCTTGAGGTTAACGGCGAGCTTGAAAAATTACAGAATACACTTGATGATATGTTTTACAGCCTGAAAAAAGAGGGCAGGGTAGTGATAATAACCTTCCACTCGCTTGAGGACAGAATAGTAAAAAAAGCGTTCGTTAAGTATTGCAAGGGTTGTGAGTGCCCTCCGCAGACACCGATTTGCATTTGCGGGAAAACTCCCGACGGCTTCCTGCCGTTTAAAAAGGTATTACCGTGTGAAAGAGAAATTGAAGTTAATAAGCGCTCAAGGAGTGCGACTTTAAGATGCGTTGAGCGTATAAAATAAGCCTGACGCAAGGATATGATATAAGGGGTGAAAAATATGGCAGCCGAAAAGGCATATAAGCTTTATGATGTAGCTTATGAAACCGCACCGCAGCTTGACCCGATTCCGCAAAAGGATGAAAAAAACGGTCTTAAGAGGGCAAAGAAAACACAACAGGAAATCCGTACATATAACGAAAAAGTAACGAACCGTAAGTTTATTAAGATTGCTGCCGTTGTTTTTTCCTTCCTGATACTTTATGCAGTGGCATGTCACAGCTTTGTTGCCAGAGATACAGCAAAGAAAAACTATGAAACCGCAAAAACCGAGTATGCTTTTTCTCAGGCAAAAAACAGAGAACTCAAGGTGCAGCTCAATCAGCTCGTCAGCGCAGAGAATATTGACAGAATAGCCGTCGAAAAGCTTGGTCTTGTCAAGGTTACATCAGGAAACGAGATATACCTTGATACATCAGACGGAAATAAGGTTATTTTCTCGCAGAATAAATGAATATACTTTAATTAAGATGAGTAGGGGACTGTTAAAAGCGTAAAAGCAAACAGTCCCTATTTTAAACCGAGGTGTAAACAGGTGAAATTTATTATTTTTAAGGGACGTGTAAAAAGAAAAACCGAAAAAAGATTCGTTAACAGAAGTAAGGGCTTTCTTGCTTTTGTTTTTGCCTGCTTTCTTATAGTTAATCTGGGCAGAATCGGCTATATAATGCTTGTTCACGGTGACGAATACCGGGAAGCGGCCGCTAGAAATCAGCTTTACGATCAAAAAATTGAAGCGGTAAGAGGTACCATTTATGACTGTAATATGACTCCTCTTGTTACAAGCACATCTGCGTGGATTTTGTGTGCAAATCCCGATGAAATAAGAAGCTCCTTCAAAAAATATCCCGATAAGCTTGAGGGCTTCTACGAACGCCTTTCAACGGGTCTTTCCGAAATTTTGTCGGTGGAGAAGAGTGACATAGACTACCTTCTCAAAGAAACCAAGGGCAAGTATGTAAGAATCAAAAAGGCAGTCTCAGCTCAGACAAGGGATAAGCTTGAGAAATTTTTCAGCGAGCCTTACACATTCACCGTTCCGGGTACATCAAGAAATCCCTTCAAGGAAGCAAAGCCGGTAGAAAAGAAATTCTATCCTCTCAACTATTTTTATTATGAGGCAGACAGTATCCGCACTTATCCGAATAATAACTTTGCCTCGACGGTTATCGGCGTAGTTAATGCAGATAATAACGGTGACACCGGTATAGAGCTTTATTATAACGAAACCCTCAGCGGTCAGGACGGCAGAATTGTAACCGCCAAGGACGCCAAGGGCAACGTGCTTGAAAGCAGCTATGAAACCTATTTTGATGCGGTCGAGGGTAACGGTGTTGTCTCAACTATAGATGCAAATATCCAGACCTATCTTGAAAATGCGCTTAATCAGGCTCTTACGGATACAAAAGCGGCAGGCGTTTACGGTATTGTTATGGATGTTGATACGGGTGCCGTGCTTGCTATGAGTGATAAGCCTGACTTTGATCTTAATAATCCCCGTGTGCTTCTTGAAACCACCGATAAAACCGCTCTCGAGGGCCTTGAACCGGGTACTCCCGAATACAGTCAGAAGTATTCCGAGCTTCTTTTTGAGCAGTGGAACAGCTTCTGTGTTACAAGCACCTATGAACCGGGCTCAACCTTTAAGATTTTTACCGCTGCTGCGGCTCTTGAAGAGGGCGTGGTCAGTCTTAATTCCGGATTTAACTGCAGCGGCAGCTACCGTGTTGCCGATATAAACTATCACTGTGTTAACCGCTCGGGCCACGGACATCAGGACTTCACGAAGGGTCTTATGAATTCCTGCAACCCGGTTTTCATTGAAATCGGTCAGCGCCTCGGTGTGGAAAAATTCAACAAATATTTTGATGCCTTCGGCTTTAACGAAAGAACGGGTATTGACGTTGCCAACGAGGCATATCCTGTTGTTCACAATCCCGACAAGATGAGCAAGGTTGACCTTGCAAGTACATCCTTCGGTCAGACTATCAGAATAAGTCCTCTTCAGCTTATAACCGCAACCTGCGCCATAGCAAACGGCGGTGAGCTTATGCAGCCCTATCTTGTCAAGAGCATTGTTGACGGTGACGGCAATATCGTTTCAGAAACCGAGCCCGTGGTAAAACGCCGTGTTGTTTCAGAAAATACGGCAAAAACCGTATGCTCAATGATGGAATCGGTTGTAGATTCAGGTACAGGTAAAAACGCTTATATAGCAGGCTACAGGGTTGCAGGTAAAACCGCCACCGCTGAAAAGCTTGACGTAGCAAGCAATGAGGATATTTATATTGCTTCTTTTGTCTGCTTTGCACCTGCCGACGACCCCCAGGTAGCGATTCTGGTTGGTGTTGACGACCCTAAGGGCTCCAACACAGGTGGCGGTGTGCTTGCGGCTCCCATTGCAAAGGAGGTTATGGAGCTCACCCTTGATTATTTGAATGTTGAGCCCCAGTATACCGCAAGCGAGCTTGCATCAATCAGTCATACAACACCTTCATTTATAGGTATGGATGTATCATCAGCCAAGCTGTCGGCTGCTAATAACGGCTTTACAACAAGAATTGTAGGCGGCGGTAAAAAGGTAGTCGCTCAGGTTCCCTCTGCTGAGGAGGCTATACCCGCAGGCGGTGTGATAGTTCTTTATACCGAAAACGACAGTGAGTCTGAAAAGGTTACCGTTCCCGATTTTACGGGTCTGAGTGTGAGCGAGGTTAACAGACTTGCAAATAAAACAGGAATAAATGTTGTTTTCTCAGGACCTACGGATACGGCAGGCATAAAAGCCTTTAAGCAGAGTGTGGCTGCCGACACCCAGATAGACGCAGGCTCAAGAATAACGGTATATTTCAGAGGCGAAGACATAGCGGAAGACTGACGGAGGTTATTATGCTTATTTCCCGTTTGCTTAAAGCAATAGATATAGTGTATAAACAGGATGATGCAGACATAAAATTTATAACGGACGATTCTCGTAAATGTACAGCAGAATCTGTGTTTGTCTGCGATGAAAAAGGAAGTTGCTATATACAGGATGCTTTAAATAACGGTGCAAGACTTGTTATCTGCGAAAAGGGAGAAGGGGACAGATGTATAAGGGTTCCCGATGCGAGAAAAGCATATGCACTCTTATGCAGTGAATTTTTCGGTAACTCTCACAGAAAACTCCGTCTGATTGCGATTACAGGCACTAACGGCAAAACAACCACCGGCGGTATGCTTTACAGTATACTGACCGCCGCAGGCAAGAAGTGCAGTCTTATTTCCACGGTTGAGAATATTATTGAAGGTAGAAGCGAAGGCTCGAGTCTTACCACTCCCGACTGCTTCAATCTTCACAGAATGCTTGACGAAACAGCCCGTAAAGGCGGAGAATACTGCATTATGGAGGCTTCCTCCCAAGGGCTTTGTCAGGAAAGGCTTTACGGTCTTCATTTTGACTGCGGAGTTTTTACAAATCTTACCGAGGACCATCTTGACTATCACGGTACATTTGAAAATTATAAAAATGCCAAGCTTAAGCTTTTTGAACGCTGTGATAAAGCGATAATTAACCGAGACGATATACATTGGGAAGAGTTTTCACGGGCTTCTGCGGGCAGGGTTATAACCTATTCTCTCAGGAGCGATGCGGCAACCTATACCGCCAAATGTATCAAATATAACGAAAATGTGACAGATTACGCCTTTGTCGGTGACAGTCTCATTCACAGAATGAAGCTGCAGATTCCGGGTGATTTCAATATATCAAACTCAATGGCGGCTGTTGCCGTTGCCTTGGAGCAGGGTGTTTCTGTTGAGTGCTGCGGTGCCGCGTTAAGAAGCTTTTACGGCGTCAGGGGCAGGATGGAAATACTTAACATCAATGCAGACTTCAGAGTTATTATTGATTACGCCCATACCCCGGACGGTATCCGCAAGGCTTTGCTGTCTCTGAAAAATTTTGACCGTAACAGAATTATCACTCTTTTCGGTTGCGGCGGAGACAGAGATAAAAGTAAAAGAGCTCTTATGGGCAAAACCGTTGCTGAGCTTTCCGATGTTGCCATTGTTACCAGCGATAACCCGCGTACAGAGGACCCGGAAAGCATAATTGATGATATACTTGAGGGTATGAAAAAATCAAAAATACCCGTGTATATACAAAAAAACAGGGCTGAAGCCATTGAATATGCCTTGAAAACAGCGCAAAAAAATGATATTATCTTACTATGCGGAAAAGGGCATGAAACCTATCAGATAATAGGGGAAGAAAAGCTTCCCTGTGACGAGAGGCAGATAGTCCCGGATATATTGAACAGCATGAATTGAAAGGATGTTTTAAATGAACAGTATAATTGCAGTTGTAATTTCTTTAGGGGTATCCTTTGTGCTCACTGCGGTGCTCGGATATTTCCTTATTCCCGTGCTTCATAAGCTTAAATTCGGTCAGAATATTCTTGTGGATATCGGACCTAAGTGGCACGCTAAAAAGCAGGGTACTCCCACAATGGGCGGTATTATGTTTATAATAGGCTCAATAATTGCTCTTGCAGTTGCTCTTATTGTATGTAAAATCAGCGGCTTTTCTGCTTTCAGTGACCTTGATGTAACAAGATATCAGCAGTATACAAGACTTTTTGCAGGTGTTATTATGGCAGTCTGCTTTGCTCTTGTGGGCTTTGCCGATGACTATATCAAGGTTGTCAAAAAGAGAAACCTCGGTCTTACCGAAATTCAGAAGACCGTTCCTCAGGTGCTTATTATCGGCGGATATCTTGCTTCTCTTGCCGTTTGCGGCAGCACAAGAATGTATATTCCTTTTTACGGTATCATTACACTTGATTCGGTTCCCGGAATGATATTTTTCTTCATTTTCGGCATCTGTGTTATTTACGGCGCAATCAATGCAGTTAACTTCACCGACGGTATCGACGGCCTTTGCGGAAGCGTTACCGTGCCTGTAGGTGTTGCATTTACTGTTATGGCGCTTATGATGAAAAACACCTCTGTAGGTATACTCGGTGCGGCTCTTGCAGGCGGTTGTGCAGGTTATCTTATCTGGAACCACTATCCCGCAAAGGTTATGATGGGCGATACAGGCTCTATGTTCCTTGGCGGTATAGTTGTTGCACTTGCTTATGCTATCGAGTGTCCTCTCATTCTTCTTCCTGTGGGTATCGTGTATGTAATTGAGGCTCTTTCCGATGTTATTCAGATTGGCTCAATCAAAATCCGCAAAAAGAAGGTTTTCAAAATGGCACCGATTCACCATCATTTTGAAATGTGCGGCTGGAATGAAAAGAAAATCGTTGCAGTATTCACGCTTGTGAGCACAATCGGCGCAGTTATCGGTATTGCACTTATCTATACCGTTATCTGAGCTTACAGATAAAAATATTCAGGGAGGAACGTTATGGAAAATAAGAAAAGAAAATCAGCCCCGTCCATAAGAGGCAGAGGTTTTTCAACAAACCTTGTACAACGCGGAAATTTCGACCTTATTTTTGCATGTACGGTCCTTCTTATTTTTACCTTCGGCATAATAATGATGTATTCCGCTTCCTATGCTTATGCGGCATCAAACAGAGGCGGAGCGGATGTGCTTTTCAAATCTCAGCTCAGAGCGGGAATTATAGGCATAGTTGCTATGTTTGTTCTGAGTAAAATAGACTACAAAGCATTTAACGGAAGATTTGCTCCCTTTGCTTTTGTTATGACAGTGATTGTTCTTTCGTTGACCTTGCTTTTTAATATAGGCAAAAGCGAAAAAAGATGGCTTTATATCGGCTCATTTCAGCTTCAGCCCTCTGAGTTTGCTAAATTTTCGCTGATACTTGTTCTGGCATATGCCTTGTGTGTGTTGCAGAAGCCTTTGAGAGCACCTAAGGGTACTGTGGCAAAATTCGACCCGGATTCAGACGGTCTTACAAAAGCGGAAAGAAAAATTTTCGGCTTCGGAAGAACTCCCTTTACGGCATGTATAATCATAGCATCAGTTATCGCGGTTTATTGCGGTCTTATCTTTCTTGAAAGCCATTATTCATGTACTATTCTTATGTTCTGTATGGGTGTTGCAATGCTCTGGCTCAGCGGAACAAAAAAGAAATATTTTGTTATTCTCGGTCTTGTTGTTGCGGCGGGTGTTACGCTTGTAATTATGAAGCCTGATATTCTCAAAGCCCTCGGCGGCTTCGGTGCGGAACGAATCACAGCCTGGATAGAAAGAGATAACACCTCCTCTGAAAGATATCAGACAGTCAACGGTCTTTATGCCATAGGCTCGGGAGGTCTTCTCGGTGTGGGGCTCGGCAATTCTAAGCAAAAGCAGCTTTACATTCCCGAACCGCAGAATGACTTTATTTTCCCGGTTATTTGTGAAGAGCTGGGCTTTCTCGGTGCAGTGCTTATCCTTCTTCTTTTTGCAGTGCTTATCTGGAGAGGGTTCGTCATTGCCAAAAGAAGCCGTGACTATTTCGGCTCTCTGGTGGTTATGGGGGTAATGATTCAGGTTGCCCTGCAGGTAATAATCAACATTTGTGTTGTTACGGATATTTTTCCGAATACGGGTATCGCCTTGCCCTTCTTCAGCTTTGGCGGTACGGCTCTTATAGTGCTTCTTTGTGAAATGGGCGTTGTGCTTTCCGTTTCAAGAGGCGCACAGATAGAAAAAGAATAAAGATGTCAATAACAGGGGAGGAACTATTATGAAAATTCTCTTTGCTGCCGGCGGTACCGGCGGACATATCAATCCTGCACTTGCGGTTGCGGGGGTAATCAGAGAAAGGTATCCCGACGCGGAGATACTTTTTGTCGGAACTAAGGATAAAATGGAAGCAAAGCTTGTACCCGCTGCAGGCTTTGATTTTACGACTATAAAGATTTCGGGCTTTCAGAGAAAAATCTCTATTGTAAATCTTTTCAGAAATCTTCTCACAGTGTGGTATCTTCTTACCTGCAACGGAAGAGTAAAGAAAATACTCAGAGATTTTAACCCTGATGTTGTTGTAGGCTTCGGCGGTTATGTCAGCGGTCCTGTTGTCAGAATGGCTGCAAAAATGAGCATTCCCACGGCTATCCACGAGCAGAATGCTTATCCCGGAATCACAAACAAGGCTCTTGCAAAGGTAGTAGACAGAGTTATGCTTACCGCGGGTGAGGCAGAAAAATATCTTGAGCCCAGAAATCCCGTAACGGTAACAGGTCTGCCAGTAAGAGGTGAAATGCTCAGAGCAGACAGAGACATAAGCAGAGCTCAGCTCGGAATCAGAGATGATCAGAAGCTCATTCTTTCGATGGGCGGAAGTCTCGGCGCAATGACAATCAATAATGCTATGGTTGAGCTTATAACAGAACACAGTGACAATGAAGAGCTTTATTTCCTTCACGCCATGGGTCAGTACGGCTTATGGGTGCCCGAAAAGCTGAAGAAAAAAGGTGTTGATACCGACAGCAAGACCAATGTTGAAATAAGAGAATATATCAGCGATATGGACGTATGTATGTCTGCCGCCGATCTTGTAATCTGCCGTGCAGGTGCAAGCTCACTTTCAGAGCTTCAGGCTCTCGGCAAGGCATCAATACTTATCCCTTCGCCCAATGTTGCCGAAAATCATCAGTATCATAACGCTATGGCTCTTGTTAATAAAAATGCGGCAAGAGTTATTGAAGAAAAAGAGCTTACCAAAGAAAGAATGGATGAGCTTTTCCTTTCACTTGTCAATGATGATGAGCTTCGTAAGGAAATCGAAAGTAACGCAAAGGCGATGGCGGTCAGTGACGCTAAGGAAAAAATCGCAGATATTGTTATTTCACTTATAAAAGAATAAAATACAGTCAAAAATCACTTTTTTTCACCTTTTTGCATATCATAGGGTGAAAGGTGTGATTATATGCAAAGCATTATCATAGACGGCTCTAAAAGACTCAGGGGTGAAATTGACGTTCAGGGTTCAAAAAACAGTTCACTTCCAATTCTTGCGGCGACGGTGCTTGTTGACGGAATAAGTGTAATCCATAACTGTCCCGAGCTGACTGATGTGAATGCGGCAGTTAAAATTCTCGAGCATCTCGGGTGCCGTGTCAGCAGAAATAATCATACGGTAACGGTTGATGCTACCGGGGTGTCTGACTACTGCATCCCCGATGCACTTATGAGAGAGATGCGCTCTTCCATAGTTTTTCTCGGCTCGGTGCTGGGCAGAACGGGTAATGCGGTGCTTTCCTCTCCGGGAGGCTGTGAAATAGGACTCAGACCTATTGATCTTCATCTCAGCTCATTAAAAAAGCTGGGTGCTCAGATTGACGAAAGCGGCGGAGAAATACGTTGCTTTATGCCCCGACGAACAACGGGAACGGTGATAAGCCTTTCCTTTCCGAGTGTAGGTGCTACCGAAAACATTATTCTTGCAACTGCTTTTTCTAAGGGTAGGACAGTGATACTAAATGCGGCAAGAGAGCCTGAAATCACCGATCTTGCAAGGTTTCTGAATTCTGCGGGGTGCAAAATTGAGGTGGGCAGAGAGGGGACTGTTGTAATAGACGGTGCCTTAAAAAGCCGAAGCTGTGAGCACAGTGTGATTTCAGACCGTATCGTTGCACTCACTTATCTTTGTGCAACTGCATCAACGGGCGGAGATGTTACTCTTAATAATGTTTCCACAGGTGATTTTCTTTCCGTTCTTCCGCTTCTCGAGGCGGCAGGGTGCCGTATAGACAGCAGCAGGGACAGTGTAAGACTTAAAATGAACGGTCGGCCGAAGGCTATAAGGGATATAAGAACAATGCCGTATCCCGGTTTCCCTACAGATGCACAGGCTCCTTTTATGGCTATGGTGAGCGTTGCAAAAGGAACAAGCGTAATAGTGGAAAACATATTTGAAAGTCGCTTCAAGCACGTTAGTGAGCTTAGCAAGATGGGCGCAAAGATCAAAATCGAGGGTAAGGTTGCTCTTATTGACGGAGTTGAAAAGCTTACAGGTGCAAGAGTAAAATCACCTGACCTCAGAGGAGGTGCCTCTCTTGTGGTTGCAGGCCTTGCTGCAGAGGGCAGAACGGTGATTACCGGGCTTGAGCATATTGACAGAGGCTATGAAAAAATAGAGGATTCATTTAAGACTCTCGGTGCGGATATCCGTAGAAGCACCTGAATGAGATAAAGCTATAAATTTTTTCGTGGGCGGCTGTATTATAATTCTGTAAAGAATATAATACTCTGCCTTTGAAATTTTCAGGAGGTAAACAATGTCCGGAAGAAGAAATGAAAATACATCCGAGACCTTCGGAAGATATACAGACTCAGGTCCTTCAGTCGGAAAAAAGTCAGACGGACCAAAAAACATAACTCCTGATATGTGGGCTCCCATAAGTGCGGGTAAATCGGCTGAAAGCGAGGGGTATACAACAGTTAAGCCCTCAGCTTCAAAGAAAGCTCAGCAGAAAACCGCACCCAAAAAGACACAGAAAAAAGCTTCGGTGCCTACAGAAAAGCCGAAAAAAGCAGCGCCTCCCATTTCAGAGGGCAGAGGAGGTAATGCACGGACGAAGTCTGCTAACGCAAAAAAGAAAAAATCCAGAACACCCAAGGGAAGACCTGTTTCAGAGCTTGCCTCATCTGCAGATGAAAGAATCAGTAAAGCAAAGGAGCTTCGTGAACACAGGGAAAGGCATAAGGCTGACCGTTATTATGACAGCGAAATAAAGGGCGGAAAATCCCCGGGTGAAATCAGCAAGGAAAGAGCGGCAATCAAAAGGAAAAAGCGTATCAGACGCAACATAGCGATAACCTCTCTTTTTATTATATTTGTTATTGCGTTTTTAGGTGTATACATATATGCCAAGGGTACTCCTGTTGCCGATATATCCGTTGAAGGTGACAGTATATATACTGAAAGTCAGATAATTGGTGCTTCGGGAATTGAAAAGGGTGCAAATATGTTTGCTGTCAGCGAAGACAAGGTCAGTACACTTGTTTGCGGTGAGCTTCCCTACATTCACAGTGTTGATATTAAAAGAAAGCTTCCGGACAGAATCATAATCACCGTAACCCCCACTACAGACCGCTACCTGATAGTAAATGGTGAGGAATATATATGTGTAGACAGCTACGGTATGGTTGTATCTCACGAGGTCAAAAAGCTCGAGGACGGCTTTTTCCGTGTCAAGGGCTTAGAAAAGCAGGATTGTCCCATAGGCACGGTTTATACTCCGTCAGAGAATAATGCGGCTAAATATGAGCTTATCAAAGCCATTGTTGAGGCTGCTGATAACCACGATATTATAAAAAGAGGCGTAATCAATATTGCTGATATGAGAAATGTAAGATTTTATTGCAACGGTGTAATGATTTATCTCGGTAGCTGCTTTGATATCAATAAGCAAATTGCAGACGCGGCAAACATTCTCAGCACACAGTTTGCCGAGGGAGAGACAGGATACATAAATGCAAAAACGGCTGTTCCCGCCTTCCAGAAGGGCACTCTTAAGGCAGAATGACGGAAGTTTTTTCCTTTTTTTACAAAAATATAAGAAAAAAACCAAAATCTTATACAAATTTTTTATTGTAATTTCAGAAAAGTCGTGTTATAATCTTTGAGATAATAAGATATTATGCCCAAATAGGCATAAGGATAAATCTGACTTATACGAAATTTGATATATTACAGGAGGAAGTAAAATGGGTTTTATTATCGATAACGAAAATATCGCCTACAATCAGATTAAGGTAATCGGTGTCGGTGGCGGCGGCGGTAATGCCGTTAACGGAATGGTTGAGTCCGGTATTATCGGTGTTGAATTCCTTTCCATCAACACAGACAGACAGATTCTCGAAAATTCAAAGGCAACCCATAAAATCCAGATCGGTGAAAAGGTAACAGGATGCATGGGTGCAGGCGGTGACCCCGCAATCGGCAGGAAGGCTGCTGAAGAAAGCCGTGATGTTATTGCTGATGCTCTTCGTTCAACCGATATGGTGTTCATTACTGCCGGTATGGGCGGCGGTACAGGTACAGGTGCAGCTCCCGTTGTTGCAGAAATCGCAAGAGAGCTCGGCGCACTTACTGTCGGTATCGTAACCAAGCCCTTCAAGTTTGAAGGCAGAAAGAGAATGAAGCAGGCAGAAGACGGCATCAGGGAGCTTGAAAAGCACGTAGACAGTCTTATCGTTATCCCTAACGAAAGACTTAAGCTTTTAGGCGATAAGAGCCTCAGCATGAAGGACGCATTCGGTAAGGCAAACGATGTTCTTTGGCAGGGCGTTAAGAGTATTTCAGATACAATTAAGGTTCCCGGTTATATCAACCTCGACTTTGCAGATATCAAGAGCGTTATGAAGGATGCAGGTCTTGCTCATATGGGTATCGGCCGCGGCAGAGGCGCTGACTGTGCCGCCGAAGCAACCAAGCAGGCTATTACTAGTCCTCTTCTTGAAACTGCTATTGACGGTGCCAGCGGTGTTATCATCAATGTTACCTGCTCATCCGATATGTCACTTGATATGATTGAGCAGGCAGGCTCACTTATTGCCGATGCAACACATCCCGATGCAAACATCATCTTCGGTTCTGTATTCGATGAGGATATGGGAGATGAAATGCTTATTACCGTTATCGCAACAGGCTTTGGTATCGGTGAAAATGCAAAGACAGTTGCCTCCGAAGCTGCTCAGGCTGCAGCTCAGCCCGTTCAGCAGGCAGCCCCTGAATTCATCAGCCAGTCAACAAGAAAGGATTCAGCTTCCATCTTTACATCAATGGACCCTGAAACTATTGACTTTGCATCAACAAAATTCGGTCAGAGCTTCGTTTCGATTTTTGAAAAGGCAGCTGCTGCTTCAGCAACAGGTGGCGCACCCGCAGAGTTTGTACCTGTTCAGCCCGCAGCGGTTGTTGAATCCAAGGCAGTAGAGGTTCCCGTACAAGCTGAAGCCCCCGAACAGCCCGCAGAGAAGAAGGCTGAGTCAATTTTTGATGACACAGATGATGACGACAGTGATATTCTTCCCGTATTTAAGGGCAGAAATATTTTCGGCAACAACTAAAACCAAAAGAAATCTATATCCTGCAATACTGAAAAGTGTTGCAGGATTCCTTTTTTTCTGATGTTCCTGAAAAAAAGTTTTAGTTATTTGTAAACAATTAAAAATAGACTTGACCTTTCGGGAAAATTCTGCTAATCTATACTATGTATTAAAATGTGAAGTATTATGTGTATATATGTGCTTTTTTCGGAGGTCTGACTATGTCAATGGATAAAAATAAATCTTCAATTCTGGTGATTTTAGCTCTGATTGTTGTCTGCTTCGGCTCATTTATCGGGGTCAGAGCAATATCAAAGAGCGACAGTAAGGTTGCCACAACAAACACAACTCTCAAGCCTACAACAACCGCAAGTCAGCAGCAGAATCAAAATACAACTTCCAACGATTTGCCGGCTATTGTTATTACTAACGAAAGTACAACAGAAGGCACGACGGCAGGTGATTCAACAACTGCTGCAACTCAGGAAGCCACAACTTCTGCTACCACAACAACCGAAAAATCAACAACGACCACTACAAAGCCTTCCTCCACCAAGCCTACAGTCAACAATCAGTCAGGCAATCAGGAAAACGGAGCGATTTTTGACGACGGCCTCGGTGGATATCAGTACGACCCGGACGGTAATTACTATTACACAAGTAATGACCCCTGGCAGCGTCAGGGCGGCTATAACGAGTTATACGACCTTGGTGCACCCTTTGTTTCAATCTATATGGATACAATGAGATTAAAGTTTGAATACGGCGGAAAGGATTGGCTTATCCAGTTCTGGAAGGGTCAGTACGGCTATCTGTTTATTGGTAACGAAATCGGCGTATACACAAAGCCTAAGGACAGAACCGTTGAGCACTACGATGCGGCCAGCAATGCGGATGCTCTGTTTATGTCAATGACAGGCTACCGTAACGGTGAAGAGATGTACACAAGAGAATACGGTAAGTATTGGTGGTGTACAGGCTTCGTGCCCGGAAGACTTGAGAGCTTTGCCGACCGTTCGGAAATTTCCGTAACATGCCGTATCACAGCTAAGGATTATCAGATGCTGCTTTCAATTTGCGGCGCACTTAAGGAAAACGGAATGGTGCTTGGTGAAAACTTTACAACATCAGGCCTTGACGTATATGTTACATGGTAAAATTTACAACTTTTTTGCTTAAACTATTGTAAATAGCTACTAAATATAGTATAATATGTCAGATAAGAAGTATATTTTCAGCTTTATGCTGTTTATATAAATTTATAGAAAGGAATGATAGACAATGAAAAAGTTTTTTAGTGTGTTGATTGCAGCTATGCTCTGTGCATGTATGCTTGTTCCCACAGCTGTTGCTGCTGACGATTCAATCTCCGATATTTTAAACGGTGTTGATCTCGGCGGACTTACTGCTTCAGATCTCGAGTCAATCTTAGGTGATCTTAACCTTGAAGATATCGATTTTGAAGCAATCCTCGACACCTTTGAAGGTGATGATGCTATTGATCCCGAAACAATCGAAAATGTTATCAAGGATCTTAACTCAGTTCCCGCTTCAAATTCCGGTGACGGCACAGCTTCCAACAGCTTTGATCTGACTTCAATTATCAGTCTTATCCCTGTTGAAGAAGAAACAGCAAGCCTTCTTACTACTTTAGTAGGTGCACTTTCCGACGGTGGTCTTGAATCACTTATGAGCTCAGTTGCAGGTACATTCAACGGCAGCGGCATCAGCCTTGCTTCCTATGAAACAGGCGAATTCAATATCGCTAACCTTGCAGCAATAGCAACACAGGCAACAGCAACAATCGCTGATATGCTTTTCGGCGCTCTTGAAAGTCTCGGTCTTGATACAACAACAATCGAAGGCTTACTTGACAACGAAATCGTAAACTTCTTCGCAAACATGTACATCGGATTCATCGGTAAGGTTGAAGAAACAACTGCTCCCGCTGTTGTAACAACAAAGCCCCCGAAGACAGGTGATACATCTGCAGTAATAGTAGCACTTGGTACTCTTGCAGTAGCATCCGGCGCAGCATTCGTTTGCCTTAAGAAGAAAAAGGAAGAAGAATAATCTTCCGAATCTCTTTTAACTTTTTATAAAAAGCTATAAACAGAAAAAAAGTACTCGCTTTCGGCGGGTACTTTTTTGTTGACAAAGTATTATTACAGTGGTATAATTAACATAGCAATTGAGGAAATACGGGTGCAAATCCCGAGCAACAGCCATTGCCGTAATCGCTTTGCGTAAGTCGGAATGCTCAATTGCCTTACATATCGTACCGCGCTTTCGGGTAGTGGAGAGTGCAACGAAAAAAGCTCTGCAGAGCGGAGCCTTCTTTGTTGTCTTCTCATCGTTGTACGGATGGGAAGTATTTTTTTGAAAGGATGTTGAGAAAAACAGAATTAAAGCAGTAAACCCAAGCAAAGAACTAATACAAAGGAGCGTAAAAAATGAAAAAATTATTATCAATTTTACTTACAGCTGTTATGCTTTTCAGCTTTGCTGCATGCTCAGGAACACAAACACCCACCGATGCAAGCACAACGGCAGGGGATAACCTGCAGGTTACACATATCGGTGAAGGTGAAAAAAGTTTTGACTTCACCGTTGTTGATACTGACGGCAGCACTATGAGCTACAAGGTCAGTACCGATAAAAAAACGGTAGGAGAGGCTCTTCTCGATGCAAAGCTTATTGAAGGTGAAAACGGTCCTTACGGTCTTTATGTCAAGACGGTAGCGGGAAAGACCTATGATTATACCAAAGACGGCAAATACTGGGCATTTTACGCAAACGGTGAGCTTTCCGCTACGGGTGTTGACATGACTGATATAACAGAAAATGCAATATATTCCTTCAGAGCAGAATAATGAAGCTTACAGTTAAAGAAACGGCAATTTTCAGTATGCTCGGCACGCTGATGTATTGCTCAAAGCTCATAATGGAGGCCTTGCCGAATATACATCTTATCGGTGCTCTTACGGTGGCTATAACGGTTGTATACCGAAAAAAAGCCTTATATCCCATATATATATTTGTTCTTCTTACAGGCCTTTTCGGCGGCTTCAACGCCTGGTGGATTCCGTATTTGTATATCTGGACAATTCTTTGGGCAGTTACAATGCTTCTGCCTAAAAAGATGCCCAAGGGAGTTGCGGTAGCGGTATATGTAGCGGTATGTTCGTTACACGGCTTTTTATACGGCATACTTTACGCACCGGCGCAGGCAATTTTCTTTGGTCTCGATTTTAAGGGTATGCTTACCTGGATAGCTGCAGGAGCTATATTTGATACGGTGCATGGGGTGGGTAATTTCTTCAGCGGTTTTCTCATTATGCCGATAATATCTTTACTCAGAACAGCTGACAAAGCGGCAAGGTGAAGGGATTACCTTGATGCTTAAAATGAAGCAGAAACTATTGACAAACCTGAGTCTTTATGATAATATAATCGAGTAGCGGGAAATACGAACGTATCAAACCCCGAAAACTTAATAAATAAATTACTCAGTGTGCCCTTTTATGGGGGCGTAGCTCAGCTGGGAGAGCGCTTGAATGGCATTCAAGAGGTCAAGAGTTCGATCCTCTCCGTCTCCACCACAGCATACTGAGTAATTATTTTTTTGCCCACTTTCAGAGTGGGTGTTTTTGTTTTTTTAGGGTTGTTTGTGAATTTGTTGAAATGTTATTGTGGTTATGTTATAATCACAATATAACTTGTGATTGCGGAGATTAATATGAAAAAGCAATTAGAAATTCTTAATAGTGAAGTTGCATTATTAAAGCAAGATAAACATATTCATAGTGTTATCCTTATGGGTTCTGTGGCTTACGGATTAGCTACAGATGATTCTGATTTAGATATTCTTGTTTTGTGTGATGAAGATAATTTTGTAAGCAAATATGTCAATGGTGTTTTAGTTGAAATTCATTATCAAAAGTATAAAACACTAAAGAAAAAGTTAGAATCTAATTCTATGGAAGTTTATAAGTACCTGTATTCTAAAATAATTTTTGACAATGGAAAATATGTAGAATTATATGATATGGCAAATGAAATATATAATAATTACATAACACCCGAAAAAGAAAAAGAGAGTATAAAATATTGGCTTTCTTCAACTAAAATTAAATTGTTATCATCGATAAAAACTGAAAATGTTTTAAAAACGTCATACCTTATATCCACAAATACTTGGAAAGTTCTCGAAGGGGTATGGGCTATAAACAACAAACCTATGCCTCCCTCAAGTATTGTATATAATACTTATAACAAATTAGAGTTCCCATTAGAAAGTTGGTTTGAGGGTTTATTTGTTGGTGATGCTTTCTCAAGAGCAGAT
>JAZSQD010000079.1:0-8749 GCA_045537815.1 Acutalibacteraceae bacterium | reverse complement strand
ATCTTACCTGTAATGTGCTGCCGAGAAGCAATGAGCTTGAGCATTTACCCGATTTTCTTATAAACGCAAAAAAGGCAGGAGTCGATGCATTTATAATTTCTGACCTGGGTGTGCTCGAATATGCTAAGAAATATGCTCCTGAGGTTGAAATTCATATTTCAACTCAGACAGGTGTGGTTAACTATGCCGCCGCCAATGCCTTTTATAAAATGGGCGCAAAGCGTGTTGTTACCGCCAGAGAGCTCAGTATGGATGAAATCCGTACCCTCAGGACGAATATACCCGATGATATGGATATTGAGTGCTTTGTTCACGGTGCAATGTGTGTATCATTTTCAGGCAGATG
Organism: Acutalibacteraceae bacterium; assembly: GCA_045537815.1. Classification (GTDB taxonomy): domain Bacteria; phylum Bacillota; class Clostridia; order Oscillospirales; family Acutalibacteraceae; genus UBA6857. Next base: position 8,403 of record JAZSQD010000079.1, on the reverse strand, counting down.
TCTTATATCAAATTATCTTGTCAACCGTGATGCAAACCGCGGTGAGTGTGCTCAGCCCTGCCGATGGAATTATCGCCTTGTTGAAGAAAAGAGACCCGGTCAGTATTTCCCTGTCGGTGAAGACGAGGGCGGAACATATATTCTCAACTCTAAGGATATGTGTATGATTGAGCATATACCCGATATGGTCAAGGCAGGTATAACCAGCTTTAAAATCGAAGGCAGAGCAAAATCCGCTTATTATGTTGCAGTTGTCACCAATGCTTACCGTATGGCTATTGATGCTTATTGCAGTAATCCCTCAGATGATTTCAGACCTGAGCAATGGCTTATTGATGAAATGACCAAAATTAGCTACAGAGACTACTGTACGGGCTTTTTTTACGGCGACCCGTCAGCTGATGCTCAGATAAGCTATAAGGGCGGTTATAACCGTGAATGGGATGTTATGGCTATAGCCGAAAAGCAGGAAAACGGTACCGTTTACTGCTCTCAGCGTAACCGTTTCTTCGAGGGTGATACTCTTGAGGTTATGCAGGTCGGCAAGAAGCCTTTTACTGTTGTTGCAAAAAATCTCCGCAACGAAGATGGAGAAGCGATTGAAAGCACAAATCATCCGATGATGAAATTTACCTTTGAATGTGATACTCCCATTGAAGAGAATGCAATTCTCAGAAAGCAGAGAGAGGAAGCCGAAAGGGTAATTATTTAACATTTTTACACGGAGGTGTTGAAAATGGCCGCGAAATATTCCGTTTCACTTGCCAAATTAATTAAAGATTTACAGTTTGAGGTTTTGTATATGCCCAAGGACCCGTCGGATATACTTATAACCTCACTTGATGTACATAGACCCGGACTTGTCATTTCGGGCTTTGACGATTTCTTTGACAATCAGAGAATCAACTTTCTCGGTAAAGCCGAGGTTGAATATATCAACCGCTTTGACAAAGAGGAGCGTTATGAAAGGGTTAAGAATTATATTGCCAAAAGGCCCGCCTGTATCGTGGTTTCAAGAAATCTTGAATGTCCCGATGCTGTTGTTGAGCTTTCACAGCATTATGAGATTCCGCTTCTTAAAACGGTTGAAACGACCTCTCGCTCAATGGCCGCAACGATTGCATATCTTAATGTTGAGCTTGCCGAAAGAATAACCCGTCACGGTGTTTTTGTTGAGGTTTACGGTGAGGGTGTTCTCATCCTCGGTGACAGCGGTGTAGGTAAGAGTGAGGCTGCCGTTGAGCTTATCAAGCGCGGTCACAGACTCATTGCCGATGATGCGGTTGAAATCAAAAAAACCAGCTCCCGTACAATAGTCGGCTCAGCTCCCGATAATATCAGACATTTCATTGAGCTTCGCGGTATCGGAATTATCAACGCCAGACGTATTTTCGGTATGGGTGCCGTTAAGCTCAACGAAAAAATTGATATGGTTATTCAGCTCGAGCAGTGGGACAGCGATAAGGTCTATGACCGCATGGGTATTGAAAATGAATATACCGAGATACTCGGAATTAAGGTGCCCTATACCTGTGTACCCGTTAAGCCGGGCCGAAACCTTGCCGTTATTATCGAAATTGCCGCAATGAATAACAGACAGAAGAAAATGGGATATAATGCGGCAAGAGAGCTTATGCATAATCTCGGTATGGACGATGCGATTTTACCCCAGGAAGATGAAATCAAGCTTTGGGGAAACTTTTAAGAGGTGAAAGAAATGTATAAAATTGGTGTAGATTTAGGCGGAACAAATATTGCAGTCGGTGTAATCAACGACAAGTTTGAAATTATCGGATTGGGTAAAACAAAAACAAATGTGCCGAGACCTGCAAAAGAAATTTTTGATGATATTGTCAGATGCATCTATACGGCTGTTGATAATGCGGGTATCACCGTTAAGGATATCGATTCTGTCGGCATAGGTACACCCGGCTCGGTCGATAAAGAAAATGGCATCATCATGTATGCTAACAATCTTGATTTTTATAATGTTCCTGCTGTTGAATATATAAAATCCGCTCTTCCCGATGTTAAGGTTTATATCGAGAACGATGCAAATGCGGCGGCTCTCGGTGAGGCTCTTGCGGGCTGCGGTAAGGGCAAGAACAGCTTTATAGCAATTACCCTCGGCACTGGTGTAGGCAGCGGTATTGTTCTCGACGGTAAGCTTCTTACAGGCTGTAACGATGCGGGCGGTGAGCTGGGTCATATGTCGATAAAGTTTGACGGTGAGCAGTGTAATTGCGGCAGAACAGGCTGCTGGGAAAGATATGCTTCTGCAACAGCTCTTGTCAATCAGACTAAGGCCGCAATGCTTGAGCATAAGGACAGTAAAATGTGGGAGCTTTGCGGCGGAAATATTGAAAATGCCGGCGGCAGAACTGCTTTTGACGGTATGCGCGCAGGTGATAAATATGCCAAGGAAGTGTGTGACAACTATATTTATTATGTTGCTGTCGGCACAGCTAATGTAATTAATGCCTTCCAGCCTGATATGCTTTGCTTCGGCGGCGGAATCTGCAATGAGGGTGATACACTTCTCAAGCCCATCGAAAAGCACGTTGAGCAGATGCGTTATTCAAAGAGCCACGAGGTTCAGACTGTTCTTTGCAGAGCTACTCTCGGCAATGATGCAGGTATTATCGGCGCCGCTCTTTTAGAATATTAATCGGAGGGTTATCTCTTGACTGAATTTATTCAATTATTAAACGATAATTCCATAAGCTTTATTGAAAACGAGCCGATGAAAAACCATACCTCCTTTAAAACAGGGGGTAATGCGGCTTTATTCATCAGCCCCAAAAATGAGGATGAGCTTTGCTTTATTCTTAAAGAATGCGGCATGCGTAATATGAGGCCTCTTGTTTTCGGCAACGGAAGCAATCTGCTTATCAGTGATGAGGGAATAAGCAACAGACCTGTTATCCACATCGGTAAGGGCTTTGATTTTATCAGGGAGCTTGACGGTGAAACGCTTGAAATCGGTGCAGGTGCAAATCTTACTACTGTTTGTAAATTTGCTCTTTCAAAAAATCTTTCAGGTCTTGAATTTGCCTACGGTATTCCCGGCTCCTGCGGCGGTGCAGCATTTATGAATGCAGGTGCCTACGGCGGTGAGATGAAGGATGTGCTTATCAGATGCAACCATATAGATTCAAAGGGCAATAAAGGTTTTTTTGAGGCTGATGCACTTGATTTATCCTACAGACACAGTGCTTATTCATCCTCTGATTACGTTATCACTTCGGTTGTTGTGAAGCTCACAAAGGGTGATTACAGTGAAATTGAGGCAAAAATGAAGGACCTTATCGGCAGACGTAAGGATAAGCAGCCTCTTGAATATCCTAGTGCGGGCAGTGTTTTCAAGCGTCCCGAAGGGTATTTTGCAGGTGCTCTTATAGAGCAGAGCGGTCTTAAGGGTAAAAGCGTTGGCGGCGCTATGGTCAGCGAAAAGCACGCCGGGTTTATAATTAACTATAACAATGCCACAACTAAGGATGTAACCGATCTTATCAGATTTTGTCAGGACACCGTCAAGGAGAAATTCGGTGTTGAGCTTGAGCCTGAAATAAGAGTTATATCTTAATCTTTTAAAGCAGGAGGGTATAGAGTGTCTTTTTCGTCAAACATTAAGGATGAGCTTATAAAAATTGAAGATATGCCCGATTGCTGTATACACGCAATGGCTTACGGAATGCTTCTTTTCGGCAGAAGCTTCAATTCGGGCGGAATATCACTTATGACTGACCATCCGGGAGTTGCCGATAAATATCTTTCCGTGGTTAAGGATGCCTGTTCGGTAGAGGGCGTTTGCTCCGTATCGGATGCAGGTAAATATACTCTTGATTTTCCGTCGGGAGAGGACAGACTTAAACTTCTTTCTGCCTTTTCTTCAAGTGGTAAGGAAAGAGTGCTCAGAATAGACAGAGGCAATCTTTCTAACGATACCGTTATAGAAGGTGAAAGCCTCAACTGCTGTGACGGTGCTTTTCTGAGGGGCGCGTTTCTCTCTTGCGGAACGGCAAGCGACCCGAGTAAAAGCTATCATATTGAGTTTGTTGTGCCCTTCAAGACTCTCAGTATGGATCTTCTCAAGATTCTTACAGATTACGGTCTTAAGGCTAAGCATGTGGTCAGACGCTATGTCAATGTCATTTATATCAAGGACAGTGAAAGCATAGAGGATCTTCTGACTATTATGGGCGCAACCAACTGCGCTATGGAGATTATGAATATTAAGATATATAAGGATGTACGGAATCTCACAAACAGACGCACAAACTTTGAAAATGCAAACTACATGCGTACTGTTGATGCTGCCTATGAACAGCTCAGTGCTATAGCCTATCTTAAGGAAAATGATGTTCTTGATAAGCTTGAGCCCGATCTTAGAGAAATTGCGATACTCAGGTTTGAAAACCCTGAATCGAGTCTCAGAGAGATAGGTGAGCTTTGCAGTGTAAAAATGAGCCGTACTGCAGTCAATTACAGACTTAAAAGACTTGTTACAATATGTGACAACCTCAAAAAGAGTGAAAATTCGGACACATCGGAGGCATAAACCATTGGAAAAAAGCTGCTTTGTTCCTATAGAGGAGCTGAAAAAACAAAGAGAATATTCAGAGCTTGTTAAAACTGTTCTGTCTTCACGTTTTATCGACAGTCCTAAGGCATTCGTCCATACATACGGCTGTCAGGGTAATGTAGCCGACGGTGAAAAACTCAAAGGCTTACTCGAAAAGATGGGTTATACCTTTACAGAAGATGTTTCCGAGGCTGATCTTGTTCTTTATAACACCTGTGCCATCCGCGAGCACGCCGAAGACAGAGTTTTCGGTAATGTAGGTGCTCTTAAGCAATATAAAAAGATTAAGCCCGATATGATAATCGGTCTTTGCGGATGCATGACTCAGCAGAAATCTGTAGCCGAGAAATTCCGCAAGAGCTATCCCTTTGTCAATCTCCTGTTCGGTACACATTCCGCCCACAGACTGCCTGAGTTTGTCTACAGATGTCTCTGCACTGAAAAAAGAGTCTTTGACATAAATGAAACCGAAGGAAATATAGCCGAGGGACTGCCCGTAAGACGTGACGGAACACTCAGAGCATGGATTCCCGTAATGTACGGCTGTAACAATTTCTGCTCATACTGCATTGTTCCTTATGTCAGAGGCAGAGAGAGAAGCAGAAGATTTGAGGATGTAATAGCTGAGGTAAAGGATGTTGTTTCAAAAGGATATAAGGAAATCAATCTCCTCGGTCAGAACGTAAACTCCTATAATAAGGATAAGGAAGAAAGCCTTAGATTTCCTGCTCTTTTAAGAGCAATAAACGATATAGAAGGGGATTTTATTATCCGTTTTATGACCTCTCACCCGAGAGACTGCACCTTTGAGCTGCTTGACGCTATGGCTGAATGCGATAAGGTTGCAAAGCATCTGCATCTTCCCTTCCAGTCGGGCAATGACAGAGTGCTCAAGGAAATGAACAGGCATTATGACAGAGAAAAATATCTTCAGCTCATTGATTACGCCTATGAAAGAATGCCAGCTCTTTCTGTTACAAGCGACGTTATAGTAGGCTTCCCCGGTGAAACCTATGAGGAATTCAAGGACACTCTTTCTCTTATTGAAAGAGTTAAGTATACATCTCTGTTTACCTTTATTTTCTCACCCCGACCGGGAACAAAAGCCTTTGATATTGATGACCCTGTTTCAAGAGAAGAAAAGGGCAGATGGTTCAAGGAGCTTACCGACCTGCAGGAAAAAATTGCTGCGGTGCGTACTGCCGATATGAAGGGTAAGGTTTTCCGTGTTCTCGTGGAGGGTAAGGCAAAGGGTGACGGTATGCTTTCGGGAAGAACGCAGGGCAACGTAATTATTGAATTTATGGGCGATGAGAGCCTTATAGGCAGCTTCGCCGATGTTAAGGTAACTAACTCAAAAACCTGGGTTGTTTACGGTGAAACAGTATAATTTTACTCAACAGAGTATCTATTATAAAATTTATTTAAGGAGTAGTAAAAATGGACATCATTAAACTCACACGTGAACTCGGCGCTGCAATTCAGCAGGACGAGCGTTATCTTGCATTCACAAAGGCAAGACAGGAAAATGAAAAGGACGAAGAGCTCAACGAGCTTATGGGCAACATTCAGATGGTTCAGATGAATTATCAGCTTGAAGCAAGCAAGGAAGAACCCGACTCAGAAAAAATGCAGGGCTTCGAGGCAGAATTCAATGCTCTTTATGAAAAGTTTATGTCAAATGAAAAAATGCAGGCTTATGATGCTGCGAGAACAGAGGTTGACGAAATGATGAACTACATCATGCAGATTCTCAGCCTTTGTGTTAACGGCGCTGACCCTGCTACCTGTGAGCCTGAAAAGCCCCACGAGCATGATTGTGGCGGCTCTTGCTCATCCTGCAGCGGTTGCCACTAATTAATCATTGAGATTTCAACAGGAGGAAAGCAGTATGTCTGAAATGACACCTATGATGCTTCAATATTTTGAAATAAAAAAGGAATATCCGGACACAATACTGTTTTTCCGCCTGGGTGATTTCTATGAAATGTTCTTTGATGATGCTAAAATTGCATCATCTGTGCTTGAACTGACCCTTACGGGCAGAGCCTGCGGCAACGGTGAAAAGGCCCCCATGTGCGGTGTACCTTTTCATTCTGCCGAAAACTATATTGCGAGACTCGTCAATAACGGCTATAAGGTTGCTATCTGTGAGCAGGTCGAGGACCCTGCCTCGGCAAAAGGCCTTGTAAAAAGAGATGTTGTAAGAATAATTACAAGAGGCTCTGTTATTGAAAACAATATGCTTGACGAAGGCAGAAACAACTATCTCACTTCAATCTTTTTTGATAATGACGGTGCCGGTGTATGCTTTGCTGATGTTTCAACCGGCTCTGTCAAGCTTACAACCTTTGAAGCAGGTAAAAAACTTCAGTCCTCGGTTATAAATGAGCTTGGTGTTTTCTCACCCAGTGAAATCGTACTTAATCTTGCCTGCGCTAACGATAAACAGATTTCTGAATTTATTTCGGGCAAAACAACGGCAAGCTGTGAAGTGCCTTATGATGCTTATTTTGAGTATAGCTCCTGCCTTGATGAATGTAAAAATCATTTTGGTGATGAAAAATTCAGTTCATTTTCTGTTGAAGGAAACAAACACGCAGTAATTGCGCTCGGTGTTGCCCTTAAATATCTTAAGAATGTTCAGAAAAACAATCTTGATAATATCAGAGATGTAAATATTTATTCTGACAGTCAGTATATGAAAATCAGTTATTCGACGAAGCGTGACCTTGAAATAACTGAAACCATGAGAAGCCGCGAGAAGAAAGGCTCTTTACTCTGGGTGCTTGATAAAACAAAAACCTCAATGGGTAAGAGACTAATCAGGTCTTGGCTTGAAAAACCCCTTGTAAATATTGCTCAGATTACAAGAAGACATAACGCTGTAGCCGAACTCTGCGATAACAGCATCAGACTCAGTGAGCTTACAGCGGCTTTAAGCGGTATTTATGATGTTGAGAGACTTCTTACAAGAGTGGTTTATGAATCCGCAAATGCGAAGGATCTTAACTCCCTTAAACAGACAATAAACAGACTTCCCGATATCAAAAATCTTCTCAGTGAATCGTCAAGTGCTTATCTTAAGCAGCAGTATGAAAACCTCGATCTGCTTAAGGATATTTATTGCCTCATTGATGCGGCGATTGATGAAGAAGCTCCTTTCAGTATAAGGGAAGGCGATATAATAAAGGACGGCTTCAACGCTGAGCTTGATATGCTCAGAGATATACAGAATAACGGCAAAAAATTCATAGCCGAAATTGAAGCCAGAGAAAAAGAAAAAACAGGTATACCCAAGTTAAAAATCAGCTATAACAGAGTATTCGGCTATTATATCGAGGTCACCAATTCATATAAGACACTCGTACCCGATGAATACATAAGAAAGCAGACTCTTGCCAACTGTGAGAGATACATAACTCAGGAGCTTAAGGAGCTTGAAAGTAAGGTTCTCGGTGCGCAGGAAAGAATTGTAAAGCTTGAATACGAAATCTTTTGTCAGATAAGAAAATCTGTTGCCGATGAATTTAACCGTATTCAGTCAACTGCAAGTGCTGTTGCCGTAACTGACGTTCTTTGCTCATTTGCAAATGTGGCTGTCAATAATAATTATGTTTGCCCAACCGTAATAACCGGCGGTTCGATTGATATCACCGACGGCAGGCATCCTGTTGTTGAGGCGATGCTCGGCGATATGCCCTTTGTTCCCAATGACACGAAGCTTGACTGTGAAGACAACAGATGTGCTATTATTACAGGCCCGAATATGGCAGGTAAATCCACATATATGCATCAGAAGTCGGAGGCCAAGCGGT
>JAZSQD010000089.1:0-69632 GCA_045537815.1 Acutalibacteraceae bacterium | reverse complement strand
TGATGCGGGTGATGCTCTGAGCATAGGTCTGTCATACTTTTTTCAAAAGAAAAGCAATAAAAAAGCAGATAATATTTATACCTACGGCTACGGCAGATATTCCGTGCTCGGAGCGGCGGTGACGGATACGGTGCTTATAGTCGGCTCACTGCTGGTTATGTATAATGGGATTACGAAAATTATTAATCCTACCGAGCTTAATGCGGCAGGCATGCTGATATTTGCCGTCATAGGCTTTGCAACAAATCTTATTGCCGTCTTTGTCACAAGAGGAGGCGATTCCCTTAATCAGAGGGCGGTCAACCTTCATATGCTCGAGGATGTGCTGGGCTGGGCCGTTGTGCTCATCGGCTCGGTGCTCATAAAGCTGACGGGGCTTTATATAATAGACCCGATTATGTCGATGGGTGTGGCAGCTTTTATCCTTATACACGCCATAAAATCTTTTAGCAAAATAATAAACATTTTTCTTGATAAGGCGCCTGAAGATATTGATTTGGAAGAAATAAAAAAACACCTTCTTGAAATCGAAGGTGTCGGTAATATACATCATATTCATCTGAGGAGCTTTGACGGCGAAAATGTCTTTATGAGCCTTCACGCCGTTATCACTGCAGATGATGTTGTATCGGTGAAAAGAGCTATAAAAGAGGAGCTTAAGGAACACGGTATATCGCATGCTACTGTTGAAACCGAAGCTCAGGGAGAAAACTGCACCGAGACAGACTGCGTAACCGAACAGGCGGAAGGTCATTGTCATCACGGGCATCACCATTAAAATGGAATAGCAGGGTGCGCCCCGTGTGGCGTACCTTGTCTCGTTTAATAATTTTATGTGCTGACGCTGATTCTTTTTCTTCTAACTCCTAAGGCTGAAAGCAGAATGGGAAAGCCCAGAAAAAAGGGTGCATAGGGCCAGAGGCCGGGTCCCGGCTTTGCATAGCAGGAGCTTGAGTGGTTTTCGGGGTTATACCACACGGTAACCGGCTCGCCGATATAGTGAGAATCGGGGACGTTACCCGAGAAAAGCTCGTTGCCCTCGTAGGTAATGCCCTCAACGGTGTAGCGGTAATAAAGTCGGTATGAGCGACCTTTATGGTAAAACTGCTGAGTATCGGTAAGCACACCGTCGGTGCTCTGCCAATCCTTATACTGCTCGGTTTTGATGAAATAGAGTACTACGCTAAGCATTGAAGCAACAACGATAATGATAATTGCATTTCTGATTTTTCTTTTGGTTTCCGTTTTCATATTAAATCTCCGTTTTCATTTCAAGGTAGGGGAAGAAATCGAAGCCCGCCTTTTCGTAGGTATGTACTGCGATTTCGTTTTCCTGCTCAACCTCGAGGCGAAGAAGGGTATTCGGGTATTTCTCTTTTACAAATTCTATAAATCTTCCACCCAGTCCCTTGTCGCGGTACTCTTTAAGGATGTAAATATCCTCGAGCCATATACAAGGCTTGCCGAATTCGGTTGAGAAGCTCTTTGCGAGCATAGCATAGCCCTGAAGAGTACCGTCAAGGTCGAAAACGTAGCCTTCAAGATAGGGAGAGTCGGAAAGGCAGGCGTCGATATCGGCGTTGAAGATTTCTTCCGAGCCGTCAGTTGATACAAAAGGGGAGGAGTAAAACTCCTGCATCATAGTAAGGACAGCGGCTCTGTCGGCTTCTGTGATTTTTCTTATTTGTGCGGACATAATAGAGGCTCCTTCGGAATGTTAACTATTCATCAGCTTTTTATTTTTTACTATCATAATAACCGTCGGGATAAGCAACAGCTGAACAACAAGACCCGGAAGTGAATCGACAACCGATACTGTCCAGAAGATTGCAAGATTATATTTTGACGTATCAAAGCCGAGAAGACAGAAATGAGCAATACCCCAGAAGGCTCTGCCAATGATTTTTGCAGCAAGGAAAGAAACATATATATTGATATTCTTTTTCGGCAGTGTTTCATATAAAAGCCCCGATAAAAAGCCGTAAGCGGCGAGCTCAAATGACATTGCGATTGCGGTTGGAACTAAAACGGGCAAACCGAGTGTAAATGAGCGCAGAAGGGGGGCAATTGCACCGACAACAAGGCCGTATCGGGAGCCGCATATGTATCCGCAGAGGATTATGGGAATGTGCATGGGACAAAGAACGGCATTTATCTGAGGAACCTGACCGGTCGCAAAGGGGATTACAAATGCGAGGGCAAGGAACATAGCCGAAAGAGCAAGATTGCGGGTTTTCATTTTGTGTTCTCCTTGGGGGTTATCCACTGTAGTTCGTTTGCGGGTATTGTATCACATCTATGCAAAGAAATCAACGGCTTGCCGCTATATATCATCAATTGAGACAGGGGACGGTCCTCCGTCTTTTTATATATGCAAATAAGGTAAAAACCAAAAGACGGAGGACCGTCCCCTGTCTTTGCTCCAAAACAAAAAAAACCACTTCATAAGAAGTGGTTTTTGTTCTGGAGCGGATGACGAGGCTCGAACTCGCTACCTCCACCTTGGCAAGGTGGCGCTCTACCAGATGAGCTACATCCGCATATTTGGTGCCTCCGGCCGGAATCGAACCAGCGACACGTGGATTTTCAGTCCACTGCTCTACCAACTGAGCTACAGAGGCAAATCGAGAACTCTGCTGAATCCTCTTAAAATGGCGACCCGGAACGGGCTCGAACCGTCGACCTCCAGCGTGACAGGCTGGCGTTCTAACCAACTGAACTACCGGGCCAAATGGTGGGAACAACAGGGCTCGAACCTGTGACCCTCTGCTTGTAAGGCAGATGCTCTCCCAGCTGAGCTATGCTCCCATCTTCGCCACCGCTCTCGCAGCGACTTGTATACTATACATCAAAAAAAATGATTTGTCAACACTTTTTTTAAGTTTTTTTGGAATTTTTTTATTTTTTTGCTCTGCGTATTAAATTGCTTATATCCGAAGGGGTGAAAACATACTTTTTATCGCAGAACTGACAGCTTACCTCTGTCTTTTCGTCCTGCATCATATCGGTTAGCTCCTCAATACCTGTGCTTATGAGTGCACCCTCAACTCTTTCTCTTGAGCAGTAGCACTTGTATTCCGGCTCACTGCCGTCAAGGACTTCAAGCTCAAAGAGGGGAAGTGCGTGATGACAGATTTCCTCCGGTGTCATACCTCTGTCGATAAGGGTGGAGATAGGCTCGAGGTTCTTTATGCATTTCTCAACCTTGTCTATGGTGTCATCCATAGCGGTAGGAAGAAGCTGAATGATAAGTCCGCCGGCGGCTCTTATGGAAAGATCGGGGTTTACAAGTACGCCGAGAGCGCAGACGGTAGGTGTCTGCTCACTTGTTGAATAGTATGCAGTGATATCCTCGGCAATCTCGCCCGAGATAATGGGGGACTGACCCACATAAGGCTCCTTCATACCCATATCCTTGATAACGGTAAGAAAGCCGTTTTTGCCGACTGCACCTGCAACGTCCAGCTTGCCCTTTGGATTGAGGGGGATTTCAACAATGCTCTGCTGAACGTAGCCGCGCACGTTACCTGATGAATCGGAAACTGCCATAACCGTACCTGCAGGGCCGTCACCCCTGAGCCTGAGAGTAACCGAATCATCCCTGCCCTTGAGCACAGCACCCATCAGTGAAGCACCTGTGAGAAGTCTGCCGAGAGCCGCAGAGCATACAGCAGAGGTTTCGTGTATCTGCTGTGCTTTTTCGACTATATCTGTTGAATTGACTGCCATAACGGTGAGTGTACCGTCGGTGGAAATACATCTTACTAATTTACCCATTGTTATACTCCTTTTAAATGCGGAATTCGGAATGCGGAATTCGGAATTGCGGGGCAAAAATAGCTTCAGAGAAGAATCAGCCCGCAAATTTTAAGAATTCTTTATTCCGGATGTAAAATTTCAATAGTGTCATAAATTTAACGAAATGCAAATAAGGTTATTTGTGAATTCGTAATAACAGTAATTTCTGCGGGAATAAGTTTGTATTATGCAGAACGCTTGGCGCAATTCCGCATTCCGAATTCCGCATTCCGAATTCACTGAGTTCCCAACTTTCTTGCAACGAAAACCGCACGCTCAGTATCCTTTTTAACAGGTGAGGAGGTCATTTCCTCGTAAACGCCGATAAGCTCAAACCTGTTTTCTGTGAGAAGCTTCTCAAAAAATGAAAGCTCATAGCCCTTTTCCTGAAACAGCTCGCTATATTTATAGTATGCGTCTTCCTGCTCATCTCTTTCGAAAATATCGAGAGAAACGGTGGTGAGCATATTTTCGTCGGTTTCATTCTGCCATACGCAGTAAACCTCGTCCATATCATAAACAAAGGTATTGTTGCCGAGAACTGCTCTGTGCTTATGGGGAGTATTCACATCAAAAATGAAAATCCCCTTATCCTCCATAAAGAGGGATACACGTCGGAAAATTTCCCGTACCGTTTTTTCGTCTGTCACATGGTTGATACTGTCAAGCGTGCAGACCGCTGCGTTTATCGTACCGAAAAGGTCAAGCTCCTCCATTTTCTGGCATAGGAATAAAAGGTCGCTACCGCTTTCGTACTTCTTTTCCTGAGCAATTGAGAGCATATCCTCGGAGGCATCAACGCCGATGACCTCGTAACCCTTTTCTGCGAGAAGAAGGGAAAGCGTACCCGTACCGCAGGCAAGGTCAAGCAAAATCCCCTTGCCGACACCGTTATCTGCAAGGAGATTATAGATATAGTCACATCTGCTTTCGTAGTCAACGTTTTCGGTCAGTAAATCGTAATAGTATGCGAAATCGCCGTAGCCTGACATATTATTCACCTTTTCCGAAAATCTTGTCGTAACCGCCTGCACCGAAAGCAAGGGAACGGTTAACACGGCTGATTGTTGCCGTTGAAGCACCGGTCTGAGCGACTATGTCACTGTAAACCTTCTTTTCGCTGAGCATTTTTGCCACAACGAGGCGCTGTGAAATGGAAGCAAGCTCGGTTTTTGTGCAAAGGTCATCGAAAAGAGCCTCGCATTCTTCCATAGTTTCTATTTTCAGAATCGTTTCGTATAAATACTGAATATTCTGATTAACTCTGTCATTGTTTCTGCCTGTCATTGGAATAAATTCCTTTCAAATTATGTTTTCTTCATTTCTTTAGCATTTTAACACATTAAAACCAAAAAGTAAATAGTATTTTTTTATAAACCGCAGTCCTTGTTTTTGTGCATAATAAAAAATTTGCAATTATCGGGAAAAAGGTGTATAATACCATATTATACCAAAAAGAAAGGGTGAAAAATATGACATATCAGCTTCAGGTAGCTCTTACCGTTATTGCAGTTATTATCGGATTTGTTTTTATTGCCTGGCTCGGACTCGGCTTTGCATTTTTCTTTTTTGCTCTGGGCAACAAAAAAAGAAATGACCCGACAGTACCCTGCAAGGGCAGTCTTTTTGAAAAGAATGCAGATAACCCCAATCTTATCGCAGGCTACAAATGGTACGATAAGACCTATCATCAGGAGGTTATCATCAAAAACAGAAAGGGTGAGAATCTCCACGCGGCAGAATTCCGCAACCCTTCAAACAGTAATGTGTGGGCGATAGTTCTTCACGGTTGGACAAATGTACACAGAGAGATGTCCTCTTACGCCATGGAATATTATAAGAGGGGCTTCAATGTGCTTCTTCCTGACCTTCGCGGACATCATAACAGTGAGCATAAGTTTGTAACAATGGGCTGGAAAGACAGGCTTGATGTTGTGGATTGGATTAACAGTCTTATTGCAGAAAACCCCAAGGTTAAAATTATCATTCACGGCACATCAATGGGCGGCGCAACAACTATGATGACTACGGGCGAGGAGCTTCCCTCGAATGTTATGCTTGCAGTTGAGGATTGCGGCTTTACCTCGGTCAAGGATATTTTTGTTGACCGCTGCAAGAGAAAATATAAGCTTCCCCCCAAGCTTGTTGTTCCTCAGGCAAGCCTTATATGTAAGCTCTTCAACGGCTTCTTCTTTGGCGAGGCATCGGCACTCAGGCAGATTAAAAATTCAAAAACTCCCACGCTCTTCATTCACGGCGATGCTGACGACTTTGTTCTCATTGACAATCTCTATCCTCTTTATGAGGCTTGTCCCGCTCCGAAGGAAATGCATATTATGAAGGGTGCCGAGCATGCGGTATCATCTCATTGGTTCCATGAGGAATACTGGCAGATTGTAAATGCCTTCGTTGACAAATATCTCAATGCATAAGAATAAATATGCAAAATAAGACATATTATTTGCATAAATCTGTTGACATATCAGTTTTTTGGTGATAGAATATCCGAGCTAATCAAATAAAGTAATAATTGGAGGCAATTAAAATGAAAAAGTTTTTAGCAATTGCCCTCGCTGCAGTAATGCTTTTTGCTTTCGCAGCCTGCGGCGGAGACAAGACAAACACAGACGCAACCAACACAGATGCTCCCAAGGCAGATGCAGTTAAGCTCATCGACATCCAGCTTTCAAGCGAAGAATACGTTTTCGGTGTTGACAAGAATCAGCCCGAGCTTCTTGCTGATGTAAACACATTCATCGACAAGATCCTCAAGGACGGCACATTTGATGCTATCTGCAATAAATATCTCGGCGACGGCACACCCGAGGGTGTAGCATCAGCAGAGCGTGACGAAAGCAAGGATCAGCTTGTTGTTGCAACAAACGCTGAATTCGCTCCTTTCGAATACAAGGACGGCGACCTTTACTACGGTATCGATATGGAAGTTGCTTCTCTTCTTGCAAAGGAGCTCGGCAAGGAGCTTGTTATCGACAATATGGACTTTGAAGCAGTTTGCCTTTCAGTCGGTCAGCACAAGTGCGATATCGCAATCGCAGGTCTTTCAGTTAACGCCGAGAGAGAAGAATCAGTAACCTTCACAACTCCCTACTACAAGTCAGCACAGAAGATTATCGTTAAGGCTGAAGACACAAGATTTGATGCTTGCAAGACAGCAGAAGATGTTGAAGCAGTTCTCGCAGCACTTGCTGAGGGCACAAAGATCGGTGCTCAGACCGGCACAACAGGTCAGGCTTACATCGAAGGCAGTGACGCATTCGGCTTCCCCGGAATTGCCAATGCAGAAGCAGTAACCTATGACAGTGCAGCTCTTGCAACTCAGGATCTTGTTAACGGCAACATCGACTTCGTTATCGTTGACGCAGACCCCGCAACTTCAATTGTTGAAGCTATCAACGGCTGATAAATTAAAATATTAAAAGCAATACCTCACTTAACGGTGAGGCATTGTTTATTGTAAAGGAATTTTGCCATGCAGGATTTTGAAGTTCAGATTCAGAAATTTTTAGTGCAGTTTATTGATAAGGGTGCCTATAAGGATGTGCTTATGGGCCTTGAGAATACAGTAAAAATAGCTCTTGCGGGTTTTATACTCGGCCTTATTATAGGTACTGCTATTGCAGTTATCAGAGTTTTGCCTAAAAATAAGCTCAAGCCCAAAAGCGGAAGTCCGCTTGTAAGATTTTTCTCATATCTCATATCTTATATTATACCCAAGACTCTCGATGTCTTTTGCTCTTTTTATGTCGGCGTTTTCAGAGGTACACCCATAGTTGTTCAGCTTCTTGTTTTTTACTTTGTTGCTTTGCCTCTTATGGGCTTTAACAGGGTTGATTCGGTTAACGTTGCCATTGTTGTTTTCGGTATGAATTCAGGTGCATATATTTCAGAAATTATGCGCGGCGGTATTCTTTCCGTGGACCCGGGACAGATGGAGGGCGGCAGAAGTGTAGGTATGAGCTACGGTGCAACAATGATAAAAATTGTTATTCCTCAGGCTGTTAAAAATATCCTTCCCACTCTCGGTAACGAGTTTATTGCTCTTATCAAGGAAACCTCGGTCGTTTCCTTCGTCGGTGCGGTTGACCTTTACAAGACCTTCAGAAGCATAGGTGCCGCAACATATCAGTATATGGTGCCTTATCTTGTAATGGCAGTTATTTATATTGTGATAGTTATGGTTATCACTATGCTTATAAAGCTTATGGAAAGGAGGCTGCGTAAGAGTGATAGAGGTCGTTAATCTTTATAAATCCTTCGGTAAAAATGAGGTTTTAAGGGATATTTCCATTAAGATTGAAAAGGGCGAAAAGGTTGTTATTATCGGTCCCTCGGGCTCAGGCAAAAGCACCTTCTTACGTTGTCTCAACTGTATGGAGGACCCCACAAGCGGTGCGATATACTTCAACGGTGACGATATAACTGACCCGAGAATTAACATTAACCTTCACCGTCAGAAAATGGGTATGGTTTTCCAGCACTTTAATCTTTTTGCAAATAAAACCGTATTGGAAAACATAATGATGGCACCTGTTTATGCGGCAAAGAAGCAGAGAACAACACAGAGACTCATTAATTTAGGCCTTAAAAAGGGTGAAAAGAAGTCTCTGATAAAGACGGCACAGATTAAAGCTCAGGCTCACGCAAGAGCGATTGAGCTTCTTCAAAGAATCGGTCTTGAGGATAAGGCAAATGCTTATCCGTCCTCACTTTCCGGCGGACAGAAGCAGAGAGTTGCCATTGCCCGTTCTCTTGCTATGGACCCTCAGGTTATCCTTTTCGACGAGCCTACCTCAGCCCTTGACCCTGAAATGGTCGGTGAGGTTCTCGAGCTTATGAAGGAGCTTGCAGATCAGGGTATGACAATGGTTGTTGTTACCCACGAAATGGGCTTTGCAAGAGAGGTAGGCACAAGAATTCTCTTTATGGACGAGGGCAGAATCGTCGAGGATGCACCTCCGACTGTATTCTTCTCCAGCCCCAAAAGCCCCCGCGCAGTGGAATTTCTCTCAAAGGTACTCTAATAAAATAATTAAAGGCACTTTTTCAGGGTGCCTTTTTGTTTTGTTAATATTTTGAAAGCAACACTGTAACAAAGGTAGATTAAAACAAAAATAAAGAAAGTGTAACCCTATTTTTACCCTGTTCCTTATTGACAATACAGTGTAGTTTTGTTATGATATTAAATAGTATATTATGACCAATTATGGGTTAATTCATTTTTTAAAGGAAGTGAATATATATGAAGAGAGCAATCCAAGGTAAGCTTTATGACCTCATACCCTCACAGCAGAGTATGTATCTTATGGTTAAATTCAGCTTTTCAAAGCAGCTTGTTCAGATTCCCATATCCATAACTTTAGATATTGATCTTGATTTTGATATTCTGACTAAGGCACTCAATATTGAATTTGAAAGAAATGACGCTCTTCGTCTGAGATATACCAAGGTTGATAAGCAGCTTAAGCAGTATTTTCTTCCCGCTTTTAAAATGGGAAAAGTACCTATGAAGTATTTCAGAACAAAGGAACAGCAGAAGGCGTTTCTTGATAAGGATGCTCAGAAGCCCGTACGCTTTGACAAGGGCGAATGCTTCAGAATTCTTTTCTACAAAACTGCAAATGTGGGCAGCGGAATTTATTTCAACGTTACCCATGTCAGTATGGATGCCCTCGGCGCAGTTATCTTTTTCCTCGACCTTGTGGCAATTTACCGTGCTCTTGTGGCAGGCACAGAGCTGCCCGAGCCTCTTTATTCCTATGAGGAGTACATTGTCGGTGAGCTTCAGAAGTTAAGCGAAAAGAAAAAGTGGGATAAACACGAAAAATTCTACCGCGAATATTTTGAAAAGGGCGGTGAGCCCTTCTATGCGGGTGTACACGGCCCCGACTTCCTTGAAAAAGCAAGAATCAAGACCAAGAATCCGGAGCTTCGTGTGCCTGCTGCATATAACCCCATTTATGATAAATGTAAAATGGTTAACGGTCACATCGGGCCTGAGGATGCAGCTAAGATCTTTGATTTCTGTAAGGCGAACAGCATTGCTCCCGAGAGCCTGTTTATGATGGGCCTTCGTACTCATTGCTCTGCAATCAACTACAGAATTGACGACGTATTCTTTATGGCTACCTGCTCAAAGAGAGCAACAGTCAAGGAAAAGAGAATGAGCGGCTGTCTTGCTCAGCCCATTCAGGTGCGTACAATAATTCCCGAAACAGCAACCTTTATGGAGGGCTTAAAGCAATATACCTCGGTAAGAACACAGGTTTACCGTCACACAGATTATCCCTATATCACTGCAAAGGATTTCTTAAGAGAGATATATGGCTACAAGCTCATCCAGGGCCCTGCGTGTATGATGTTTACATGGATTCCTCTTCCGATAAATATTGACCTTGGCTTTAAATTTGATTTTACCTTCCACGATCTCGGCAGATATTTCACACCGCTTTACACCATCTGCTCACCGGATCCCTCGGATAACGGAATCAATCTCAATTATATGTACAGAGTCAAGCTTTCTCAGCAGAGACAGATTGAATACCTTCACAAAAATGCGATGAAGGTAATTATGGCAGGTATCGAGAACCCGGATATTACTGTTAAAGAGCTTCTCGATATGTGTGATTAATTTTTAAATAGCAGCAATCGGCTGTTAGAATATAAGAGAATCAGGAGAATCAGAAAATGCACGTAGAATTAACTAAAAAAGAGCTCAAGGAGCTCAAAAAGCTCAGAGCGCAGATCCACAGATCATCCGCAGTTGAAACCATCAAGGAAATGTTCACAAGAAGTGAAGCCTTCGGTGACAGAGTTGCAGTTGTGGAAAAAATCAAAAAGCAGGACGTGGTATACACCGTTAAGGATTTCCACGACAGAGTGCGTCAGGTAGGTACTGCTCTTTATGAGCTTGGTCTTGGCGGCAAGCACATCTCAATCGTCAGCGAAAACAGCTACAACTGGATTGTTGTTTTTTTCGCAATCGTATGCGGCGGCGGTGTTGCAGTTCCCATTGACAAGGAGCTTCCCGATAAGGATATCAGCATGCTCATTTCAAAGGGCGACGCAGAGGCTCTCTTCCACAGCAAGGCATATAAGAGCACCGCGAAGCTTCACCTTGAAAACGATGAGCGCTGTAAGTATGCTTTCTGTATGAATCCCGGTGCAGAAGCAGAGGGAGGCAAGTTCCTCACAGTTGACTATCTTGCAGAAATGGGTAAGGAGCTTCTCGCCAAGGGCGACAGACGTTTTATCGATGCAGAGGTAAAAAAGGACGATCTTGCAGCCGTTGTTTTCACCTCAGGCACAACCGGCACAAACAAGGGTGTTATGCTCAGCCACTTTAACTTTGCGGCAAACGTAGAGGGCGTTCTTGAATTCCTCGGCCCCGAGCTTTCAACAATGTCCATTCTTCCCATGAATCACGTTTATGAGCTTTCCTGCAGTGTTCTTACCGCTATTTATATGAACGGCATTATTTACGTTAACGACAGCCTTAAAAATATTCTTCCCAACATCAACGACTTCAGACCCACAGCTATGGCGGTTGTACCTCTCGTGCTTGAAGGTATCTACAACGGTATCCGTGCAAAGGCACAGGAAAGCGGTAGGCTTGATATAATGCTCAAGATGATTAAGATAAGCAACAAGCTTCTTAAGGTGGGCATTGACATAAGACCTGTTGTTTTCAAACAGATTAAAGAGAATTTCGGCGGTCAGTTCCCCACAATGAGCTGCGGCGGTGCTCCTGCAAGAGGTGACCATATAAAGTTCCTTTCAGAGCTTGGCTTTACAATCATTTCAGGCTACGGTATGACGGAATGCTCACCTACAATTACCCTTCACAGAAATGGAAGGTTTAAGCCTCTCTCAGCAGGTAAGGCATTCCCCAGAATTCAGTTTAGAATCGACAGCCCCGACGAAGAGGGTATCGGTGAGGTGCAGGTAAAGGGAGACAATGTTACCAAGGGCTACTACAAGGATGAGGAAGCAACAAAGGCATCCTTCACTGAGGACGGCTGGTTCAAGACAGGCGACTACGGACGCCTTGACGAGGACGGCGAGCTTTACATTACAGGCCGTAAGAAGTTCCTTATCATCCTTCCCAACGGTGAAAATATCTTCCCCGAAACCGTTGAGAGTAACATCATGGAGCATCTTACCTATGCGGTTGAAACCGTTGCTTTTGAAGAAAAGATTGTTTCAGCTACAGGTAAGGAAGCAACAATTATGTCTGCTGCAATTTATGTAAACAGAGAGTTCCTTAAAGGAATGAGCGACGATGAAATCATTGCCAAGACAAAGGCAGACGTTGCTGAAAGTAACAAGGGTCAGCCTTCCTACAGAAAGGTACAGAACGTTTACGTTTCCTTTAATGAATTTGAAAAGAATTCAACAAGAAAGGTTATCAGACAGAAGGTTATTGATACATATACAAAATAATCAGGAATAAAATGAAGTAAAGGAGGCGACGGCATGCTCGAAACACTCAGAGAAGTTATTTGTCGCTTTGTTGATATTGACCCCCAGACACTGACAGAGGATACCAATATCAGAAGCGAGCTCGGTCTCAACTCATTGGAGCTTATCAATATTGCGGTAGCAATCGAGGATGAGTTTGATGTTGAAATTCCTGACCGTGAGGTTGGCAACATTGAGACACTGGGCGATGCAATCAAGGTAATCGAACAGTATATGGACTGATTCGGTGATAAAAACAGATGAAAAGAAATTTTCATAAATAATCCAAGGAGGAATTAAAAATGGGCAAAAAAATTGCAGTTATCGTGGTAGCTCTCGCTATCGTAATCGCAGGTGTGGTTTTCATACCGAAGGTAGTTAACAAGTGTGACAACTGCGGCGAAACAATCATGGGTACAGGCTACTATAAAATCGGTGACGATTATCAGAGCATTATCAGTGATGTTCTTGATGACGGCGAGCTTTCATCAGCATCAGCTGACAAGAATTCGATCTACTGTGAAGAATGTATCAACGAGCTCAGTGAAACAGTTGAAAACTATTCACTCGGTATCATTGATATCAACATCGAAGACTTAAAGCGTCCTTTATTTGAATAATAAAAACTGCCTCCGCTTATAAAAGAGCGGGGGCGGATTTTTTTAAAAAACGTGATAATAATATTTCAAAAAAGACTTGATTTTTCCGTTTCCATTGTGTATAATATCAAGGCAATAAAGATATGGAGAGTTGTCCGAGCTGGTCGAAGGAGCACGATTGGAAATCGTGTAAGTCGCTAAAACGGCTTCGAGGGTTCGAATCCCTTGCTCTCCGCCAAAAATCCCCGAAAACCTTTATTTTACTGAGGTTTCGGGGATTTTATTTGTTTGATTATTAACTTTTATAATTTTTGAAAATGGACTACGAAAGACACAAAAGGACACATTCTTGCCACACTTTTGCCACACCTTAAGCCTGCTTAAGATAACTGTTGAGCTGGCGTGCGGTTTTTGAACGGCGCTCTTCTCTAATGTGGGTATAAATTTCTTTTGTGAGAGATATTTTCGAGTGTCCCATAATATCCTGCACGTCCTTCTCGTCAAGGTCAGCATCGAAGCAAAGGGTGGCAAAGTAATGACGGAGCTGATGAGAAGTACAGTTAAGGCCGCTTTTTTCTCTGAACTTCGAGAAGCCTTTGTCGAATTCCCACTTCACAAGCGGCTTACCGTCCTTCACAGTGAACAGATGCCCGGTACCGTCTTTATCAAGAATATTTTTAAGAGGCTTCAGAAGCGGCACCGTTCTTCTGCCTGCAGCGCTCTTCAGACTGTCCCTGACGTAGCTTTTGCCGTTTTCAAAAATCAGAGATTTGGTAATGTGTATAACTTCATTTTCAAAATCAATATCCTCATAGGTCAGCGCAAGAGCTTCCTCCCGGCGCAGACCTGTGTACATCAAAAGATTGCAGTAAAGCCCCCACATATCGTCGGTATGGTTCTTTATGATGTTTATATCATCATCTGTCGGGAGACTTCTTTTCCCGCTCGTTGCTTTTTTCGGTATCTTGCAAACTGATACGGGGTTAAAGTCAACGTACCCTTGCAGGATTGCAAAATCAAACACCTGCTTCATAACAATCTTCCTCAGGCGTATTGTCTGCTTGGCGTAGCTCTGTGCTGCCATACGCTCCAGGAAGAGCTGAAAGCTCATAGAGGTAATTTCTTTGAGTATGCAGTCGCCGAATTCCGCTTTCAGATCCTTCAGAGGAGCCTGATAACATACTTGTGTATAGGTCTGAATGCTCTGAGCGTGGTACTCTTCCCACTCATCAGCGACGGTAGAGAAGGTTTTCATAGCTTGGCGCTGAAGCTCGGCAATAACCTTTGCCTTTTTCTCAGCAAATTCATCAAGAGTATAATAGGCCACGGTTCTTCGGTAGGTTGCGCCGTCGATAACAACGGTTACCTTTGAGTATTTTCTTTTTTTAGGCATAATAATGTCACTCTCCTTGATTTTTCAGGTAAATTATGGTAGAATGACAGAGTAATCCCGTCATTCTTCTTTGGTTGGTTGAATATGGTTTTACGTTTTCCTCACCGACTGGTCCTCGGTGGGGATTTTTTTATTTTAATTCATAGTTTTCTTTATATGTTATCTCCAACTTATCAGCGAGAATTTTTGCACCTGCTGTCAATTCTGAATTTGTAATAAGAACAGGAAGAAGATCCTCTGTTCGATAGAGCGATAGATTTGTTTTGGTTAAGAATAGCGCCAAGACGGAAGGTTCGTTAAGATATGGTGCAGCTCCAGTGTATACGCATTGAATCAGTAGTTTCTTTTCACTGGTTTGAGCTATCATATATTTTTCGAAGCGGTCGTTATGTGCAACAATTTTTGTATCGTAGCCTTTTTGTTTATACTGATGACAAACGTGTTCACAATACTTTTCACAAAGGATATTCAATTCATAATCATTGATTGCTGTGTATATGTAGTTGTTGATATTAAAGTTATGAGGCGCCGTTAATGCTCTGCTTCTAAGTTGTTCGATTGTTTTATGTTGCTTTTTTAATTCAAACTCTGAGGATTTTAAGAGATTGTTGCTTTTGGTGGTTAATGCTAAAAGTTCCTTATTTCTTGTTTTGTAATCATTAAGTTCCGATGTGTATCTGTTATTGAGCTGACTAATCTCTTTTCTGTCATGCAGTACGTAGCTTAAATATGCGAGCAAACACACAAGTAAAAAAATACCTATTGAAACAACTTTACTGTGCTTACTTTTATTTTTATCCAAATCTTTCTTAGCGGTGTGTAATTCAGATTCCAATGATTCTATCTCGTCTTCCAAAGAGTCGATTTTTTTCTTATCTGAGCTTTCAGAGGAACTGTTATAAGATGAGGAAGACGAAGATGATGAAAAACCGGAATTTGCTCCTGTCTTATCATCAAAATCATAAGGGCACTCACCGTTAATATGCTGATGAGCAGGATAGCCGTGGTGATAGTGATATCCGGAACTGCTGTTATGGCCGCCGTTGCCGTCAGTTCTGCCCGAGTGGGCGAAAACACAGATAGCAGATAGAGCCGTCAAGATTACTACAATTAAAATAGTTGCAATTTTCTTCATTTTTAAAATTACCTTTAATCCTTAAGCCTGCCAGATAACATAAGTAGACAACTACCTATATGTAATGCGATAATTGCCATTATCAATATAGAATCAAAGCGTTCAGGGATAAAAGAAATTCCACTTATCAACTTGAACATAACGTAGACCGAAGAAAAGAACATAAATGCACCAAAAATTATGGCGTAAACTCTTAATAAGTCTTTTTTCATACAGTATTCCCCCCACCGCCTTCGGGCGGCGATTTTATTTTAAAACTTAGCTCTGAGCTCTACAACCTTACCGATTACTCTTACCGGAAGCTCGTCAACATCCTTCTTTGAATAAACGAAAGGGGGATAGACAGAGTTTGTTGAAATTAGAGTAACGCCGTTGTCGTTCTTATAAAATCTTTTAACTGTCGCATCGTTGCCGTTGACGAGAACTACAGCAAGCTCACCGTTTTCAACTACATCCTGCTTTCGGACAATAACAACGTCGCCTTCACTGATTTTAGGTTCCATACTGTCGCCTTTAATGGAAAGAGCGAAGTGTTCACCCTGTGCCGCCATTTCCTGAGAGATTTCTTCGTAGTCGAGTATTTCTTCAACTGCTTCAATAGGAATGCCGGCACGTACATAGCCGAGCACCGGAACGGATACGCCCTTCTTGGAAGAATGCAATGTATCACTTTCATTGAAACCCATAAGCCATTCAGGACGTACGTCAAGAGCGTTGCCTATTATTTTTAGTCTGTCTATAGGTATATTTGAAACAAAACCTGTTTCATATCTTTGCAAAGTGGATTTACTGAAGCCTGTTGCATCTGAAAGAGTGCCGTAAGACCACTGCTTTTTCTCACGAGCAATTCGCAAACGTTCAGCTGTGATTTTGTTTTTGCTTTCCATATTAACACCTCCGTGTGGCTTGATTATACAACATAAGTTCAATAAATGCAACGATTTTTTCAAAAAAATACAAAAAAAGTTCCAAAAGTGGGTTGACAAACTGAAAAAGCCGTGATAATATAAAGCCGTACCACAAGTGGAACGGAGGTGAAAGAGATGGCAGCACAGGAAATTAAAGTAGCATTGGCAAAGAAAAATATGACGCAACAGGACTTAGCAAAGCTTCTTAATATATCAACTAATAGCTTATCAAAGAAAATGAACGGCAAGGTTAGCTTTAAGCTTTCCGAAGCTCAAGCTATAATTGAACATTTAGAGGTGGAGCCGTCTATTTTTTTTACTTAAATCGTTCCACAAATGGAACAAGACCCAACCAAAGGAGATGACTTAAATGGCAAAAGAACATGAAAACTTTAGACCGATGTTAGAGCAGCTCAACCGTAGCTTTCCTGATACGGAGTTTTTAAAGAGGAAGGACCTTGCACAGTTCCTTAACTGCTCGGAAAAAACAGTTGACCGAAAGTTTTCCGAAGTGAAGACCGACTTCGGATTTTCTAAGGTCAGCATAGCAAAGGCTCTTTGTAAATTACCGAACAAAGGAGCTGCGGTATGAGTAATTCTTTAATCTGCCGCCTCTACGAATGTAACCACGTAAGCGGCAATTACTGTTGCACCAAGTGTAAGGACCGACACAGGTGCAAAAACAGTTGTCTTAACGACCCTGCAAAGTGCGGATGGTCGATGAAAATACCAAAAGGACAAATAAAAATTTTTGCGGAGGTGAAAAAGTAATGAGCAATATGGACATTTGCCGTTTTTGCGGCCAGGTGTTTATGCCGAATGATGAAAATGCGCCTGAAGCGGTACGGCTTGATAACGGCACATCAAAATGCGACTGTAATGATGCCGAAAGATGGAAAAGACGTAGGATGTTTATCGCTTCGGCGCAGGATAAGCTTCACGATGTTTTAAAGTATAAGTTCAACGAAACTTCAGATGAAGCACAGAACAAAACCGATGAAGAAAATGAAATCTATGACTTTTTGCAGGATATCATTCCTTTTATGGTGGATGGTGATATTCCTTCGGTGACCTTGAAAATCAAAGGTACCGGCAAGGTTTCAATGACAGTTGGTTCCGACGGTCAGATAAAAATCAAAAGGCAGATATCGTCTGCAATTGAACAGAAAGCGAGTGAGTGGGATGTTTAGCGACATCGACAGCTTTAATATGTTTTTCTTTCCTGCGTTGGCACTTATAGTTGCGGCAATGTGGAAGGAAGAGGACATCATAAAATTTATGAGCAGAAAGAGAGGTAAAAACAATGAAATTAAACATCATTAAAGAGCTCAGAACGAGCAGAAAGGCTCTTGAGATTATGACGGAGCTTTATGATGAAAAGAAAAAGCACCTGCAGAGAGCGGTACGCAGAATGAGTTACCTTGAAGAAAAGAATAGGGAGCTTCACGAAGCTAACCTTGTTCTTGTCGGTCAGCTCAAACAGCAGAATTCGGTTATGGAGTACTTAGCAAAGCAGAACGCGGACCTGCTTCTTGCTTCAAGAGCGAAAGAGGTTGTTCCGCCGACAATAAGAGTAATGGAGGCGAGGACAGATAAAAGCACACCTTGAGTATTTCGTAACATAAAAAAAGACTTACAGAAGCGGCACCCTCTGTAAGCCACGCCCAAAGGCGGTAAGTAGCATTCAACTACATACATAGTATATCACAAAAATAAAAGAATGTCAAACTTACCGCCTTCAGTAACAGAAAGGCAGATTTAAAGTGAAAATAAGAGTCAAAACAAGGACTTTTTCCGGTGCTGTGTGTGAGCAGGAGGTGTATTACATCTCCGATAAGGTTAAGAGCAGGAAGGATGCAAAGCCCCGTCTGCGTTTTAAATCAGAAGAGGAGAGAGAAGCCCATAAGCTCGGCATGTCGAAACGAAAGCACCGGCGAAACTTCAATGAAAATTTCCGACCGACCTCACTGTACAGTACCCTCACATTTGATAATGAAAATGAGGTGCACACCTGGAGTGAAGCGAATTACATAAAAGAGCTGTACCTCAGGCGACTCAGATATGCTTACCCCGAAGCAGTGATTTTCTTCTATAAGGGCAGGGGCAAGAGTACCCACAGAATACACTTTCATATGGTGTCTGAGGGAATATCTGAGGAACTGATTCGTAAACAGTGGATATACGGTGAGGTAGTTGAAGTAAAACACCTTCGGGAGCACAACTATTATCAGGGTGTTGACCACGGGCAGGATTATACGGGTCTTGCCGATTATCTTTTTGACCACTGGACCCCGGAGCAGGGCGGCAAAAGGTGGTATCAGACCAGGAACGCCCGACGTCCCGAGCGGGAAGAGCCGAAGGAGATAAAAAGAGCCTACTCAGAGGATAAGCCTCCCACACCGCCGAAGGGCTATAAAATGGTTGAAAGCAGGGGTACGAAGTACGGATATATGTACTTTAAGTACGTGCTTGACATTGAGCCCGAAAGGAAAAAAGTTAAGAAAAATACAACCGATACGAGCTGATTTTTGAGGTCAGCTTACCGAAACTTGTAAATGTGTAAAGTTTTACAACGAAAATGTAAAAAGAAGGAGCAGACATGGCAGATATAGAAGTTCTTGATAAAAAGTTTCAGGAAATAAAAGAGCTTGCATGGAAGAACAAGTACGAAACACTCCCTCAGGGGTTAGGTGGCGGTTCAACCTTCAGCTTTGTTGATGAGCACTACTTTCAGACTATGAAGTATATGTACGAGAGGTACAGACTCAGAGCAGTTAAAGAAGAGGATGCTAAAAAGCAGGCCGAAAACTTCAGACTCAGGTACATATCCGATAAGACATCTGAAGAGGTACGTGCACGCGGTTACCGTGAGCTTGACGAGAAGCGCAGAGGAATTGCTCAATGGACAAAGCAGCTGATGAAGCCTGAGAGCAAGAGCATAAAAGAGCTCTTCGGAATTCTTTTCTGTGAGCTTCTTCCTGCATTAACGGACAAGGTAACAGCTGAGAAGATAAAAGAAGGCGCAGGCTATGCTCTCATTACCGGATGCAGCAGCCTCAGCGCAGATGAAATTAAGGAGGTAGAGAAATGGTACCCATAAAATTAGGGATGACCGAGAAGGAGCTTCTCGAGTACATCAAGGAATATTACAGTGACGATGCTGCGGAACATATGGTCAGAACGGTGAAGGAAAGCGGATATGCTGCTTACGGTGCCTTTGCCGCAAACAAAGCAAGGCTGTCGAGGGATGAGGAGAGGATATATAACCTCTTCAGAGTTCCCGGATATATGCCGCCGAAGAGGAGTGAAGCGGATGTTTAACTGTGCGGTACTTATGGGAAGGCTTACAGCTGATCCTGTTCTTAAGACTACGGCAAGCGGCAAAGAGGTCTGCAGATTCGGTATTGCTGTTGAAAGAGGCGGCGCCGAAAGAAAGGCTGACTTCATAAATATTGTCGCTTGGGACAGCGGGGCAAGGTTTGTTACAACCCACTTTTCAAAGGGCTCAATGATTGCTGTTCAGGGTTCGATTCAGACAAGCACCTATCAGACACAGAAGGGTGAGAAGCGGACAGCCTTTGAGGTTGTGGCGAGAGAGCTGAGCTTTTGCGAGAAGGCACCTGCGTCGGCAAGCGGTACTAAGCCTGCAGGAGTGGTAAAAGGGGAAGCGGCAGAGGAGTTTGCGCCTTATTACGGTAATGCCACGGCCGCAGACTTTGAAGAAATAACAGATGATGAAGATTTACCGTTTTAGGGGGTGGAAAGATGAAAAACACATTATCTGACTTAAACAACTATCTTTTTGAGAGTATAGAAAGGCTGAACGATGATAGTTTGGACACCGAAGGACTCGCAAAAGAAATCGAGAGAAGCAAAGCGGTTCAGAATATTGCAAAGACTATCATCGATAACGGCAACCTGGCTCTGCAGATGAAGAAACATATGGATGAATACGGCCAAGGAGAGAATGTTGAAATGCCGTTGCTTGGAATGACAGGCAAATGACTGATCGAAGAGAACGCAGCTTTAAAAGAGCAAGTCAAAAACCTGCAGGAAAGGGTGAAGAAGTTTGAGCAATGGTAAACAGCGATATTCTCAGGAAGTGTATAAGTTTGCGAAAGAAAATGTCTCTGGGCGGACTGTGAAAGAACTCGCTTTGATGATAAGTGAACATTTCGGTATTGAAATGACAGAATCAAAAATGCAAGCTTATATGAAAAACCATAAGCTAAAAAACGGAAGGCCTGCCGGCAGACAGAAAGGACAAGTTACCTTTGCCTATCCTCAAGAGATTATTGATTTTATCGTCGCAAATCACAAAGGTAATGGACATCAAAAGATGGCTGACCTCGTCAATGAGAAGTTCGGTACCAGATACACGAAGGGACAGATTAAAAATTTCTACGGCAGGCACAAACTCAATTCAGGTTTAACCGGAAGATTTAAGAAAGGTCACATACCTTACAATAAGGGCATACATACACCTACCGTAGGAAAAATGGCAGAAACTCAATTCAAAAACGGCCATCTGCCACATAATACAAAGCCCATCGGCTACGAGCGTATCACCAGAGATGGATATATTGAAGTTAAGGTAAGAATGCGCCCGAGTTCTCCTTCTTGCAATGACAACTTTGTCGCCAAACACTATTTAGTTTGGGAGGCGGAGAATGGACCTGTTCCCAAAGGGCATAAGCTGATATTCCTTGACGGTGACAGGAAGAACTGCAGTCTTGAAAATCTGAAACTTGTAACAGATGCGGTGCATCTTGAAATGACCAGGCTCGGATTGAGAAGTTCAGCCCCGAAACTTACGGAAACGGGAATTCTTGTCGCTAAGGTAAGTCGAGCTTGTCACGACAAAAGAAAAAGCAAAAAGGAAGAAAGGACGGAATCGTTATGAGCGTTTACTGTCTGCAATTTGACTGTCGTATGAAGGACTGTCCGAAGCACCCGGACAAAGCAAAGACTGACAGAGAGGCAAGGCACAGAGATTTTGAAAACAACGTTAACGTCTGCATCAAGCCTGACTTTCTCTTTGCTCAGCAAGCGGCAGAACCCCTCACCCCTTCGGGGAGCTCCCCTTTCAAGGGAGCCGAGAAAGCAACTCTCCCGGTGCCGACGGAAAGTGAAGAGCAGCAGGCGCTTTTCGATTGGGCCGAGAGGCTTACATATCTGTACCCTGAGCTGGAGCTTATGTATCACATACCGAATGAGGGTAAGCGGAGCAAAGCCGTCAGTACAGGAAGCGGCAAAGGAGCCTGTAGGGTATTACAGTAACGCTACGGCCGCAGACTTTGAAGAAATTACAGATGATGAAGATTTACCGTTTTAGGGAGGTATAACAATGACAGATAGAGAAAAATTGATTGAGTTAAGAAGAAAATATGGGTATGGAACCGACGGCTATTTCGCAGACAATTTCATTAAAAACGGAGTTAAGGTTCTTCCAAATATAACAAAAGATATTAACTTCGCAATAGAAGCAACCGACCTGAACGACGAGTATTCAAAAGGTTTTAGAAATGCGTTGAGATATTCTCTTTATTTAATTGATGGTAAAGAGCCTGAATACGAACAGGCGGTGCGGACAAAGTCGCTTAACAAACCCCTGACCCGAAAGGTCATAAGAGATATTTTATGTTTTTGGAGGTAGAGAAGTGAGCAAAGCAGCATTGACAAGCATAAACCCTCCGCACACGAATAACATCTTCTCGGAATTAAAGGGCATAGAGTGGAGAACAAAACCTATGCCTACAGGAAAGCATTATTGCTACGAAACAAAAAAATGCTTTGGTGTAGGTAAGGTTATAGGCGAATTTAGAATTTGGCGTGTTGTAAGATACGAAAACATAAGCATGATACCTGAAGGATACATCAGTTCAGGCTGTGTTCCGATAGAATTTTTAGAAGCTTACAGTAAAGGCAGACCGATATATGCGAATTTTATAAAATCACCGGTAAAATACGACAAGCCGAAAGGGTTGAGTGAGTTTACTTACGCCTGCCCGGATAATGTTAAGGCTTGTAAAATGTGCCGCCATACCATTGACGGTATGAAGTGCAAGTCCATTACAAGACCGCCGCAGAGTTGGTGTTATGTAGAGGAGTTGGAAGATATATGAGCGTTTACTGTCTGCAGTTTGACTGCCGCATGAAGGACTGCCCGAAGCACCCGGACAAAGCAAAGACTGACAGAGAGGCAAGGCACAGAGATTTTGAAAACAACGTTAACGTCTGCAGCAAGCCTGACTTTCTCTTTGCACAGCAAGCGGCAGAACCCCTCACCCCTTCGGGGAGCTCCCCTTTCAAGGGAGCCAAGTCGAAGTCAATTCCTATGCCTACGGAGTCGGAAGAGCAGCAGGCTCTTTTCGATTGGGCCGAGAGGCTTACATATCTGTACCCGGAGCTGGAGCTTATGTATCACATACCGAATGAGGGTAAGCGGAGCAAGGCATACGGTGCCAAGCTCAGGAAGGAAGGGCTTAAGGAAGGTGTACCCGATATACATCTGCCCGTTGCCAGGGGCCAGTATCATTCTCTTTACATCGAGATGAAGAGAAGAAGCGACAGCGTTACCTCTCAACCTCAGAGACGTTGGATAAGAAATCTGAAGCGGCAGGGTAACGCAGCATACGTGTGTCACGGCTGGGAAGAAGCTGTGAAGGTTATTGAAGAATATTTGAGTTTAAAGTAAGGAGTTTTCACTATGGAAAATATAAAAATGATTGATATTAAGCATATATACCCTCATCCCGATAACCCCCGTAAGGATGTGGGTGATGTTTCAGAGCTTGCCGAGAGCATAAAGCACTCAGGCATTATGCAGAATCTTACGGTTGTTCCCTTCTGTGACGAATACAGAGTAATCATCGGCCACAGAAGACTTGCGGCATCAAAGCTTGCAGGGCTCAAGGAGATTCCCTGTGTAGTTGTTGAGATGAGTGAGAAGGAGCAGATTGCAACAATGCTTTCTGAGAATATGCAGAGAGTTGATTTGACTGTTGTTGAACAGGCACAGGGTGTGCAGATGTTGTTTGACTTAGGAGAAAGTGTAGCGGCAATTTCCGAAAAGACAGGCTTTTCAGAATCTACCGTCAGAAAGAGAATGAAAGTTGCGACGTTGCCTGCGGATAAGCTTAAGGAAGCGGAAAAGAGAGGCGGTACCCTTGAGGAGTATATAAAGTGCTGTGAAATCGAGAATGCAAAAGAACGCGAAAAGCTTCTTGCTATGGCAGGTACAAGAGATTTCAACTGGAAGTACGAATCTGCTATCAAAGAGCAGAAGTTGAAGAAGAATATTCCTCTCATAAAAAAAGAAATAAAAAAGCTTGCTAAGGAGATAAGCTCCGAAGACCGATGGACTTCGAAATACGACAGTCACAGCGACATTGCTATTGTCAAATGGAAGCCGGGCGACAAGCTGATAAAAGGATACAAGGAAGGTCAGGAGTACTTCTGGTCCATTTCATACGGTACGTTGTACATTTCAGTCAAATCACAGAAGGCAAAGTCTGCCGCTCCTAAGAAAAGCAAAAAGGAAATTGAAGCGGAACGCCGCCGTAAGGAATTAAAAAAGCTTTTTGAAAAGGCTTACAAAATGAGAGTTGATTTCATCCTTAATTTTTCGGCTGCCAAAAAGTTTGAAAAGATTATCACAGAGTATCTCATAAGATTCAATTTTGCAGAAGTTATTTATTACCGTAACAGTGATGATAACATTTTCAATAAGGCGATGGGAGACAACAGCAACGGTAAATATTATCAGAGACCTGATGCAGAGAAATTCAATCAGTGGACAAAAGAAAAAAGCTCCTATGCACTGCTTATTCTTGCTTATGTTAAATCGGGCGATTCATCCTCTGCAAGTTGCTACGAAGGTAAATGGGGAGAGATGTACCCCGAATATAAAAAGAGTAATCTCCTTGAGCTGTTGTATAAATTCCTCGCTGAGCTTGGGTATCAGATAAGCACAGAGGAAGAACAGCTCATAAACGGTACACACGAACTTTATGCACAAGCGGAGGTAAAAGCAAATGAAGCAGAAAGTTAAAAAAGCACTCAGCATATGCGGTGTCGACAGTGAGTGTTCAGATTGCCCTTACAACATGGGCGTAAGCGTAGACTGCATACGAAACCTTGTTAATGATATCAGCAAGGTTTTGCAGGAAGACGAAAAAAAGCTTTCAGAATATGAAGAGAAAACAAACCTTCTTAAGGCTGAGCTCACCAAAGCCCACGAAGAAGCGGCAAAGGATTTCGCTCACTTTCTCATTGATAAAGATGTTGAAGGAAATGTTTCGGTGTGTGACTTGCCTAACCTTGTTATTGAGTGGGGAGAAGCGGCAGAGAGAAGAGGTGCAGACAATGGCTGACAGTGTAACTCTTGTTCTTGAAAAGGAGTTTGCCGAGGAGCTTTTTGAGGCTCTTTGTGAGGTCTCGGGTGTTGATGACAGCTATGAACTGTTGTCAATGGATACTTTCAACGTTCTGTCTGACCTCAGAGCAACATTATCGGAAAAACTGGTTATGGAGGGGTGATGAGTAATGAATGCAAGTGAAGCAATTGAAATGATAAAAGAATGCGGATTGAATATCGTAGAGCCGGTACACAATGAAGTGTTAAACATCGTAGTTGATGCACTTGAAAAGCAGATGCCGAAAGAGTTGTTGTGTATAGGCATAGAGCAATGTTGTCCTGCTTGTAAAGAAGGAATTTGCTTAAATGGTGATGACGGCTGCTACGGTAACTACTGCGCAAACTGCGGTCAGGCTTTAGATTGGGGTGATGAGGAATGACAGAACAACAATACGATATCTTATGCTTTTGTGTGTTAGCATTTGCAATTATATTCTTCAAGGTTGTAGGAGGTAGGAAATATGGTAACAGATGAACAGATTATCAAAGCCTTTGAGCTCTGTGAAGGTGAAGATGGAATTACTCCAAAATGCTCCGAGTGTCCCATCTCTCATACTAAAGACTGTCAGTGCTTCACTTTTGTCAGAAAAAGGTTACTTGAGATTGTCAACCGCCAAAAGGCAGAGAATGAAGAGTTGCAAACAGAGAACAAGCAGCTTCAGAGTGATGTCCTTATAGCAAATCAGAATTACGAGCATATCAAAGAGATATGGGAAGCGGAAAAGACACGGCTTTCCGAGAAAATCAAGGAGTATATCGACAAGCACAATGAATTGATTACTAAGGAAGCGGCTATCAGAGCCGAAGCGGTCAAAGAGGTTTTTGAAAGGTTGAAGAAAGCAGGAGCATATAACAATGCCGGGCTTACACTCTTTGTCGAAAAAGACCTCGACAGTATTTTCAAAGAAGCGGCAGGTGAAGTTAATGCCGGATGAAAAAGAAACTCTCTTTCTCTGTAAACCCTGCGCCGAGGAAATGAAGGACTACCGCACCGTGAAAAGCGTTGAATACATACGCCCGGCAAGAGACAAGGGCACCTGCGAGCTGTGCGGCCGCAGAAGGTTCGGGTATGTGTGCGAGGTTGAGCTTAAAGAGCCGGAAGGGGAAAGCCAATCAAGGTAAGCGGCAAAATAAACAAAGGAGCGTGGTAATGTGCCGAGGGAATATGATTTAAGACTGCAGGGGAAATACGATATCAGTCGCAACAGGTACAGAGAGCTTAAGGCTTTTTGTCTGCAGTATGACGAAAAGAAGCGGAAACTGAAGCAACTCTATTCATTGAGTGCAGTACCGCCTGAGGTGTCTGTTATGGGCGGAGAGCCGGGAAAGCCTACGGAGAAGAAGGCACTGAAGGCAATTCAGCTGAAAGCCGACGTGGAGCTGATAGAAAAATGCCTGCAAGCGGCAATCGGTGATGACGTGGGCCTGCTTGAGCCCTTGAAAAAGAACATAACCCTCGGTATCGGATTTGACAGTCTGGGATATGTTCCGTGCAGTGTCAGACCCTTCTACAGATGCCGTAAAAAGTTCTTTTATCTTCTTGATAAGGAAAAAAACTGAAAAAGGGATAAAATGGGGTAATACTTTTGTGATAAACTGATATTGTAGAGAAATGGGAAATCTACAAAGTGTGTCGATTTTTTCTAAGAACCCTCCATACGAAAAAGATGCGAAAGCCGTCCTGAAAAGGGCGGTTTTTGCGTTGGGGAAAAAGGCAGCAAAGCAGAGTATTTTTAATATAAATATAGTTTTTAAAAACAACTTTTTTTAGTCAAAAGGGAAAGGAGCAGGGGAAATTTTGAAAAATTTTGAAAAATCAAGGCTCAGTGCAAAACAGCGTAAAGCTATAGATTTACTGATAAATTCGGACTTAAAACACGGTGAAATTGCCGAAGAACTGAAAATCACAAAAAATACACTTTCAAATTGGCTTAATGCTGAAAAAACTCCCGCCTTTACCGATGAGTATGACAGACAGCTGCAGCTTGCCGATGCAGCACGGCAGAGAGTGTATAAATCAAAGGCTCAGAAAGCTCTTGATAAACTTATTGAGCTTGTGGATTGCGGTAACAAACAGGTGGCTCTTAATGCTTGCAAGGAGCTTTTAGACAGAGCCGGTGACAAGCCCGGTATCAACCTTGGTATTGAGGGCACTCTCGGAATGAAGCTGGAAGACCTGATATGACATATACTGCTGACTTTCTTATAGAGAGGCGCAAGGCAAAGTGGGAAGAGCTGCAGGATATTGAATATGATAAGAAGTTAAGAGTTGCTATAGCACGAGAGCTTGTAAGCAACGCTGATTTATTGGCAGAGGTCAGAGCGAACCCCGAAAAGCTCATTGAACTTGTTTTTATCGTTGTTGACAAGAATCAGAAGACTTTGCCTTTCTTTCTGAATAATGTTCAGAAAGATTTTATTGACACGCTCAACAAGGCTATTGAGGACTTTAATGAAGGCAGGATACCCGAAATATCACTTCTTGTTCTCAAGGGCAGACAGCAGGGTTTTACTACACTTGTTACGGCGTATCAGCTTTCTTGCAGTATACTTAACCGGAACTTTCAGGGATATACTCTCGCTGATAAGAGTGACAATGCTGAAGCCATATTTCAGAATAAAGCAAAGTTTCCCTATGGTCAATTGCCTGAAATGCTTAAACCGACTGAAAAGTTCAACAACAGAAAGCAGCTGTTATTCGAAAAGATAAACAGTTCATGGGCAGTTGACACGGCAACTAAGAATGTTGGCCGTTCAAGAACAGTAAACTTCTTTCACGGTTCTGAGTGTGCTTTTTGGGAAAACGGAATAGCATACATTCAGGCGGCTTTAGGTGAAGCTTTCACAAAGAACTGCATCAAGATATACGAAAGCACAGCTAACGGATACAACGATTATCAGAAGATGTGGAACAGCGGGGCTCATATCAACTGCTTTTATGAGTGGTGGCGTACACCCGAATACAGAATACCTTTTTATACCGAGGAAGCACGGCAGGATTTTCTGCAATTTATCGGGTCGGAAAACAAGCAGAATAGTCAGAGGTTAAAGTGGCTTAAGGATTACCCGAAGCTCTCTGATAAACAGATAAAGTGGATTGTTCAAAGACTTGAATGGCTTAAGGAAGAAAAGTGTCTCGATGATGAACAGCTTCACTGGTACTGGAACAAGTATTACAAGTATATTGATAAAGACCTTATCAAGCAGGAATATCCCTGCACACCTGCAGAAGCCTTTCTTCTTTCAGGTAAAACCGTATTTGATACAGAGGTTATTCTTAAAAGGCTTGACCATATACCGCCCCCACTCAAGACCGGCTATTTCATTTACGATTATGACGGCCTGCGGATAAGCAATATACGGTGGTTTAACGACAAGACAAACGGTTACATACACCTTTATTTCCTTCCCAATCAGCCCGAATTTACCGAATACTGCATAGGCGGTGACACGGCGGGTGATGGAAGTGACTTCTTCAACGGTCATGTTCTCGATGCAAAAACGGGAATACAGGTGGCAAAGTTCAAGCAGCAGTTCGGTTCTGCTGAATATGCAAGGCAGATGTACTGTCTCGGAGCTTATTATAAATGGGCACTTATCGGTATCGAAGCAAACTTTGACACCTACCCGATTATGGAGCTTCAGAGGCTCGGTTATCCGAAGCAATACATAAGAGAGGTTTTTGACGAATATACGGGAAAGAAGGAAAAGCGCTTCGGCTTCAAGACTACACAGCTGACGAGGCCTACAATCATTTCACGGCTTGTTGAAATAGTCAAAGAACACTGCGACACCATCAACGATAAGGAAACACTGGAAGAGCTCCTCACTATCATTAAAAACGATAAAGGAAAAATAGAAGCACCTGAGGGCGGACACGATGATGAAATGATGGGCCTTGCAATAGCACATCAGATAAGAGAGCAGGTAGTGTTTACACAAGAACCGATTACCGTCGGTTTCCGCAGTCACTTTAATTCAGAGAGGACAAACGGAACACAGTACGATTACGGTGAAGAAATTGTTGTTATATAAGGAGTAAGCTATGGAAATCTTAATAATATTAGCAGTAGGCGCACTTAATATAGTGTGTTTTTTTGTTGGTGCAAAGGTAGGGCAGACGGTAAATAAAGGGGAACCTCTTGAAGTACCGGGTCTTAATCCGATGCAGGCAATACGTGAAGCCCGTGAGAGAAAAGAAGCCAGGAGAGAACAGAGTAAGTTCGACACCATAATGCAGAATGTTGAAGCTTACGACGGTACGGGCGCAGGACAGAAGGATGTGGAATAATGACAACAGAACAGATCAAAGAAACGCCTATATGGCACCTTTATGAAAAAGGAAGAAACTATCACAGACTTACACACATTTATACGGATACAGACAGAAATTACCGCTTTTACAACGGTAAGCAGTGGGACGGTGCGAAGCTCGGCGGCATCGAGCCGGTGCAGAAAAACTTCATCAAGCCGATAGTAAAGTACAAGGTTTCTGTTATCCACGATAATCTTTACGCAATAAACTACTCTTCGCAGAATTTTACGAACAAAGAGTTTATGAGAGTAGCGGACCATTACTGCGCAATGCTCAACCGATACGCCCATAAAGTATGGGAGCAGGACAAAATGGACTTCAAGGGCAGAAGACTCACAAAGGATGCGGCAATAAATGACGAGGGTATCCTTTATATAAGCTTTGACCTTGAAAAGATGAAGCCTGTCAACGAGATTATCAAGAAAAACGATGTATACTACGGCAACGAGAATGACGATGATATACAGTCTCAGCCTTATATTCTTCTTCGTAAGCGCTTACCCGTTTCAAATGCGATTGAGCTGGCTCTTTCTTTGGGTATGAGTGTGGAAAACAGAGTTTTTATCATCGGTGATAACGATACTTTTGAAGAAAGCGGAGAAGCGGCAAAGGAAGAGCTCGACAACATGGTTACTCTTATCTATAAGCTTTACAAAAAAGACGGTACCGTTCATTTTTCCGTGGCCTCCCGATGGATTGACATTGTCGAGGATGAGGATATAGGTATATCGCTTTACCCGGTCGCACATTTCAACTGGGAAGAAAAGGAAGGCTCTGCAAGAGGTGAAGGCGAAGTCAGATGCCTTATACCGAATCAGATTGAAGTTAATAAGACGGAAATGAGAAGAGTGCTTACCGTTAAAAATCAGGCGTATCCCTATAAAGTGGTTGATGTAAGCAAAGTGTCAAATCCTCATGCGCTTAAAACCGTAGGCAGTACGATAGAGACAAAAGGTCAGGCCGTTGACGATGTACATAAGATTGTGGGAACGATACAGCCTGCTCAGATGTCTTCTGACGTGAAGCAGCTTCAGGATGATCTTATACAGACTTCGAGAGACCTTGCCGGCGCAGGTGATGTTGCAACGGGTCAGGTTGACCCCGAAAGCGCATCGGGACGTGCAATACTTGCCGTTCAGCAGGCTTCTCAGGCTCCTATGACGGAGCAGAGGGAAACGTATAAGAACTTTGTTGAGGACGTTGCCAAAATATGGCTCGAATACCTTATCGCATACTCTTATGACGGCATCGACCTTGAAGAAGAGGTAACCGATGCGGCAGGTAATGAAAGTGTTCAGGTAGTAAAAGTACCTCAGAGCGTTCTTAAAGAGCTTCAGGCGACGGTAAAAATTGACATAACGCCCAAGGGTGTATATGACAAATTTGCCCAGGAGCAGACTATGGAAAACCTTCTGATTCAGGGATTTTTCAATCCTCAGCGGTTAAATGAACTGAAGGCTTATGCAAAGGCTCTTGCTGATGACAGCGTAGCTCCCAAGCAGAAGATACTTGAAGTTATTGAGTATATGGAAGCGGAACAGCAGAAGATTGCGATGCTTCAGCAGCAGGCTCAGATTATGCAGCAAAGAGCTCAGCAATTCCTTATGGGTGATGAGGAGCAGCAGGCATCTCAGATTGCAGATGCAATGAGACAGATTCAGATGCAAAAAGAGTTGGAAGCGGCAGAAGGTGAAATAGCCGAAAAAGAGGAAGAACTTCCTAAAGAGGAAATTGTATAAAAAGAAAGGTTGATTTACTATGGCTACGAAAACAAGAACACCTATTACCAAAAAGAAGATGAAAACTTCAACACCGTTAAGTCCCGTTACCAAGTTTGGTGCAGCGGCAGGTAAGGTGGCAGCGGCAGCGACTGCTGCAGGCACAGCGAAGACAACATCATCAAAAGGCAGCGGAATGAAGGTACAGAGAACTTCAGTAAACAGTGCAACGGGCAAGAAGACAACCACCACCAAGAACTTAACACCTATAACAGGGAAAGAGTTTAAAGGCAGTGGAATGATGAAGAAGACATCAACGCCTATTAAGAAGAAAACCTACTGATAAAAAAGCACTCTTTATAGGGCGCTTTTTTATATGACCAAGCATTTATGTCATTAAACTGTATGGAATCGGTGAAGCTAAACACCACCTAAAAAATAAGGAAGGATTGTCATTATGGAAACAAATGAAAACCTCGTACTTGAAGGTACTGAAAACGTGGAGGAAACAACCACAGAAGAAACCGTTGTGCAGGAAACAGAGCCTGAAAAGGTCTATACGCAGGAAGAGTTCGATATGAAGCTTGATGCAGTATTAGGCAAAAAAATATCTCGCACTGAAGCAAAAATACGTAGGGAGTATGAACGCAAGTACGGACCTCTCGAAAGTGTATTGAAGGCAGGTACGGGTAAAAACAGCATTGAGGAAATAACGGAGGGTCTTACACAGTTTTACAGTGAAAAGGGTGTTAATATTCCTCAGCAGCCGAGTTTTTCCGATAAAGACACGGAAATACTGGCAAGGGCGGAAGCGGAAGAAATTATCAGGTCGGGCTTTGAAGAGGTAATTGAAGAAGCTGACCGCCTTAAAGAACTTGGTGTAAAGAATATGACTGAAAGAGAAAAGGCTATCTTCGTCAAGTTGACAGACCACATCAAAACCACCGAAACAAACCGTGAGCTTGAAAAAATCGGTGTTTCGAAGGATGTGTACGGCAGTGAAGAATTCAAGAGCTTTGCCTCTAAGTTTAATTCCGATACACCTATCACAGAGATTTATCAAATCTACAATCAGACAAAGCCCAAGAAAAATATTAAACCTATGGGAAGCATGAAGCAGTCCGCAAACGACAGCGGAGCAGTTAAGGATTTCTATTCGCATGAAGAAGCTATGAAATTTTCACAGGCTGACCTCGACAAGAACCCTGAACTGTACAATGCAATTTTAAAATCCATGCCGAAATGGTAAGGCTTCCCTAAAGTGAAGGGAGAATAAAACATGTCAGTTAAAAATTTCATTCCGACCGTATGGTCAAAGAAAATTCAGGACGACCTCGAAGAAAAGTGTAAGCTTGTAAAAGATTGTACACGAACCTATGAGGGCGACTGTCAGTACGCACAGACCGTCAAAATCCTTGCTGTAGGTGACCCCACTGTTGGCGGTTATACCGGTCAGGATATCGACATCGAAGAGATGACCGACAGCTCTCAGGATCTTGTTATTGATGTTCAGAATTACTTCGCTTTTGAAGTAAAGGACGTTGATAAGGCTCAGTCCGTTCCCGGTCTTCCTGAGAAGTATCAGCAGAAGGCAATGAGAAAGCTTGCCCTCAAGAGAGAGAAGTTTATCGGCGCCCTTGTAGCAGGCAAGGCTCAGGCAACCACAGATGAGGTTGCGAAGAACATCACCTACAAAGAGGGTGCGGCAACAATCATCACGGCAACAAACAAAACTCAGGCCGCTATCAAATTCGCTTTTGATGAAGCTATTGTTACTCTTCGTGAAAAGAATTTTGATGACGCAGGTGTTATCGAAGTTGACCCCCGTGACTACGGTCTTTTCAAGGATGAGCTGATTGAGCTCAAAACCGCAAATGACGAGCTTATCAAGCGTGGTGTTGTCGGTACCTATGACGGCTACGAAGTTAAGTCCACCAACAACGTATACAAGGACGAGAATTACGTTTACTGTATTGTTCGTTCAAAGGATGCTATCGCTTTTGCCGGTCAGATTAACGAGGTGGAAGCAGGCCGTATGGAAAGACGTTTTTCAGACTATATCAGAGGTCTTGACACCTTCGGTGCAAGAATCATTGCTCAGGATGAGATTGTGTGCGTAAAAATCCCGCTTGTTGCGACAGCATAAGGAGGGCGTAACCTATGAAAAAAGTATTGATTAACGTTTCCTTCAACGACCGTTATACGGATAAAGAGCATACTGCCGGCAAAACCGAAGTGATGAGCGAAGAAAGAATCGCTGAAATCAAGGAAGTCAATCCTCACTTTATTTCTGTTGTCGGTAATGTGGCAAAATCCGGCAAGGGCAAGTCCAAAAGTGATGACGAAGACCCCGAGGGTGATGATGAAGACCCCGAGGGTAAGGACGAAGACCCCGAGGGTAAGAAGGAAAAGTAATACTTGAGGAAGGAGTGAAAGCTTCTTCCTCTTTTTGTCATATCTGAAGATAAGAGTTGGGGCGGTACCAACAGATATGTAAGGAGAATGAAAATGAAACAGTTTTTCGTAGAACAGCCTTGTATTGACTTGAAAGTCGGTATCAAGGTTACAAAAGAAACATCACTCACCTTTAAAAACGATAAGGTTGAGCAGGAGCTGAAAGACCTCACACTCGAAACAATGTTGGAAGAAGAAGGTTCCAACGGAATCAATTCCTACAGCTCCAAGAGCTATATCAGAATCAATTTAAACGAGGGAGACGTTCTCTTGTTTGATGAAAGCAGAGGCTACTATATGCCTACGTTTCCGGTGGAAAGCATTGACGATGCGATAAGTGATATTGAGTCGCTCAGAGGTATGGAATATAAGGAAGAGTAAGGGGGCTTACCTGTGTTTACGATAGACAGTGATAACAATATAAGCGTAACGAGGGGTGACGTGATTTACTTCGGTGTATCAGCCGAGGATCCGGAAACAAAAGAGCTCTATATGTTTCAGCCCGGGGATGTGGTAAGAATAAACGTGTACGGCAAAAACGATTGTACCGACGTTGTTCTGAAGAGAGATTTCCTTGTTTACGTACCGTCTGAAGAGGTCGAAATTTTCTTAGGAAAGAGTGAGACCAAGATAGGCGATATTATCAATAAGCCCAAGGATTATTGGTATGAGGTTGTCCTGAATCCCGATGATAAACCTCAGACAATCATAGGCTATGGTGATGACGGAGCTAAGGTGTTCAAGCTTTTACCTGAGGGTGAAGATGATACAGAGCAGGATGAAGATATACAGCCCGAAGATATTCCTATTATCGATGACGAGCTTGATGAAGAATCCGAAAGACCTGTGAAAAATAAGGCTATAGCAAAGGCAATTGTAGCTCTGCTTGCAAAAATCGACTCTCTTGAAAGAGAAATTTCGTCTTTAAAGGCGGATGAATCAACAAACACAACAAACGAAACGGAAGGAGAATAATTATGGGTTTAGAAGGACTGACAAAAGTAAAAGAATCGTTGATAGGCAACATTCATCTTCTCAAGAAGGTAAGCGGCTTTTCTGCCTATGACCTTGCAGTTGCAGACGGATTTAAAGGCACACTTAAAGAGTGGTTGGCTTCGCTGAAGGGACCAAAGGGCGACACGGGCTCTGTTGAATTAAGTGACAAGCTTGATGCTGTTAACAAGAAAATCACTAATTTGGCTGAACCTGAAGAAGATGGAGATGCTGTAAACAAGCAGTATGCAGATGGAAGCTATGTATTTGCTAAGGTGGAAGATATTACTGATGCCTTTGCTTCAATGCTCGGTGATGCACAGTTGTTAGGTGGCTCGTATGTTCACAAGCAGGGAAACATTGTACACGGTTCACTTAAAATTACCGCACCTTTTATGGCTACTTTCGAGCTGTTCAAAGTTAATGCGTCATATCGACCTCAAGGCGTAGTATTCCCTATCGGTTTCTTATCAAACGATGATACGACGGGTGACTTAGCAAGTTTTGGCCAAGTCGCAACATTCTGCATAAATAATAACGGCGTGTTTTCAATAAAGAATCCTATCGGATCGGACTACACTCTCGCTTTTGTTGATTTCACTTATATCTGCAAGTAAAGGAGCGGAAGTATGACTTTACTCGAAATGAAAAAGAAGGTGTTGGCTCTGATAGAGGAGCTTAACCCCTCAAATGAGAATCTGACCGATGACCCGGACATTTCAGCAAAAATAAACTACGTTATCAATCAGGTTATGTTTGAGCTTGCAAGAATGAAGAAAATACCGCAGTATGTTGAATTCGGTGTGAGCGAAGGTGAACTGATTAACTATGAAAGAATCGAAAAAGAAAGCGGCTCAGAGGTGTATCAGATAAGCCTTGTAGAAGGTGTAGAATACTTATTCAAGGCACAGGGTACAGTCATAAAAGCCCTTGAAAGCGGCACTATGGGAGTTGATTTCTTTAAGTACCCTGAAAGAATAACCGAAAAGACCAACGCAAAGGGCTATGAGTTTGAGCTTAGCCAGGACGCTCTTGAGATAATGCCCTACGGTGTTGCGGCTGACCTGCTCAAGAGTGACGTGTCAACGGAATACGGAAAGATATATGCCGACAGATATGAAAATATGAAGATGCAGCTCGATTCACGGTACCACACGGGAAGCATTTCTTTTGAAGGCGGTGTGGATATCTGATGTCAAGCGGTGATTTAATTTCAAGAATTTACAGCGGTTTTCGGGGTGTTGATTTCAGAGGTGAAGAAATCAACCTTGTAAGAAGTCCCGACAGCGTAAATATGTGGAAGGACTATAAGGAAACCGAAAGCATAAGAACACGCCCCGAAGCGGCATTGTTATCATCTTTTGATGAAACTGTTTACGGTGTATTCTTTTATACGGCCGCAGATGCCGAAATGATGTTGGTGCACAGCGGTACGAAGCTTTATAAAGTGGTCGGTGATGAGAAAACTGTGATTTATGAGGGGTTGAATACGGCAAAGAGCAAAGCCTTCATATACAACAACACATGGTATTTCAAAGACGGAGCGAACTATCTGCAGTATGACGGTGTGACGATAGGTGAAGTTGTCGGTTATGTGCCAACCACCTCTATCGGCAGAAAGCCTTCGGGCGGAGGTACGGTATATGAAGATGTGAATATGCTTTCAGATTACCGTATAAACACCTTTGTTGCTGATGATGAAAGCACAGAGTTCTCTCTTGATGCACAGAATATTGACAGTGAGTTCACACCTATTGTTACGGTTGACGGTGTTAAGGTAACTGATTTTACGGTTAATTACGAAAGCGGAAAAATTACCTTCACAGCAGCTCCCACAGCACCGCTCACTGACGGTCAGGACAATGTAAGCATAAAGTTTAAGAAGGCAATCGATAAGAGTAAAATCACAAAATGCACTCTGTTAGAAGTATTTGATAACAGAGTGTTTTTTAGTGGCAATCCCGAATATCGGAATATGCTTTGGCACTGCAGCCTCAACGACCCCTCTTATTGTTCCGATTTAGACTACTATAACGAGGGC
This sequence comes from Acutalibacteraceae bacterium, assembly GCA_045537815.1. GTDB lineage: Bacteria > Bacillota > Clostridia > Oscillospirales > Acutalibacteraceae > UBA6857. The sequence goes on along the minus strand of JAZSQD010000089.1, from coordinate 33,381 downwards.
TTAGATACAGCCGAGATAAAGGGCATAGTTGCAGGTAACAATGTTCTGTGGGTGTTTAAAGAGCCTTCTCAGGCAAATACAACAGTGTTTTATCATACGCCTACTATTGACAGTGAGTACGGAAAGATTTATCCGAACACGCACTCGAGCATAGCAACAGGCTGTATCGGTAAGGCTATTAACTTCAATGATGATATTGTGTTCTTCTCTGACCGAGGAATGGAAGGTATAAGCGGCGACATTACTACAGAACAGGTAATATCACACAGAAGCTCCCTTGTGGACCGTAAGCTGACTGCTGAGCCGAATTATGCTGATATGCTGCTCGAGGAGTGGGAAGGTTATCTTATAGTCATTATCGGCAATAAGGTATATCTTGCTGACAGCCGAGCAGTATTCACTAATGAGAATCATTTTGAGTATGAGTGGTTCTATTGGGAACTTTCAAAGAAAATTACTTGTGCAAAGGTGAATAAGGGTGTCTTGTATTTAGGCACAGAGGACGGAGTTTACACTCTGACCGATACAAAAAGCAACGTGGAAAGCTATTGGGTAACACCAAAGGATAAGTTCAAGCATCCACAGTATCTGAAGACAACGAACAAACGGGGCTGCACAGTCGAGGCGACAGGGGATATATCTGTCTATGCAAAGACCGAACAAACAGATTTCGAGTTAATAGACGAATATAAAAACATTACAGACTATTTTGTCTGCAGGATAAAGCGTAAGAAATTTAAAGACATTCAGTTGAAATTTTATTCCGCAACCAGATTCAGCCTTGAAACGGCAACGCTGGAGTGCTTCATCGGCGGATACACTAAGCGTTAAGGAGGTGTCATAGTTGGCTTATGAAGTAAATTACGATGATAAACGTTTTACTGAAGTGAACACGCAGAAAAACGAAGCGCTGAAGGAATCTGAAAAGATGTATGATCAGATGATAAATGATGCTGACAAATATCATCAGAATCAGATTGATGCGGTTGAAGGTTGGGGAGACAAGCAGTCTCAGCTTCAGCAGGAGCAGACCGATTTTGCTATTGAGCAGATTGAACAGCAGAAGCAGCAGGCTCAGAAAGATTATCAGAAGGAGCAGTCTTCTGCTTATGTCGATTGGCAGAAGCAGAAGAATGACTACGGTACAAATGCTGAACAGCAAGCGGCAAGCGGCCTTGCTCACTCGGGCTACAGTGAAAGTGCACAAGTGAAAATGTACACTGCCTATCAGAACAGAGTCGCAATAGCGAAGGAATCGGTTAATAAGGCTGTTCTTGATTATAACAACGCTATGACAGAAGCTCGATTGCAGAACAACAGTGCCTTAGCTGAAATTGCATATAAGACACTTCAGCAATCGTTAGAATTATCTCTGCAGGGCTTTCAACATAAGAATCAGCTGGTGCTTGAGAAAGCAAATGCCAAAAGATCGATTGACGATACATATTACGGACGTTATCAGGATGTGCTTGCTCAGATCAACAATGAAAATGCCCTTGCAGAGCAGATAAGACAGTATAACGAATCTCTTGCATTCCAAAAAGAACAGTTTGCATGGCAAAAAAAGCAAAGTAGCGGAAGCGGCAGTTCGGGTAGTAGCCGAAGTAGTGGAAGCAGTAGCTCTTCAAGCGGTTCAGTTAAAATCAGCAAAGCCCCAAGCGATGATGATGCAGCCGCTTACCTAAATGAACTGATTTCTTCCGGTGCGTCTAAAAGTCAGGTGTCAGGCGAAATCAATGAGGCTGTTAAAGCAGGAGCGATAACTCCAACTCAAGCTGCCAAGTTGAAGCAAGTATTTGTTCCGAGGGGTTACACATATTAAGGAGGAGTAGGATATGTCCGATTATTGGAAGAAGAAACTTAATAAGTTAAATGAAAGCAACCCGAACAAATCTGCTTCATCAGATAATTATTGGAAAAACAGACAAGCAGAGCTTGATAAAAAGAAATCCGCTGACATTGCTCCAATCAGAAGTGATATAATAACCGTTAAGACTCCTCAGATTACAGCGCCACTAGTGCCTGAAACAGGAAAACGCACATGGTTTCAGAAAGGTGAATATTTTTCGGACGGCTCTTGGGATGCGGGTGACTTGACAAAAACAATCCTCAGTTCCGCTAATGACCTTGGAGAGAATCTTCAAGAAGGATTCCTTCGTATGGGAGAAACGGCATTAGATGGTGCGATGTGGATGTTAACAGCACTCAATGAAGCAAATATGAACAAATCAACAACAGACAAAATTGTCTTTAATACTGTTACAGGCAACGCAAAAGAAAATCAAAATACACTTGATTTTAATGAAGGTGCAAAAAAAGAAGTAAAAAAAGAAGTGGAAGAGTTTATCGAAAAAGACTTGTATGACGAGAAAGAAGTTGCAAGAAGACTTCTTCTTTCTCCTTCTGATTTTCTTAAATATGTTCCCGGAGTCGATGCCGAAAAAGTATCGGTGTTTGGTGAAAAGTCAGATTCACTTGCACAGTCAGCGGGTCAGTTGGTAGCAACTGCAACTCTTCAGGCAACGGGCGTTCCTTGGTTTCTGACAACAGGTTTCACAAGTTTTGGCGGTGAAGTTGAAAATGCTTTAAATCAAGATGCAACCTTTGAACAGGCAGGAGCGAGTGCATTTATTTCAGCCGGAGCTGAAATACTCACCGAGAAGTTGTCTGGTGGTATTAAGTTTGGCGGAAAAACTCTTGACGACGTATTGGTGAAACCTTTTACTGAACAAATATCTAACAAAGTTTTAAAAACACTTGTGAATTTCGGCATAGATGCACTCGGTGAAGGTACAGAAGAAGTCATTTCAGGTATATTCAGTAACTTAGGCACAGCCTTGTATAAGGAAAAAGACCTTTCAGAGATACTTTTGAGTGAAGAAGCTCTTAATGAATATCTCGAAGGCTTCTTAGGCGGTATGTTTCTTGGTGGTGCATCAAGTATTGTTACAGGTGGTGCTAACGGAAGCGATGTCAATCTTACAGAGCTTGAGCAGAAGGTAGTTGACAAGGTTGTTGAAGACCGCATCTCCGAGGAAACAAAGGACGGAAAAAAACTCACCAAAGCGGAAGAAAAGAAAATCCGTGAAGAAGTTCTCGGACATTTGGAAAAAGGCTACATCGACACCGACACTATTGAAAGTGTGTTAGGAGGTGAGGAGTACCTGAATTACAAAAATGCCAATGATTCAAAAGCTGAGTCAGAAGCCAAGTTAAATGAAACGATCGCACAGCTTAAGGAAGAGTACAAAACGCTCAATAAAATGAAGCGAGGTGATATGACAGGCGAACAGCAGGACCGGCAAGCAGAAATAAAGGAAGAGCTTTCAAAGTACAACGCTGAGTTAGAAGCACTTAAAGGTGACTCATCTGTAAATCAGCTTAAAACAAAACTTGGAAACGTAGTTTCTGATATAGCGAAAAGCAGTAGACTCGGAGAGAGCTATAACGAAAAATCAAGGCGCAGCCAGGCCTTTGAAGCGGATTTGACAAAGTATGATGCAAAACAGCAGGAAACAGTTAAAAAAGCTGTTGAAAGCGGCATACTGAATAATACGAACAGGACACACGACTTTGTTGATATGATTGCGAAAATATCAGCAGATAAGGGTGTCTCTTTTGATTTTATCAACAATCAGAAGCTTAAAGAGTCGGGCTTCGCTCTCGAAGGTAAAGCCGTAAACGGATACGTCACCGTTGACGGCAACGTGGCTATCAATATCGATTCGGTCAAGTCGCTGAATACTGTTGTAGGTCATGAAATCACGCATATTCTTGAAGGCACCGAGCTTTACAACGAGCTTCAGCAGACAATCGTTGAGTATGCAAAGGCCAAAGGTGAGTATCAGTCAAGATATGATGCAATCGCAAAGCTTTATGAGGGTATTGAAGGGGCAAATATTGACAATGAGCTGGCGGCTGACCTTGTAGGTGATTATCTTTTCACTGACAGCGATTTTGTCAGCAGGCTTTCAACGGAAAACCGCAATGTTTTTCAGAAGATATATGACGAAATCAAGTATCTTTGCAGGGTTGCAACTGCAGGCAGTAAGGAAGCTAAGCAGCTTGAGAAGGTAAAGAGGACTTTTGAGAAGGCTTACAGGGAAACAAAGGCAGAAAAAAACACCGCCGAGGGCAGTGTGAGGTATAGTGTTCAGTATGAAAAAGCCACAGTTAATAATGACATTGTTTCCTTGGTTGAAAAGGTAAAAAACAAAGATTACAAAGACAATGATTTCGTTGATTTAGGAATTGTCAGTGACAAAGCCGCTGGAGAAATCAAAAAAATTTTAGGTGTTGATGTATCAGGATATAGAATTTCAGTGGAAGCAAGGCAGATAAAACACATACTTAAAGACCATGGTGAACAAGGACGTACAGACCATTCTATGGCAGATGATGCGGATATCGGCAAGATGGAATATGTTTTTCAGAACTTTGATAGTGTTGTGGACGGTGGAAGAACAGAAGCATACTTCGAAATGAAGAATGGTCATAATAGAACCGCAAGAACAGTTTTATATGAAAAAGAAATAGGTGAAAAATCTTATTATATTGTTCAAGCTGTACCTGAAACAAAAAGAAAAACTTTGTTTATAGTTTCAACATATATCGGAAAAAAGGGACAAAAAAAGAAGTCCCTCGGCTCATCAATGCTAAAAAGCCCTGATGCAACGTCCACAACCGTGGCTTCGGTGACCTCTGATAACAGTATACCCAATTCTTCCAAAAATGTCAAGCAGAAAGATGTTTTTGGTTTTAAGATTGATGAAAATGCTGACGTTGATGAAGATTTGTTGGAAGAATTAAGCATATATCATCCCGATGCAGAGGTTGACAGTGAAGGTAATGTTACAGTATATCATCGAACATCAAAAGCTAATGCTGAAAAAATCCGTAAAACAGGTGTTATGACAGCTTTAGAAGATGCTCTGTTCTTTTCTTCAAAATCAGAGGGCTATGCTTCGGATTACGGTGACACTGTTCTCACCTTTAAGATACCTTCTACGGTTCTTCGCGTTAACGATATTTTCAGCGGAGAGGTACACTTTGATGTTCCTCTGAAGCGAATGAACAATCAGTGGTCAATGAATGTGTCGAAGTATCTCGTCAATGAAAATGTCAAGCAAAACGGAAATCTTTCTCTTTCCTCAGATAACCCCACACCGCAAAAGTACGGCAACTACAACGTCTACGGTGATGATGTAAGATATCAGCCTGATGATATCGCCCCCGTCAGAGAAGACCTGCAAGCGGCAAAGCCTGAAACTATGACGGAAGATATTGCGCCGGTGAGAGAGGATATTACTCCAAAGCGTAAGGCAATACGTGAGAAAATGGACTATATAACCGAGTTTGAAGAAACAAATGCGAAAGTTGAAGCTGATGAAGCGGCAAAGAATGTTGCAGAACGTCCTACAAAACGTTCCGAGCTTCACCACAGCATTGTTGAAAACATTAAGGCTAAATTTACAGAAAAAGGCTTCGACTTTGATAAGGTGCTTAAAAATGCTAAGAATCTTTCAACCTTCAGTACCGTTGATAATACTCCTCAGAGAGTTATGGAGAAAGCACTCGGCTATAAGCAGGGACAGATTTTAGCTGATGAAACTGTCAACAAGGTTGCACAGAATGAGAGTGAAGGCATCAAGTGGCTCAACTCCTTTACTGACAGAAAAAACGGTGTTCTTGCTCAGATTTCGAATAAGTATAAAATAAAGCCCGGAAGCAAGGAGAGTGCCGCAGCACAGATGTATGCCGAAGGCTTTTATATGAACGAAAAGAATGAGTATGTAAAATACGGCGACAGAGAGCTTGCTCAGGACTTCCCCGATGCAAAGGTAAGAGCAAACATAAAAGGTCTTGCCGAGGATCCTCAGATACGTCAGATATACGATGAAACTCTTGCGGCAATCAATGAAGCAAGAAGCAGAAACCTTTATCCGGAAATACCGAGACTAGACAACTACTTCCTGCACTTCAGGGCAATGGAAGATACCTTTTCTCGCTTAGGCTTACCCTTTAATCCGAACGATATAAGAGCAAAAGACTTACCAACAGACCTTAACGGTGTTACGGCTGACCTTAAGCCCGGACAGCCCTATTTTGCGAGTGCAATGAAAAGAAGAGGCGTAAGAACAACCCACGATTTGCTCGGCGGTCTTGAAAGATATCTTGCAAGCGCAAAAAATCAGATTTATCACATAGATGATATTCAGAAGTTAAGAGCTATAAGAAATTATATTGCTGATACATACGGACAGGCAAAGGGGCTTGAAGGCATAGATGAGCTTTCGGATGCAGAAGCTCAGGAGAGAATCGAGCAAATATACGGCTCTCACTTATCAACCTTTGCAAAATTTTTAAACGAAGAAGCAAACGTCATTGCGGGTAAAACCGCACTGATTGACAGAGGTTTAGAGGGCTTCATCGGAAGAAGAGGTATCACTTTTATTGACACTGTAAACAAACAGGTCGGAAGTAATATGGTAGGCTTCAATATTTCCTCTTCCTTAACTAACTTCTTGCCCGTTGTACAGACCTTTGCAAAAACAAACAAGTTTGATTTCATAAAGGCTTTTGCACAGACAGCATCAAATAAGCTTAACACCATTTTCAGAAAAAAGAGCGACGGATTTGCAGAAAACAGTCCTGTAATGATAAGAAGAAAGGGTGCTGACAGATTTTACCGCACACCGTTTCAGAAGTTCGGTGACACAGGATATATCTTAATGAGTGCCGTTGACGATATATCCACAGAGCTTATCGCAAGAACAAAGTATAACGAACTTACAAGAAAAGGTATGGATTCGCAAAAGGCGCATTTTGAGACAGATAAGTGGGTGTCAAGACTTATGGGAGACAGGTCATTGGGTCAGATGCCACAGTTATACAACTCAAAAATGCTCGGTTTAATAACAAAATTCCAATTAGAAGTCAGAAATCAGTTGGATAGCATGACCTACGATACCATTCAGGAGGCAAAGGTTTCTAATGAGGCAATTGAAAACAAGCTTTTAAGAAATGCCAAGACTGCAGCAAAGGTAGGCTTCACATTTTTCCAACTTGCCGTGAATCAACATTTGTTTGGAATGGTATTTGAATCTGTTGCAGGATATAACCCGGCATTTGATATTATCGATGTCTTAATCAAAGCTTGCGGCTTCGATGATGATGAGGAAGACGATGACACTGCTTTGGACAATGTTGAAGAGGCGTTTTTTGCGTTGCTTGAAGATTTACCGTATACAAGTACATTTACGGGTGGTCGAATTCCAATATCCTCAGCCATGCCGATAGAACAACTTGTCAAAGGGGAGGATGATTACGGTAACGAAAAATCACGATTAGAAACTCTTAAAGAAATAGCGCCTTACTATGTGCTCCCTACAGGCTATGGTCAGATAAAAAAGACTGTGCAAGGTTTACAGATGTTCGATGATGACCTGCCTGTATCAGGTTCCTACACCGACAGCGGAAATCTTCGGTTCCCGGTTGAAGAAACTCCCGTGAATCGTATTAAGGCGGGCCTTTTCGGTCAGTATGCCAATGAAAACGCAAGAGCTTATTTCGATAATGATATAGCTCCTCTTAAAGAAAAGCAGATTGAGGAATATAAAGAGCTTGATTTGCCGATTGCGGATTATTGGGAGATCAGAGAAGGGCTGAGCAGACTTGAGCCCGAAGACGGAAAAACGCAAGTTACCCTAAATCAGAAAGGTGATTACATAGGCGGCCTTGATTTGCCGACAGACAAGAAAAATATCCTCATAAACAATGTCGCTGACAGAGATGAGCCTATTGATATGACCGACTATCACAAGTATTCGGATTTTGAAGAGTTTGACTTTGCTACACGTTATCCCGACAAATACAAGGTGCTTCAGGAACAGGGTATTTCAGTCAAGGAATACAAAGAGAAATACGAAGAAACGGCATTTATGTATACAGACGATTTCTCTTGGGCGGCAAATAATCCCGAAAAATATGAATTTTCAAAGGTTGTTACAGACGATGTAATCAAGTACAGAAAAATAACAAGTGACTTGTATAACATCAAAGCTGATAAGGACGAAAACGGAAAATCAATAAGCGGCAGCAGAAAAAAGAAAGTTGTTGATTTCATTAATGGCCTTGATATTGACAATGGTGCTAAATACATACTGTTCAAGAGTGAGTACAACTCAGACGATACATATAATTATGAAATCATAAATTATCTCAACAACAGAGACGATATTTCTTACACGGAAATGAAAACAATTCTGGAGGAGCTGGGCTTTAAAGTTGATTCTGAAGGAAACATCAGTTGGTAAGGAGTGTGAGAAGATGAGCAAACAGGACAGGCAGGGGGTAAGAACCCCTGCCGATATTGAACGAAAATATGACCTTGGCTCCGTAGCAGAGTCCAAAGGACTTACAGTGAAGCAGGAGATAAGAATTAACCAACTTTACCAGACATTTCAACAGTATATGACATCAACAAACGCTGAGATAGACAAAATAAAATCGGAAAACGTTAATTTTGAGGAAATCACAGCTCAGATTCAGGACCTCAAGAACAGACTTGACGGTTTTGACGGTACAGGCGGTGGGGAAACACATATTATAAAGCCTCTTGCTGATAAAAAAATACTGTGTTTAGGTGACAGCTTAATGGGTAACGACCAGGTTAACGGCGTCCCTTCTTACCTTGCCGAGTATTCGGGGGCTACAGTATATAATGGCGGCTTCGCAAGGTCAGGCTTTGCCAAAAGGCAAACAGGCTCAGCTAATGTGTGTTTTGACTTGCCAAATCTTATTGATGCTATGGTATCGGGGAATTGGTCGGTTCATGAGATACAAGCAGAGTCAACTTCCAACTCATCAGAAGCATATAAGTATTTCCCCAACACAGTAGCAATGTTGAAGGACATCAATTTTTCAGAAATCGATGTAATAACACTTGCATACGGATCTGTCGATTGGTCAAACGGAGAAACTGCTGAATATGTTATTACGGCTGTGAAAGAATCAATAGATAAGATTCAACTCAATTTTCCTGAGATGAGAATACTCGTTATCACTCCTATTTGGAGATACTTCACAATGGGTAGCTCAAGCGGTGATGATTGCACAAAATACGGTGAAGGCTTTACTCTTCGTGAATGGGCAAAAAAAATTGAGGAAGCGGCAAAAGAAAAGCATATAAGTGTTTTCAATGCGTATGAAAATATGCCGTTATCATACAATAATGCATCGACTTATTTTGACAAAAACTCGTCAAGCACAGACGGACTTGACCATACCCATCTGAATGAGAAGGGAAATCAACTGTATGCACAGCTTATCTGCGGAAAGCTTTGCAGTATGTTAGCTCCTTCCTGTGCAAGTATCAGCGGTGGGTTACATGAAGAATGTATCTCAGCAGAGGAACTTGCGAATCTATCAACACTATTAAACTGAGAGGATTGATACTATGACACTTAACGATTTTTTAATTTCGGTGGTAGGAAAATTGAACAAATCTGTAAAAACAGAAGCAATGGTACTCACCGAAGAGCAGAAAACACAGGTCAGAGCAAACATAGGTGCATTAGGCACAGACTATGTTCCGCCTTCACAGACAGCAGAACAAGTAGGTGCAGATGCCAAAGGTACCGCATCTGCAATGGTTTCGACACATAATTCCGCAGACGATTCTCATTCTGATATCAGGCTTTTAATTGAAGGATTAACAACACGAATAAACACAATCGCAGACAGCGGTGATACCGACCTTGATCAGTTATCAGAGCTCGTTGCTTATATTAAGAACAATAAAAGCTTAATTGATGGTATTACCACTGGGAAGGTCAGTGTTTCTGAAATTGTTGATAATTTAACTACAAGTGTTTCAAACAGGCCTTTGAGTGCCAAACAAGGTGTTGTATTAAAGGAAGCTATCGATACTATAAACGCAACACTCGCGAATAAGCCTGATTTAACAGACGCAGAGATTGAAGCGTTGGCAAAACTTATCAAGTAAAGCAGGTGATTGAATGGGTAAGCTTAATGACTTGTTATACAGTATCATAAGTTCACTTAATGGAAAATCAGAAAATACTCATACGCATGAATTATCTCAATTGAGTCAAGATGCAACCCACCGAGTTGTTACTGACACTGAAAAGGCAACTTGGAATGCTAAAAGTAATTTAACCGCTTCTAATAAGGGTTATAATGGAGCAATCACAGCAGGCGGTGACGGTGTTGCTGAAATGGGTAAATATATCGATTTCCACGCCACAGCTAACGGGACGAGCGACTACAGCACAAGGTTTGTTTGTACCGGTGACCACCAAAACACAGTAAACTTACCCTCAGCTGCAGGAACTCTTGTTATAGGTGATAGGGCTTTGAAAGTTGTGATATCGAGTTCTGCACCGACCACAAATGATGATTCTGTTATAACAATTCAACTGTGAGGTGTTTGAATGGCTTTATACGAATATGAGTCTGCGGTTAGTTCAGTAAAAAATAACGGAACTAACCATTATGTATACCTTTCACTTAATAAGCCGTTAACTGATTTGGCTTCAATTGTACCACCTTATTCGGTATTAAATGCAACCCTTGTTATATATGCCGATACAAGTACTGCGAGTAACGATGCGACTTTAAATCTGTCACTTACAAACTCGGATGGTAGTACAACATATTTGAGTGAATTCAGTAAAAACAATGTGGTTGACGGAAATGGTAGTAGCATAACGAACTACTCGACCTTTGAAATTGATGTCAAGAATTGGTTTAACCAAGGTAACGCAAGTGCAGGTGAGTTAATCGGTTATGGCGGTGTGAACACTTATATCAAGTGTCACTTCAAACTGTACACATTAACTAACTATACTTGGGCTGCGAAGTACAAGTTGATAGTCAACTATTATCCACCACAAGTTAATGTTTCGGTTTCCTCAAACATAGGAAACTCAACCGACATTGTTACAACAAGCAAATCGATAGTAAGTTGTGGTGATAGTTTTACAATTACTGCTAAAGCAGTTGATGGTTATAAGTTCGTAAAGTGGGATGATGGCAACACTTCGGCAACAAGAATGATAACTGTCAGAACAAGTTCATCAGGCGGTGACGAAATTGTAGTATCGGCAACCAATACAGACAAGACTTACACTGCCATATATGAAGTTGCCAAAACTAACAAAATCTACATCGGCACTTCTCAACCGAAAAAAATCTATATCGGCACACAGGAAGTAAAAGCGGTGTATGTGGGAACTACAAAAGTTTACGGGTGAAACCTATGAAAAATCTTTTTTACACTATCAGTTATTACATAACAATAATTTGCTTAACGATTATTGATTATTTAAACGAAAGGAGCTACTGATATGAAAAACTATCTTACATACCCCTGCAAGGTTATGAGAATCACTCAGACCTACACGGGAACAACATCACACCTGCCTTATTCTTCGGGAAGTCCTAAAGATTACCCCTGGGATGAAGGCTGCAGCGACACCGGCAGAGATTACTGCTATTGCCCCTGCGATGAGATGAAGGTAAAAAGACTTTACGGAGTCGGAAGCGGCGGGACCAACACAATCTGGCTTGAGAGCACGTCAAAGGTGCTTTTTGCCGACGGTACAGAGGATTTCTGCACAATGCTCATCATTCATCCGAACGATGATGACCTTAAGAAAATCAAAGAGGGTCAGCGCTTCAGGAGGGGAGAGGCAATCTGCAGAGAAGGCAAGGACGGCTGTTCGGGCTATCACTTCCACTTCAGCGCAGGTAAAGGCAAATTCTACGGCAACGGTTGGGTGAAGAACAGCAAGGGCAAATATGTACTTACTGCAACCGGGGGCGCGTATAAGCCCGAGGAGCTTTTCTTTGTTGACAAGAGCTTTACTAAGGTGATGGATGCAAAGGGTATTGCCTTCAAGGAGCTTCCCAAAGAAAAACAGAAGTATGCACCCGGTACATATAAGGTTACAAAGGCTCTGCTTCTTCACGTCAGAAGCGGCCCCGGTACTAATTTCAGTAAAAAGAAGTACACCGAGCTGACAGCTGATGCACAGAAGAAAATCAAAAAGCTTGCGAAGTACAAAGCTAACGGCTACGTTATGGGACTGAGCTTCACTGTTTATGAGACTTGCGGCGACTGGGGACGTACTCCTTCAGGCTGGGTACATCTCGGATACTGTAAAAAAATTTGAGGTGAGGGAAGATGAGTGATGCAGTTATTGTGGCGCTTGTCAGCTTAGCTGGTACTCTTCTCGGTACCTTCGGCGGTATAGTGACAGGTACCAAGCTCACAAACTACCGCCTCGAACAGCTGGAAAAAAAGGTTGAAAAGCACAACAACCTTGTTGAGCGCACGTATGACCTGGAAGAGAAGATTCAGATTCACGAAGAAAAAATCAAGGTTATCAATCACAGGATAGACGACCTTGAACAATATCATAAACCACATTAAGAAAGGACAGATAAAACCATGAATACTACATATGACATTACATCAATCATCGAAATTGTTATAACGCTGCTCTCAGCTCTTGTAACAACATTCCTTATTCCTTACATCAGAAAGAAGCTCAGTGCCGAGAAGCTTGCCGAGCTTCAGAAGTGGGTAGGCATCGCCGTTGAAGCGGCTGAGCAGATTTACGGCAGTAAGACCGGTCAGCAGAAGAAGGATTACGTTGTTTCTTTTCTTCTTTCAAAAGGTTTTGTACTTGATCCCGGTGAAATTGCGACATTGATTGAAGCCGAAGTTCATAAGCTTACCAATACTGCATCAAAAAAGTAAAACCGCAGAAGCGGCAGAATAAGACAACTCCCGAGGGCTAGGAAGCTTTCGGGAGTATTTTTTTGTTTCTTTTTCGATTTTTCATAACTAAATATATGTCAATATATTTTAAGGAGTGAAAATTTATGATTTTCAAAGAAACAGGCATCAGATATCCACTTTATGTAACAACGCTCAGCAACGGTGTAACCCTTCAGGTTTACGGTGAATGGGCCGAAGGTGACGATGGAAAGACGTACCGGCACGTTGGCGTTGAGGTTGACGGAGTGTTGATTACCGAAGGGTGGGAGTGTGAGGAGTAAGGCGAATCCCCGGAGAGGCGAAAGGGCTTCTTCGGGGAGATTTTTGTTTACAAATTATTTACAAGAAAAATTTGTTACTTTTTGTCGAAAAGGGGACTTATAAAATAGACACATTCAAAAGAATAAAAAAGTAGGAGAGATATGATGAGTCTCAGCTATAATGAAAAAGAAGAAGTATGTAAAAATATGTGGTTAGAGTATAAAGATTCACTGACAAAAATGTGTAGATACAAATTAAGTAATTATCCCGATGAAGTAGAGGATGTCATCTCAGATGCTTTTTATTATTTGTGTCTAGCTGTATTTTCAGATAAACCTTTGAATGACCCGAAGGCATGGCTTCTTGCAGTTACAAATAATTTGATAAAAAAGAAATATCACGAGATCAACATGGTTAAATCGAAACAGGTAAGCTTGGATGAAGATAATTTTTTAAGTCGAGGCACTATAGAAACTGATTTTTGGGATACTTTAGTATCTGAAAACATAATTGAAAGGCTTAGTGAGATTGTTATAAACGAACTTAGTCCGGATGAACAAATTTTATATAGATATGTTTACGAGGAAAGACTTAAAATGAAAGAGATAGCTGCTCTTTTAAAATTAACTGAAGTAAATGTTAGGCAAAGAAATCATCGATTAAGTAAAAAAATTAAAAAGTTAATTAAAAAATATATTGAGGAGGTGTGACAAGAAAACAATATTTACAAATAATTTACAAATAAAAGTGTAACATTTTGTCTGATAAGGCACTATATATATTAAAGGGGAAGATTAATTTTTCTGAACGAATATATCATATGTGTCTTTCAAAAAACTCAAAGTTAAATGAAAGGATAATCTATGCATATGTTTTGTGATATATCAATCATTTGCACAGAATTAAAAATGGTATATTTAATATGAATAAATTCTTTTATGACAACCCAATGAAAGCTTTTGTTAAGTGCTTTTTTTTAATTTTAACATACTTTGGAAGTATACTATTTAAGCAGTTCTCAATAGCAATTGTTTTTCCAACCATTTTTATCTATTTTTTAAGTAATATACAAGATTATGGAGAAATAGCATTTAACAGAAAAGATAAATCAAAAAAGATAAGAGACTTTGCTATGTTTATAACAATTGCTTATGCTTTTGTATCTGCAGCAGCGTATGCTATTTTTAATAGTGATAATGTTACAGTTAGTACTTTTTTAAATCAAAATTATTGGATTATTTATATAATATGCTCCATTGTATGGATTATTCCTTTACAGGATGGAATAAGATCTCAGTTGAATAAAATTAGATTGGAAGCGCAGAAAACAACAAAAAAACTTGAGTCGGATATAGCTTTCAATGTGATGGCAGAGCATTTTGAGGATAATTTAAGTTGTTTACAAAACAGTTAAAATTAATAGTTTTAATTATGAGGTGTAATATGGTGTCAGATGTTATTAATTTGTTGGTTATTCCTTTTTTTGCTACTGCTTGTATATCTATAATAGCGGTTATGATAGAAAACAGAAAGAAAAGACATCGTGTATTAAAAATTAGAATAAACGATGTATCTGCCCAGGTGAGAGAGGTTTTTGACCATAATCATAGATATTGCGACATACTTTGCTTGATGAATCTTGATGATAAAACTGATTTTTTAGAAAAATATGATGTTTTTTTATTGAAGGATTAGAAAAAACAGATTTGCGATAAAGGATAAATTGAATTATGGATAAATATATAGAATTAGGCTATGATAAACTAAATGAAAGATTGAATAAAATAATAGTATTGTGGGAACAATTTTTACAAAGAGCATATAAGAATTATGTGAAAAGTGATTTTAAAGACAAAGAGCTTTCTATATCGACTTTATATAGAGTGAACTTGTTTGGTTTAAGAGAGGTTTTCGAAAGAACTCATCAACGCGAAGATTATTTTTATAGATACCATAATGAACTGAAAATGTCTAATTTTAAAGAAATTGGATTAATAGCTTTTTGGATTGCAAAACTTAAGCCGTTTCGCTTAAATGAAAATGTTTTGGGTGAAGCATATAGTTTAAGAATCAACGAAGAATTTGCATTGTTTTTTGTATTTAACTCTATATCAATATATGCTGAAAAACATGAAGAAAAAGTTGATTTGCATATGATAAATAAAGATTTATATAACGAAATACTTTATACAATGCAATACAGAGATTTATCAAAAGAAGCTTATGGCTGTTTGGTTGAACTAATTTATATTGCAATGAAAAACACATAATGCAGATTAAAATTTATATAAATCATAATAATTGATTCGGTTTTATATTTATTAAGCTAAAGATGGATGTTACAAAAGATGTGACAGCTATTTTTTTGTTTACTCATCCTATGGGTGATAATTCATTATAAATACATAACGTGTATTACCACAACTTTGCCACAAAAACACGATGAAGTATATGAACTCTCACCTTTTTGTCCGATTGGAAATCGTGTAAGTCGCTAAAACGGCTTCGAGGGTTCGAATCCCTTGCTCTCCGCCATTCTATAAGGGTTTTCAAGCGATTGAGAACCCTTGTTTTTTATGTCTAAAATATAAGAATTTTGCCCTCTCGCCGACGTTTCGCCGACGGGCATCGTCACCGAAGCGCTCCCGGTGGGAGAAAAAGCGAGGTGAGGATGGCGCAGTGGTCAAAAGTTGTCGGCGCTCCAAGCCGGAAACAACTTTTGGGAACCACAAGAGGGAAAGCTTACCTATTTATGGGAGTTTGGTGGCAGGTGGCGGCAAGGAAAAGTGCAGTAGCTTTTGAGGCTACTGCACTTTTGTTATTTTCCATGTTTTTGATTTTTACTTCTTTAGTTGTTATATCAAACAATCCACGCAATTCTTTTCTCTCTCAAATTAAACATCACTCAGTTAACTCCTTATACATCCTCATAAGCTCTGCCACACACTCTGATTCGGTGTTGAGTTTGCCCCAGAAGCCGTAAGCCTGCATAACTGCTTTGTCATTTGCCTGATGTGCTTTGCGGAGTTCGACAGGCATTGTAAGTTCATCATAAAGGTCAGCAAGGGAGCAATCAGGATAAAGAGCTCTTGCATCAAGGATTGCCTGTGCAGTTTGCTCTATTTTAGCTTTCTGCTCGTCTGTTGGTGTAGACCAAGGGAAGTTATTATAAACGATAGTGTTTGAATAACTATAGTCACTTTTCATTCTTCCGCAAACAGCTCTCATCCAAGCCATATGAACATTTGATGTAAGAACACCAAATGTATATAAACTTGCATCTTGCACCATAAACAGTTTGTCACCGGGGATTATTTCTTTGGGCAGATACTCCATAGGTATATACTTTCTTTGCTCTGAAGAAACTTTTGGTATTGCAACATAATCAGAATAACATTCTCTAACTTCATCAAACAGCATAGGAGTTTCCGCTTTTTTCTGTGTGGCAAGTTTCGGGCTTGATAACCTGTATTCTTTTACATTTTGTATTCGCTCTTTTACTTTTGGACATTTATTAACCATTGCTGGGTTTGCTTTTACCAACCATAAACAATAACGGGGTTTTCTGTTTATAAAATCTTTTCCCATCATATATGGTCTAATAAACTGTTCAGCTAACGGCTCGGAACTTATCAATTCATTCTTTTCTTCGACTGTAAGGATAAGGTTTCCACCTTCTGTAGGTTTGCCACCATTTTGCAAAACAGGAACATCACAAATAGGTTTTGTTCTTCCCTCAATAAATACATTATCAGCATCAACGAGATAAAAATTGATATTGTTCACTATTTTCATTTGTTCGCCTGAAAACAAACGCTTATCTCTAAACGTTTTAGCAACGCTAAATCCAACAATCACACAATGTACATGTGCTTTTAAACTTGCTTCACTATCCCAACGGAAAGTACGGTGAGCAAAATCAATATGAATGTTAAAGCGGTCATAAAGAGGCTTCCATACGCCTGCCACCTGTTCGCCCTGTGTAATTGAATTTGTAGAAACAAAAGCAGTGCAAATACTTGTATTCTGCATAAATTCTGCTGCTTTGAAATACCAGCCTGATACATAGTCAATCTTTCCTGCTGTTTTATAGGGTTTTCCTTTTTCATCAACATAGATTGAAAGAATATCCTTCTTTTGTTCAGGTGATTGCAGTGAATAACCCACAAACGGAGGATTACCCATAATATAATTGAGTTTGTCCTTCGGTACAACAGTTTCCCAATCAATGCGAAGAGCATTGCCCTCAACAATATTTGCATAAGACTTAAGAGGCAGAAAATCAAGGTTCATGTGAATAATATTTTCTGTTTCCTTCATCATCTGACTTTCAGCAATCCAAAGGGCAGTCTTGGCAACAGTAACAGCAAAGTCGTTAATCTCAATGCCGTAAAACTGACCGATTGAAACCTCAATAACATTGCCGAAGTCAAGTGAAATCTGTCCGTCAAATGTTGCTTCAAGAGCCTCATTTTCAAGGCGACGGAGCGAAATATAAGTCTCCGTTAAGAAGTTACCGCTACCGCAGGCAGGGTCAAAGAAAGTAAGTGAGCCTAATTTCTTTCTGAACTGTGTGAGCTTGGTTTCTCTTGTCTTTGCAACCTTAATATCTTTAATTTCTGCTAATTCCTCACGAAGCTCGTCAAGGAAAAGAGGGTCAATAACCTTGTGAATGTTTTCAATAGAGGTATAGTGCATACCGCCACTGCGACGGGTTTCAGGGTTGAGGGTGCTCTCAAATACCGCACCGAAAATAGTGGGACTGATAGCAGACCAATCAAAATCCTCACTGGCCTTGCGTAAAAGCAAATCACGGATAGTATCGTTCATCTGCGGTATTTCAATATTTTCATCGGCAAAAAGGCCGCCGTTTACATATGGGAATGAAGCGAGCATTTCTTCCTCATAAGGGTCACGGTCCTCCGGCTTGGCATCAAGAATTTTGAACAGCTCAATAAGAGCCTTTCTCATATCCTTTGCAGAAAAAGACTTGATGTAATTATGAAACTTATTGTGACCGCCAAAGATACCTGCATCCTCTGCGTACAGACAAAATACAAGGCGTACACAAAGCATATTAAGGCTCTGTAAGGAACGAGGGTTGGTCTTGTCTATGTACTGCTTTAAAATCTCATCATAGAGTATGCCTACAAGATTACCTGCCTGAATGGAAACTTCCATTTCACGCTTTATGTTTTCATCACCTGTATCAGTAAGGAACTGCAGACGGTAATATTCTTTTTCTAAATCTTTGAGGAGAATCTGTTCAGGTTCACCATTGGGTTTTTCCATATCGTAAACCAAAAACTCTTCAAAGTTGCAGGTAACAATCCAACGGGGTCTCTGTGAATAAGGAAGAACAGCAGAATATCTTTGCGCCTGCTGAAAAGGTGTAAGAAGTGAGCCGTCAGACTGACGGATAGCTTTTCTTAAATCCTTGCCTCTGCCTTTCTGTTCAATAAGCACATGAGTAGCGGCAATATGACCGTCAATAAAGCTTGTATGGTCGAGCTTAACCTGTTCTTCAAATGTTATATAGTGAGTAGGATTTTCTACACCGAAAACTTTTCCTAAAAGCTCAATCCAGAAAGGCTGACTTTCACCTTTCTCATAGCCCTTATCTTTCCAATAAGCTGCAAACTCTTTGGCGGCTAAACGCATTTCGTTGTCTTTCATATTTTATCTCCTTTATTTAAAGCATCACGATACTCAAACCCATTAAATTACAAAAATTATACTACAAAATGTAATACTTTGCAATAAGTTTTGCAGTCGTGATAAAAGAGGGTGACAAAAACCGGCGCCCTTTTTGCTTCTTTTTTGTTCTTGCTTACTTGCCACTTTTATTTACTTGTGATAAAATGAAAAAAACTTTATTGAAGGATGAGAAAATATGACAGAAACAAAAACCAACCCAAAAGCCTCGCCGGGACTCACTCTTAAGCATAAAATCGGATACGGCCTTGGTGATGCAGGCGGTTGCATGAGCTTTGCTCTTATGGGCAGTACCTTTGCCATGTACTGCACCGATGCGCTTAAAATTGATACGGAGCTGCTTGCCGTTCTTCTTTTCGTTTGGAATGTGTGGGACTTTATCAATGACCCGTTAATGGGAGCTTTTATGGATAAAGCCTTTGCCAAAAAGCATAATCCTAAAGGCAAATTCCGTCCCTGGCTTTTAAGAAGTACGCCTCTTCTATGTATAAGCTTTATTGCCCTTTGGTCCGTGCCGTCGCTTTTTGAGGGGCTTTCTCTTGTGTGTGTGCTTTTTGGTCTTAAGATACTTTATGAAGGCGCTTATACTATGTTTAATATACCTATGGGCTCACTTTTATCGGCTATGGCTGACGACGACAGGGAAAGAGCAATCCTCTCTTCGGCAAGAGGCTTCGGTTCCGCTGTGGGTAACGCAATTCCCGTTGTTCTTATGCCCTTGCTTATTAAAAAATTTGGCCAGACCAATGCCACGGGTTATGCTGTCGGCGCCGTTAGCTGTGCTGTGATAGGCTTTGTAATGTGTCTGGGTCACTACGCTTTTACCGAAGAGCGGACAATTGTTGAAAGCAGTGATGAAGAAAAGCAGAATATCAAAATTACAGACATTCTTAATGTTTTCCGTGTCAACCGCCCCTTCCTTGCACTTTGCGTTCACGGGCTCTGCATCTGCACAATGCAGTATGTAAGCAACACCTTAACCAATTATATGTTTTCTGTGGTTTACGGCGACCTCGCCCTCATAACCTACGGCTCGGTTTTATCTGCGCCTTTTATGCTTATCACTCTTGTGGGCGGTCCCTTCCTTGCAAAGAAATTCGGTCTTGAAAGATTTATTCGCTACGGTCTTCTTATCGGTGCTGTGATGTATATCGGTCTTTTCGGTATGCATATGGCTCTGGAGGTTAATCCCTATATACATATTATTATCAGCAATGTTGCTCTCGGTCTTGCCAGCATGTCAATTTATATGCAATGGGGTCTTGTAAGCGAGGCTATTGATTATAATGAAATGCTTACGGGTAAGAGAACAGAAGGCTCAATTTACGGCACCTTCAATCTTTCCCGCCGTGTAGGTCAGACTATAGGCAACTCCTCGGCTGTTTTTATGCTCGGATTGATCGGCTATAACGCTGACCTTACAGTGCAGTCTGCAGGAACGGTAACAGGCATAAAGGTTCTGTGCGTGCTTCTGCCCGGTGTTTTTGTAATGGGCTCCTGGGCAGCCTTCAAGTTCCTTTGGAGTATGGACGAGGCAACAAGACAAAAAATTGCAGAATTTAAAAAAGCACAGAAGGAGCAGTGATTCATGGATAAAACAATTTCGACTCCCTGCGGAAAAATAAAGGGTACCGTCTGTAACCTTGAAGGAGTAATTGCATTTAAGGGTATCCGCTATGCTGCGGCAGAAAGATGGAAATACCCGAAAACCGTTGACGAATGGGAAGGAGTTTACAACGCAACTGCTTACGGAAGCTGCTCCTATCAGCCGAGAAGCTTTTATAATGAGGAAGAAAATCCCGGTAAGATATTTTACTATAACGAATTTCGCAAGGGTGAAACCTATACTTATGACGAGGACTGCCTTTTCCTTAATATATGGACACCTGAAGATGCAGATGCTGACAGCAAATTACCCGTTTTAGTGTATATTCACGGCGGCGGCTTTACGGGCGGCTGCGGACACGAAAAGCACTTTGACGGCCCTGTCTGGGCACAAAAGGGCGTTGTTGCAGTAACAATCAATTACCGTCTCGGACCTATGGGCTTTGTATGTCTGCCTGAGCTTAAAGAAGAATCGGGACATACGGGCAATTACGGACTTTATGACCAGCTGGCCGCACTCAGATGGGTTAAAAAGAATATTTCCGCCTTTGGCGGTGACGGAAATAAAATTACAATTATGGGGCAAAGTGCAGGTGCCATGAGTGTTCAGCACCTTTGCCAGAGTGACCTTACCGACGGTCTTTTCCGCTCTGCTGTTATGTCGAGCGGTGTAGGGCTCGGCTCTTTGATGATGCCCGCTTCTGAAAAAAATTATGATTTCTGGAAAGAGGTTATGAAAAAAACGGGTGCCGAAACACTTGAAGAGTTCCGTAAGGTATCTCCTGAGCATCTTTTCACAGCGTGGAAGCAGACCAAAGGAAGTATGATGTCATCATTCCCCGTAAAAGACGGTTATTTTATAAAAGACAATGCAAAACCGAAAAGCATAGCCTATATGGTCGGCTCAACAAGCCACGATATGGCACCTGCCGTTCTTTATTTGATGACAAAAAGGTGGGGCATAAAAAATAATGCCTATGTCTGGCACTTTGACAGAATGTTACCCGGTGACGACAAGGGTGCATGGCACAGCAGTGACCTCTGGTACTGGTTCGGGACACTGAAAAATTGCTGGCGGCCCATGGAGGAAAAGGATTACAGATTAAGTGACGAAATGTCATCTTACCTTTGTAACTTTGTCAAAAGCCAAGACCCCAACGGTGACGGACTGCCTCAATGGGAAAAATGCACCGGCGGAAAAGCTGTAATGTGTCTTGGTGAAAAAGACACGGCACCCGGTAAAATAAATATGAAAAAGCTCATCGTTACCACACTGACTAATAAACCTGTAGGAGAATAAATATGAGTTATATCGAAACAGATACCCTTTGCGGAAGAATTAAAGGGATTGAAACAGAAACCCATCTTGAATTTCGCGGAATCCGCTATGCACAGGCGAAGCGCTTTGAATACCCTGCCGTTGTCGATAAGTGGGAGGGCATTTACGATGCTACCGAATACGGTGACTGCTGCCTTCAGCACAGAGCTTTTGAAAACGATGCAGAGGTAAACCCCTTTTATCATAAGGAATTCAGAAAAGGACTGTCTTTTACATACAGTGAGGACTGCCTGTTTCTCAACATATGGGCTCCGAAAGAGGCAAAAAACTGCCCTGTTCTGATTTTTATTCACGGCGGAAGCTTCACCGGCGGCAGTGCGGATGAAGGTCACATCAGCGGAAAGACTTTTGCCGAAAAGGGGATTATAACCGTTGCGATAAATTACCGCCTCGGCCCTTACGGCTTTTGTTCTCACCCTGATTTGGCCGACGAAAAAGGTATTTGCGGAAATTACGGGCTTTTTGACCAGACAGCCGCAATCCGTTGGGTTACAGAGAACATCGAAGGCTTCGGCGGTGACCCGAAAAAAATCACCCTTATGGGACAAAGCGCAGGTGCGATGAGTGTTGACATCCACCTTTCAAATCCCTTTGTAAAGGATAAAATTTCAGCTGCAATTCTCCTTAGCGGTGCAGGGCTTCAGCGCCTTGCTCTTAAACCCGTTTCACCCGAAAAAACAAAAGATTTCTGGCAGAATGTTATGGCTAAGGCAGGTGTAAGCTCCGCCTGTGAGCTGAAAACGGCAGATGCAAAAACACTGTATTATGCCTGGCGTGATACCTGCAAGGAAACAAAGCTTTCTATGCCTTTTACAGCTCCCGTTTATGACGGTGCTTTGCTTAAAAAAGGCTCCTTCGGCAAAAAAGATATTGCAGATATTCCTTGTCTTCTGGGAACAACCTGCACCGATATGTTTCCTTTCATTTTGGAGCTTATTACAAAAAGCTGGGTTAAAAATGCCCGAAAGCACAACACCTCGCCTTGCTTTGTTTATAACTTTAATCGCTTTTTGCCCGGTGACGATATGGGTGCGTGGCATTGTGCAGATATGTTGTATGCGTTTTCGACTCTTGATTTTAACTGGCGTCCCTTTGAATCTATAGATTATAAAATCTCAGAGCAGCTTTCCGATGCGATTGTTGCCTTCACAAAAAAAGGGGACCCCTGTTGCGATTCTCTGCCTGAATGGAAGGCGGGCTGTAAAAAGCCTATGTCCTTCAGTGAAAGCTCAAAATGCGAGCCCTGGCGAACGAAGGATAATCTCACCTATACTTTTAACGGTAAAGGAAAAACAATATAATGAATAAGTTTAATCATAATTTTGTGCCGCTTGAAAAGGGCGACACCTACCGGATATATTCTTCTGATGAAAACAGAGTCAGAATTGATTTTATCAGTAACAGCTCAATCCGTGTTGCCGTATATAAAGAAAGCAGTAAAATGCTTCCTACCTTTTGTGTGAACCCTGAAAATCAATTCCTTTTAAAGGGAAGAGACCGTCTTGACGTTTCGGGCTTTTCTCTTTGTGCTCCTGAATGCAGTGAAAATGAAAGCGGTGAAAAATTTATCTTAGACTGCGGAGCAGGCATCGAGATTGATTTGCATAATTTTATTATTAAATACACTGTCGGTGACAAGGTTCTTTTCTCTGATCGCAGGCCTCTGCCTTATAATTTTGCAGGAGAATTCGGCAGAGAAAGCTATCACTATATAACACGCGAAAAAAACGAAAAAATATACGGCTTGGGTGACAAGGGCGGTGAGCTTAATAAATCGGGCAGAGCATATCGGATTGAATGTACCGATTGTATGGGCTACGATGCAGCCGAAAGTGACCCGCTTTATAAGCATATTCCCTTTTACATCTGTGAAAACAGTGTGGGCTGTTACGGCATTTTTTACGATACCTCAGACACCTCTTACATAGACCTGGGAAAAGAAATCAATAACTATTATCCGCCCTATAAGCATTTCAAAACCGAGGACGATTGCCTTGTATACTATGTTTTTTTCGGCACGAAGCTTTCAATTTTGCAGCAGTTTGCAAGGCTGTGCGGCAAGCAGCCCTTACCGCCGAAATGGAGCTTTGATTACTGCGGCAGCACCATGGCCTATACAGATGCACCTGATGCAGGCATACAGATGGACGGCTTTTTAAATAAGCTTAAAGCTGAAAAGCTTTCCTGCGGCGGCTTCTATCTTTCTTCGGGCTATACCTCAATCGGGAGCAGAAGATACGTTTTTAACTGGAACTATGACAAATTCCCCGACCCGAAGGGCTTTATTAAAGAATTCAGCGAAAACGGCGTAAAGATAATACCGAACATCAAGCCTGCATTTTTACTCAGTCACCCGCTTTACGGTGAGCTTGCCGACAAGGGCCTTTTCGTTAAGGACATGGACGGCACACCTTATGTAACGGAATTCTGGGACGGACTCGGCAGCTATCTTGATTTTACCAATCCCGCTGCCTTCGGTTTCTGGAGTGAAAAGGTTAAGGAAGCCCTACTCGACTTAGGCATAACCGCCACTTGGAACGACAATAACGAATTTGATATAAAGGATCTTGATGCATTGGCATACGGCTTCGGAAACGGAGCAGTTCCGGCAAGCAGAATAAGACCCGTTCTTACATATCTTATGGTCGCCTCTTCCTATATGGCACAGATAAAAAAAGAGCCTTCTTTAAGACCTTTTTTGTCAACGAGAAGCGGAAATATAGCTCAGCGCCGCCTTGCACAGACCTGGTCAGGTGACAATCGCAGCGAATTTTCCGACCTTCGCTTCTGTCACAATATAGGTCTTACAATGTCACTTTCGGGCTTGTATTTTTACGGCCACGACCTCGGTGGCTTTGACGGTGATATGCCTTCAAGGGAGCTTCTTTTGCGCTGGCTTCAGCACGGCGTTTTTGAGCCGAGATTTACCATCCATTCATGGAATAGGGACGGCTCGGCAACCATGCCCTGGAGCTACCCTGATATAATTGACGGGGTGCGCCGTATTTTTGCACAGAGAAAAAAGCTTCTGCCCTATTTATACAGCTGTGCTTTCAATGCTGTCGAAAATGAGATACCTCTCAACGCTCCGCCTCTTTTATATTATGACGATGAGGAGCTTTCCGATGTCAATAACAGCATGATGGTCGGCAGGGATATTCTGGTTTCCTTTGTTTTTGATGAAAACCAAGACAGAGTAAAGGTCTGTCTCCCGAAGAGTGAAGGCTGGTATCTCGGCAAAAAGCTTTATAACGGCGGCGAGACGGCAGAGCTTCATATCCCTATGGATCAAGAGGTGCCCTATTTTGTCAGAAGCGGTTGCGTGTTACCCGCCGATGAAGGTGATTATGGCTTTAGCTGTGACGAGGACATAGTTTTTACCGTTTATCCTTTAAATGAGGGCAGCTTCGAAAGCACCTTTTTTACCGATGACGGAATAAGCTTCAGATATGAAAGCAATGAGTGCGTAAGGCTTCATTTTACAGTTGACTGCACTGAGGATAAGGTCAGCGTCAGATATGAAAATAAGGGTAAAATGCCCTTTGAGGTTAAAATCAGACTTTGTGACGGGGATGAAAGAATGCTTGAAGTTATAAGCTGACTGACGAAAAGCCGGAGCAGCTGACCCTAATCTTTCGCTTAGATCTTACTTGTAATTTTTCTTTCCGTATTATATAATATTACCGTGAAGAATTTTTCACAGAAAAGAGGAGAAATTTATGAGCGACTTTCTTAAAAAAATTATCGCGTGGTTTACTGCTGTTATCAGCCTTATCAGCGGCGGTATAGGCTTTAACGACGGCCCCTTTGCTCCGCCCGATGACAACTATCCCACAGGTGAGCCTGCAATAGTCGAGCCGGGTAATATTTTCTGGCCCGAGGAAAAAATCTTCCCCGCCTTTACGGAGCCTGAAAATGAGCTTGTTGCTTTCCCGGCAGATATTCTTCCCCAAAGGGAAATGACTGCCCTTGCCTGTCTTCAGGGCTTTGCCAATGCAGTCGCAACAAGAGCCGTAATTTTGGACAGTGATGTTTCAAAATGGCTTGATACCTACGGCTACAGATATAACACAGTCAACGCAGATAATGTTTTTGATTATATCAGAGAGCTTTGTGACGGCTCAGTGGCAGGTGTAATTCTTTATTCTGACGAATTGAGTGAGCATTATGTGAATCTTGCTTCCTCCATAGGAAATCAGATTAAAGCCATCCCTCTCACCGCCGAAAGCTATGACAAGTGGAAGGAAAAGGGCATTGACCTTCCCGTTATAGAGGATATCAGAGGTCTGCCCTATGATACTGCTTACGAAATTTATGAGTATTTCTATGAAAATTACTGGCAGACAAGCAATCACAAAATCCTTGTTGTTCAGCGCCCTGACCTGAGTATTCAGATGCGCGACCTTGCTTCGGCAACGGGCGGTGCAGTTGTTTACCTTTCCTGCGGCGGCGGTAAGGAAACCCGACTTTTTAAGAAGTATCTCGATTCAATGACCCCGGGTGAAGCTATTCTCACAGGCTGGTATGCAGATCAGGAAAGAGAGCTTATGACAGTTGCTGCACAGAAGGGACTTTCCTGTGTACCCTCGGACTTTTTCAGCAATCCTACGGTTTTTGCACAGAACAAGCTTATAGAGGTTCCAGCCGTGCCCGATACACCCGAGCTTGAGAATAAGATTTACATTGCATATTACCTTAGTGACGGAGACAATATTCAATACGATATGCACGCCATGAGAGGCTATTGGGACGACAATGCAGCCAACAGAGGCAAGGTGCCCGTAAACTGGACAATCAGCCCCGCCCTTGTCGATATTGCTCCTGAGATGATGAATTATTATTATTCTCAGGCAACGGATATGGAATGCTTTGTCAGCGGTCCCTCTGGCCTCGGATATACAATGCCTGTCAACACCTTCGGAAGCAATCTCGGAATTCAGTTCTATTCCAATAAGGATTTCACTTCTTTTGTTGATATGACTAACGGATATCTTCAGAAGTCAGGTCTGCGTGTTGTCACCGTCTGGGATAATCTTTCCTGCTCTCAGAGAGATATTTACACCGAAACAGGCTCATATCTTTACGGCCTGACGGTGCATAACTTTACAAACAGCTCCTTAAGAAAGAGATATACGGGTGTTACAAACGATACTCTCATTATGCAGATGACACCCGGCTATTTCGCACAGAATGCAGAGGGCAACCTTCCTCTTACAGAGCTTGAAAGCCACATCAACGATGCAGTAAAATATCTTAAATATAACGGAACAGCTCCCGTGTTTATTGCAACTCAGGTAAGCGTATGGGCATTCCACAATATGGGTGAGGTGGTTGAGCTTGAAAAGCATCTTTCCGATTATTATGCAGATATTTACGGCAAGGATGTTGTTGAATTTGTCAGAGCCGACCATTTCTATAATCTTTACTACGAAGCAAAGGACCTTCCTCAGGATATAACTCTTTCTGCAAAGCTTACTGCTGAGGCTACAAGCAATTCTGCTGATGCAATGCTCACTGCTGACGGCACCTGCTATGGCGACAGCATATGGGTAGCAGACGAAGAGGGTGCGCAGAGCATTACCTACAATCTCGGCGGCACCCGCGAGGTGAAAGAAATTTCACTTTATCACGCAGAAGCCAACGGACTCGATGCATCTCTCAACACAAAGGCCTTCACCGTTGATATAAGTCCCGACGGAAAAGTATGGAAAACAGTCGCAACCGTTAGCGACAATAGGGAAAGCTGGAATAACATCCGTTTTGATGCAGAAAAGGCGGCTTACCTCAGAGTAAGCGTTACCGATGCAGGTGCAGACGGAATTGCAAGAATAGCTGATATAGATATTTTTGCCAAATAAAAAGACATAAGATAAGCGTTGCAGCAGCGATTATGCCGTCTGCAACGCTTGTTGCTTTATGCGGATGTGTAGTGAAGGTTATTGCTCAATATAAATCGGTTTAACGATTGTTCGGTTTTTGCTTTTGCCGTACCAAACAATGTTTTTGGCATACTCAAACCAATCGTCATCATAGCTTGGTTCAAATTTGAGCGTAACCGTTTTCTTTTCGGGTTTTGCGTCGCTTTTTTCAGTTATATCAAAAAAATATTTCAGCCAATCATATTTAAACGTTGTAATAATATCAGTGCTTCCGAATGCACAGATGATATTTTTCTGATAATTAAATAAATCCTCAAAAAGCTCAGAATCATCAAAAAACTTTTGAATATATCCTTTTAATTCGCTGAAAACCTCGTCAAACTGATAAACCGTGCAAAGGAAAATACCCTGTTCGTGAGGCCAATAGATATTTCCGAATCTTTCATCATAGAAGGCGAGATTGCTTTTTTCCTTTATAAACTCGTCAAAATTTGACATAACAAGCTCAAAGATTTTTTTAGCAGGTCCTGAGTGGTTTATAATATCTTCATAAAGTGACATATAAAAATTACGGTATGAAATATTTTTTTCGTTTCTGAGATAAAATGAAACGAACCTCATCAGACCCATAAAATGAAAGCTTTGTACGAAGCACGCAATTTTACAGGCTTCTGCCCATTCCTTGCGGCTCATTGTGCTTGTTTCAACTATAAGCTCAGAGCGTGACCCCGGAATATCGTCGTCGGTGGGCTTGCTGTGATTCTGACAAAATGATGATACAATTGTTTTAATCTTATGCTTTTCAATATAGTCTTTATCACACATCAGAGAGTTGGGGAGCAGCTCGCAACGGTTGACGCTTATAGAATAATGCTGACCGGCTTCTATGACATCAAACATACCTTCGATAAAGCTTTCTAATGTTTCTCCGGGGAGACCGAGCATAATATCGGTATATGTATTAATTCCGATCTTCTGATATCTTTTAAGAGTTTTTGAAAGCTTATCCTTCGAGGTGTTTTTTCTGCCTATATTTTCCAAAACAATCGGTGACAGGCTCTGGCAGGCGACGGAAACGCCGTTGTTGAGCCCTGCTTCATGTATTTTTTTATTGATTTTAAAGATGAAGTCATCCTTTTCCTTGGCGGCAAATGATTGGAACTTAACCGGATATCCGTAAGTGTTTTTTAAGTGGATTATGTAATCTGCTATTTCTTCGTCTCGGTTAAAAATGCCGAAATTTCCGTCAGCGCAAAAACAATAGGCTATTTTATTTTCGGCGAACCACTTAAGGTCACCCAAAACTCTTTCCATGGGGAAGCGTCTTAACGGGTCGTTGTTTCCGCTCCAATAACAGTAAACACAGTTATAAGGACATCCTCGGTTAGTTTCGAGGATTACATCAAACTGCATTCCCGCATACTTAGGGTTATTGATTATATTATCAAAAACACCTGAGGTATAGGGTGAAGGGAAATCTGTCAAATCGTGTACAAACTGCTTCGGGTTCTTTTTTATGCTGCTGTCTTCTCTGTAAGAAATACCCGGAACATCCGATAAGTCGTAGCCTTTTAAAAGGGCAGAAAGAAGCTTGTAAAAGGGAAGCTCTCCTTCTGAATGGATGAGCACGTCTATAAAATTATATTTCAATAGATATTCTGCATCATCAGGTATCTGAGGGCCTCCGAAAACGATTATACAATCAGGCCACTTCTTTTTTATTCTTTCGGCAAGCTCGAGGTTATACTCTACATTCCAGAGGTAATTTGAAAATCCTATCAGATAAGGGTCTTCCATACTGTTTACGGTTTCTTCAAGGTCTGATTTCAGAAACAACAGCTCTTTAAGCAGATAATTATCTTTTATTTCTTTAAATTGCCAGGCGTATGCGGCAATTGTACCCACGGCATAAGGAAGATATACAGCCTTGGAAAGAACATTTGTCGGCTGAGCCAAATAAACATTTTTCATGCGGATAATCCTTTCAAAACAAAACTCTGACAGAATATAAATAACTAAGAACCGAATAACGCGGTTTATCTTTTTGTAAAGTTAATAACGTATAAACGGTATTATGAAACTTTGATATGATATCTGATTATATCATTGGTATATATTTAAGTCAAGAATCAAACACGAGATGAAGGCTCTTTATAATTTTCGCCGATTCATCAAAGAATAAAAGGAGCTGTCAACCTAACAGCTCCTTTATAATATTATTTCAACCTGTCAGCCAACCTCAACTATGCCGTCAGCCTTGACTGTAACGGTCATACCGTCCTTGACGTAGTTAAGGAATTCGTCACCGAGGGAGTCAACAACGGGCATTGATACGCCGTCAACCCATACCTCGGCTAAAACTGCGCCTGCCGCTGCAAGGGAGTCGATGGGGTTTGAGAAAAGCATACAAGCAGGATTCTTTTCGAGTGCGCATGCACAGTAGAGAACAAGTCCGCCTGTTGTTGAGCCGATTGTCTGAGGAAGGCAAAGAGCCTTGCCGAGCATTGATTTGCCGTAAAGGTCCTTGTTGTTCTGGTCGCCGCACTTAACCTCCTTGTCACCGAACTGAAGAGCGTTCTGGAAGGAAGCGAGGGTGTTGAAGCCTTCTGTGGTAACAACTGCCTGAGCGGTTACCTCACCGGGAGTGATTACTCTGCCCTTGAACTGTTTCATTATTTTTTACCTCCCTTTGTAATCTTTGCTAAAATCTCAGCATCTGTGTAATATCTTGCGGTTGTATATGTACGAAGCTTGTTTGATGATGTGATTACGGGCATCTTCTTGCAAAGGGGATTGTTCATATACATGAGAGGACAGATGTATGAGGTGATAACGCCGGTAGCTTTAAGACGTGCTGCGTAGGATGTGTTGTTGAACTTTTCAAGCACACCGGGGGCAGCGGTAAGAACGGTGGGGATGGTAACCTTTGACTGACCGTTCTTCTTAAGCTCAGCTTCGATGTTATCTGTCCAGTCCTTAAGCTGCTGGAGTGAAAGGTGGGGACAGCCGACAAAGCAAAGCTTGGGAGCTGCGTTGTGGTTCTTCCATATGATGGGGTAATTTCTCTGAACCTTAAGAAGCTCAGCGTCATCGATGATGTATTCCTTTGCGCCCTCTGCAATAAGCTTTTCACCGAGCTCAACTGCTTCGGGAGTAAGGTTTTCAATGTGATAGAGACCTACTGCACCATTTGAGGCGGTAGCGGCACCGAAGTCCTTGAGGTAAGCACAGGCGGAGTCGTTAAGCTCTGTGCCTATCCACTTGTCAAGGCCTACAACGTAGGGCACGTCTTCCATTACCTTCATACCGATAGCTGAGCCTAAAAGCTGAGCCTCGGGCTTCTTTGTGGTGTTAACCTTAATTACCCAGGTTGCCTTTCTGCCTTCGTCTGTAAGAAGACCGAAATAGGGTACGTAGCCTACGATTGAGCCCATGATGTCGATGATGCCTGAGTTACGGTTACATCTTGCACCGAGTACAGAGTTAGCGTAAACAACGGCACTTGACTCTGCCCATGAAAGGATTTCACCCTTCTGAGGCTTGTTGCCTACCTCGTCCATATAGCAGGTGCAGGTGAAGGCATCGTTACTGAGAAGACCGAGCTTTTTGAGCTGGTCCTCATAGAAGCTCTGCTTTGTATACATAAACTTATTGAAAATTAAGTTCTGAAGGAAGTTTGCGGGTACGTTCTTATCGAGGGGACGGGGGTCAACGGAGAACTTCTGACCTGAAGCAACGCCTGCGTCAAGAAGGGTCTGCATAAGGTCATAAACGGGGGACATAACCTTAAGGCCGAAGGAGGTAACAAGGTGATTGTTTTTTGAAGTGATGGGTACGAGCTTTTCAGCGTTGAAGGCCTCGCCGTACATTACCATAGTCTTCATAACCTTGGCCATGGTTTCGCCCTTTGAACCGTTGAGAATATCTTGCTGTTCCTGAGTTAAAATCATGATAATTTCTCCTTTTCAATTTTATATCTTCATTGCAACATCCCATGCGCCCCAGATAACGGTACGGAGATTTCCGACCTTAGCAGCGTCACCGATGATATGGATGTGCTTGCTCTTTGCCGCAACGGGTGTGGGTGTGTAGCCGACGGACATAACAACTGAGTCAGCTGCGATGTCAAAGGTCTTGCCTGACTTATCCTTAACGGTTACCTTGCCGTCTCCGATTTCGCAAAGAGCGGTTTCGAGATGTACGGGTACTTTATTTGTCTTGAAGAAGTCACGAAGGAAGCTTGTGTTTGCAAGACAGATACCCGGTGTAGTGATAAGGTCATCCTGCATTTCAACGATTGTGGGCTTCTTACCCTTGAGGTAAAGCTCGTAAGCGATTTCACAGCCGGTAAGACCGCCGCCGATAACGGTTACGTTTTCGCCTACTTCCTTTTTGCCGAGAAGATAGTCAACTGCTTCAATGGCAGTGTCAGCACCCTTAACGGGGATTGAACGTGCCTTTGAGCCTGTTGCAACAATGATTTCGTCTGCACCGAGAGCGTTGATATCCTTAACCTCGGTGTTCATCTTAACAGCGATGGGATATTTTGCAACCTCACGGATGTACCACTGAATAAGGTCACGGTCCTTTTCCTTGAAGGAGGGAGCGGCTGCGGCAACGAATACACCGCCGAGCTTGTCGCTCTTTTCGTAAAGAGTAACGTTGTGGCCTCTCTTGGCGCATACTATAGCGGCTTCCATACCGCCGATACCGCCGCCGATAACGGCAACCTTTTTTGTCTTTTTGGCGGGAAGAATCTTATATTTCTTTGACTGCATTGTTTCGGGGTTGAGTGCGCAGCGTGCAAGACCCATAGTGTCAATAAGGTCCTGAGTGTTGGCATGACCCTTTGAGGATGAGAAGTTGAAGCAGCCTGCATGACAGCAGATACAGGGCTTGATATCCTCTGTTCTGCCTTCCTTGAGCTTCTTTACCCAAGCGGGGTCAACAAGGAACTGACGGGCAACGCCTACGCCGTCGATTCTGCCTTCTTCAATAGCCTTTGCGGCAACATCCGGCTCCATACGGCCTGCGCAAACAACGGGAATATCAACAAACTTCTTGATGTGAGCAACGTCCTCAAGGTTACAGTTCTGGGGCATATACATAGGAGGATGTGCCCAGTACCAGGAATCGTATGTACCGTTGTCGGCATTGAGCATATCGTAGCCTGCATCCTGAAGATACTTAGCTGCGCGCTCCGACTCCTCCATATTTCTTCCCATTTCTGTATATTCCTCTCCGGGCACAGCTCCAACGCCAAAGCCCTTGAGCTTAGATTCTACAGAATAACGGAGAGACACGGGGAAATCCTCGCCGCAGGCTTCCTTGATCTCCTTTACGATCTCTGCGGCAAAGCGGTAACGGTTCTCAAAGCTTCCGCCGTACTCGTCAGTACGCTTGTTGAAAAATTCTATTGCAAACTGGTCAAGCAGGTAGCCCTCGTGAACTGCGTGGACCTCAACGCCGTCAACTCCGGCGTCCTTACAAAGCTTTGCAGTCTTTGCAAACGCTTCAATGATCTCCTCGATCTGCTCCTTTGTCATTGCGGGGCAGATGATATCGGGAGCCCAGCGCGCAGGCTGCTCACTCGGGCAGGCAAGCTCGTGCGAGGTGTCGATAATGGGCTTTATCAGCGCTCTTGTAAATTTATTCTTGTGAAGAGGTCCTACGAGATCGGAGATCGCCCAAGAGCGTCCCATACCGGCAGTAAGCTGAATAAAGAGCTTTGCTCCGGTCTTGTGTATCTCGTCCATAAAGACTTTAAGGTCATC
>JAZSQD010000024.1:0-4788 GCA_045537815.1 Acutalibacteraceae bacterium | reverse complement strand
TGCTCGGTCTTACCGCTGAATATGACGAAGATTTCAACGAAATCGAAGGCTCCGCAACAAGCGACAACAGAACAATCGAAGGCCGCTCAAAAAGCGGTGACAAAAGAGCTCAGCTTGTCGAATCAATGCTCTGCCATCAGCTCGTTAAATACATCGGCGGCTTTGCTGCTGCCATGGGCGGTGTTGATGCTGTTGTATTTACCGGCGGTATCGGTGAAAATAACCCCCATTACCGTACTGCAGTAGCAGAAAAGCTCGGCTTTATGGGCACAACAATCGACGAAGCACCCAACAGTGTAAGAGGTCAGGAGATTGAAATCTCAACAGAGGATTCAGCTCTCAAGCTTCTTGTTATCCCCACCGACGAAGAGCTTCTCATCGCACAGGATACATACGAGCTTACAAAATAAAACAAAGGCGGCAGTTCATTGAACTGCCGCTTGTTTTATTTTAGGGACTAGGGAATAGGGAATAGGGAATAGGGGTACATATTTGTTCCTGCCTTTCCTCTTGCAATTTTCTGCATCTGTGCTATAATAATCCCGTATTAAAGCATTGGAGTGATAACTATGGAAAATAAGCCCGTTACCGCCATAATCGTCGGTGCAGGTCACAGAGCCTTTGTTTACAGTGAGCTTGCCAAGACCCGTCCCGACCTTCTTAAAATCGTCGGCGTTGCAGATCCTAATCCCGTACGCCGCAAAAAGGCTATGGAGCATTTCGGCTTTGCTGAGGATATGTGCTTTGAGACGGCTCAGGAGCTTGCCAAGAAGGGTAAGCTTGCCGATGCAATCATCAACGGTACAATGGATGAGCAGCACATTGATACTGCAGTACCTTTGCTTGAGGTCGGCTATGATATGCTTCTTGAAAAGCCCTTTGCAGTCAACGAAAAAGAAATGCGTTATCTCGTTGATGTTGCAAAAAAGCATAATTCAAAGGTTATGATTTGTCACGTTTTAAGATATACTCCCTTCTATTACGGCATCAAGGAAAGAATCGTAAAGGGTGAAATCGGTGACATTATTAATATTCAGACGAGCGAACACGTTTCTTACCATCACCTTTCCACATCTTATGTAAGAGGCAAGTGGGCTAACAGTAAAAAGTGCCACACAACAATGCTTCTTGCAAAGTGCTGTCACGATATGGATATTATGATGTGGATGATGGCTGAAACTGAGCCCGTACAGATTTCCTCCTTCGGCGGCAAATATCAGTTTAAACCCGAAAATGCTCCTGAGGGTGCAGGTACCGTTTGTATGAAGGACTGCCCCCACATTGATACCTGCGTATATTCCACAAAGAGACTTTATATCGACCATCCCGACCGTTGGAGCTTTTACGTGTGGGATGCCCTTGAACACTTGGAAAATCCCACTATTGAGGATAAAATCAAGCTTATGAAAAGCGATAATCCCTACGCTCGTTGTATCTATAAATGCGACAACGATGTGGTTGACCATCAGAGCGTACTTGTCAACTTCAAGAGCGGCGCAACAGGTACTCACAATATGGTTGGCGGCAGCTCCGAGCCTCGCAGACAGATACATATAGTCGGTACCAAGGGCGAGATTTTCGGCAACTTTGAGGAGTCAAAATTCACGGTGCTGAAAATCAATCCGTCACCCGATGCACACAACGAGGAGTGTGACGTTGAGGTTGTCGACCTTAAGGTGAGCGGTGATATGGTAGGCGCCTACGGCGGTCACGGCGGCGGAGACGAAAGACTTTCAGAGGATTTTGTTAAGTTTATCCGCGGTGAAGAGCCTTCACTTGCATGCACCTCGATTTTTGATTCTGTTGCAGGTCATCTGAGCGTTTATCTTGCAGATGAGTCAAGAGAAAAGGGCGGAGAGCCGCAGAAGGTTATAATGTAAAAGAAAGCGGATGCCGAAGCTTAACTTCAGCATCCGTTATTTTTATCAGAAGCGTACGGTATAGCCGAACCATGACTCGGTGTAGTAGCTGTTGCTTGTTTCTTTTACCGAGTATTGAACCTTTCCGTTGAATACAAAGCCGTCATACTTTCCGCTGTCAAGGTCTGTTTTCACCTTAACGGTAACGTAGGTATAGTTGCCTGAGGTTTTGAAGGAAGACGATTTTGCTGTGACTGTTTCTGTTTTTTTGCTGTTTCCGAAGAAATTCAGGTCGAAGGTTACCTTGCTTACCTTTTTTGCGGTGTGCCATTTAAAGGTAACGGTGTTGTTCTTTAAATCGGGCTTTACAGAGGTAATTCCGAGCTCACCTGAATCAAACGAGCATATGGGGGAATAGGATGAATAGCTTGTACCGTCGTAAGCTCTTACAGAGAAGTTATAGGTGCGTGAACCGTTATCGGTAAACTTATAGTAGTTATACTTAGCGTCAACTCTGGCAATCTTTTTGTATTTTGTTGTGTTTGAGCTATATTCTCTTGTGTAAATATAGTAGTATTTGGCATTGTCTACCTTGTTCCATTTGAGAGTTGCCGTGTTGTGTGAGGTTGCATAGCAGGTAAGACCGCCGGGTCTCTCAATTCTGCCGATGGTAAAATAGGTGTAAATCTTGTTACGGTCGCCCTTAAGAGCGTATTCATAGGTTTTACCCCATGCAGCACTCTTGTCAGTATAGCTTGTGACAGAATTTTTTACAGTTGTAAGCTTAGTCCAGCTCTTTTCACCTTTAGCTCTTCTGAAAAGTGTCCAGTTGTCGGTTTTATCAACCTTTTCCCAGGTGATTTTGACATAGGCGTTGTAATTCTTTGCGCTGATTTTTGCAGGAACGGGTGAAATCTGATTGAACTCACAGTTCTTCTGCTTCTTTGCCCAATCCTTTGCGGCGGATTTGTTGTATCCTGTTACAACAAGGTCGGGAGAGTTAATACGAAGACCTGTGAAGAGATTTTTGCCAAAGTCGCTCTCGGTATAGTCGTTGATACGGCCTGTTGCCTTGAGCATTTCAGCAGTTACGGTTTCGGGAATGTAAATCTTATCAATAGTATCGCTCCACAAAGCAAGCTTTTTTACTGTTCTGGGAATTTCAATGTGTGAGAACTTAGCGTTGCCGAAGCCACAGAGCGTTTTAATGTTTTTGGGAATGTTTACCCATTCGAGGCTTGTACAATTGTTAAAGGCGTTATCAATAACGGTAACGCTTTCGGGCAGAGTGAAGCTTCGAAGATTATCACAGCTGATAAATGAGCCGCCCTTGATTTCCTTGAGGGTTTCGGGTAAGGAAAGGGTTTTGAGATTATCGAGATTGAAAAAGCAATGGTTGATTGAGGTGATTCCTTCACCGATAACGATGTGCTCGATTTCATATTCCCAGCATTCGGAGCAGAGCGCGTTTGCACCGTGCTCACAGTCGGAAAACATAGGGTCATCCTCATAGTCAAGATCATAACGGCCCTTGAGCTCGCCTGAGCCGCTGATGTAGAGCACACCTGAGCGTGAGTCGAACTGAGTGTAGATTGCGGGCTCAGAACTTGCACTGAAGCAAAAAGCTACTGAAACCAGAATGACAGATACAACAAATAAAATAAGGAGCTTTGTCTTTTTCATATTTTACTGCTTCTTTCTGACTGCAGAATAGTGTAATACCCCGCGGCAGTCACACGTGGCACTCTAAAAATGAGATATGGGTTCTCACTGATTTCAATATAACAAAAAAAGCGGATGAAGTCAACCGCTTGCACTGAATCTTAATAATTGAATATTACATTAGATAAAGGAGCACTATAAATCGTACTCCTTCAATGTTCAGGACACACCCCCGAAAACCGTGATGGTTTCGGGGCTTTTGAATACTCTTTGAAATAACAGATTATCTCTTTGAGAACTGTCGCGGCGTCAAGAAAACACTCCAGGGGAGTGTTTTTAGCGGCGACCGCAAGAGCTGTGCTCTGAGGACCCGAAGTGGTGTAAAAGAAAAACTCCTCCGCAGTTTTCTGCAGAGGAGTGAAAGATAAGCGATATCTGATTATCTCTTTGAGAACTGAGGTGCACGACGTGCGCCCTTGAGACCGTACTTCTTTCTTTCCTTCATTCTCGGGTCACGAGTGAGGAAGCCTGCCTTCTTGAGTACGGGACGAACTGACTCGTCGTACTGAAGGAGAGCACGGGAAAGACCGTGACGGATTGCACCTGCCTGGCCTGTTACACCGCCACCGTTAACACGGCATACGATGTCGAACTTCTCAGTTGTGCCTGTGAGCTCGAGGGGCTGGCGAACAATAAGCTTGAGTGTATCAAGACCGAAGTAATCGTCGATTGAACGGTCGTTGATTGTGATTTTACCTGTACCTGCGTAAACGCGGACACGTGCTACAGATTTCTTTCTGCGGCCTGTGCCGTAGAAATAAGGATTAGTATCGTACATTATTCATTTGCCTCCCTTCAATTAAAGAGCCCACTCTTCGGGCTTCTGTGCTGCGTGCTTGTGCTCTGCACCCTTGTAGATACGAAGGCGACCGAGAGCATTACGGCCGAGTGTTGAATCGGGAAGCATACCCTTTACTGCGAGCTGCATAGCAAACTCGGGCTTTGTCTTCATAAGTGTGCTGTACTTAACCTCTTTCATGTTACCGATGTAACCTGTGTGGTGGTAGTACATTTTCTGATTGAGCTTGTTGCCGGTAAGAACAGCCTTTTCAGCGTTTATGATGATTACATGATCACCGCAATCAACATGGGGAGCAAACACGGGCTTGTGCTTGCCGCGAAGGAGAACTGCAGCCTGTGCAGCTACCTTACCCAGAGGTTTGCCTGCGGCGTCAAGAACATACCAGCTGCGTGTGATTTCGCCTGC
>JAZSQD010000165.1:0-4410 GCA_045537815.1 Acutalibacteraceae bacterium | reverse complement strand
GGAAACGTGATATTTCCGGTCGAAGCTTTGAAAAAAGCACAGTTCACCCCTATACGCTGTTTAAGTCCGAGGCACAGAATTCCCCTGAGGAAAAAACACCCGACACTTAACGCAAGATAACAGCGTTAAAGATGAAATATAGATCGCCCGGTTTTAAATCGGACATACTCCGCGGAAATTTCCTGCCTCAGAGGACAGCCACCTCCCGCATCATCGCATATCTTAGAAGTTATGTAAAGACGCAGTTATACCCAAACCCGCTTTACATGCCTGATAATAATAACATATAGTTTGGTAAATGTCAACGATTTTTCCAAAAAAAGTTTGTGAAAAATGCAAGAATTTTTTGAGTATTTTTCAGCTACTAACCCTTGTGTTTACATCAGTTTTCTGTACTAAATATAGAGTACACACCCGAGTGAGTGTGTACTGATTTTGCATATATATTATAATAGTATAGAGTTTTCAGTCTTTTTTATTGAAAATATATCCCCTTTTGGCTTTTACGGTAAACATTATAAGTACAGGAAGAACAGACCACTCGAGATATGGAATAATAAGATACATTGCATCATCCCAATTATAAAATTCAGGAATAAAAGCCATTATCGGGCTTAACACCATAAAAGGAGAAAGACAACACATCGCCACTATATAAACAGTCCATGCCGAAGCGAGTATCGGGTGCTTCTCACCGAAAGACAAAACTACACCCACCAGGCAGACCACACCTGCAAGCACTGCAGGTATAAACAGATTAATTACAAGCAAAGTCACTGTTGCAAGTCCACCCACAAGCAAAAGTACGATCCCCGCATTTCTTCTTGAGGCACGCTTCTTCTCTTCAGCTTCATCGGTCGGCTCTTTTATATAAACGTAAACAGTATCATTTTCCGTTGCAGTCTCTTTTTCAGTTATGCCTTTTAATATGTAGTCGGTAGTAACCCCCAAAGCTTCACTGAGCTGCATCAGCTTTTCAACCTCAGGCATACACATATTGTTTTCCCATTTAGATATTGTTTGTCGGGAAACATCAAGCTTATCTGCAAGCTCACCCTGAGACAGATTTCTCTTTTTTCTTATTTCATAAATTCTTTCACCGATGGAATTCATTGTACCACTCCTTTCTGACTGTATTTTATCACGTAAAAAGTCAAAAAGTCTATCAATATCGGTTTAAAATTTAGCAACCACAGGTTGCACACCTATTTTTTTCGCTCAATCGACCAAAGCAGTCCCCGCCAAAACCGACAGGCACCGTTATATCTTCTGCTGTGCAGCGTAATTCTCCACTGCATGCATAAAGCCGTCCGTCAGGAATCTTTCCGCTTTCTTTGCAGGACTTGTCCATTTAAGCAGGTCAAAACCGTGGAAGCATCCCTCGAAAAGTCTGAATTGCACTTCAACGCCTGCTTTTCTTAGCTTTTCAACATATTCAACAGTCTCATCCGTAAAAGGTTCAACAGTACCCACATAGGTAAGCGTCGGAGGAAGCCCCCCGTAATCCGTTTCTCTTGCAGGCGCAGCGTACTTTGAAACTTCGTCGGTACCGTACTTTTCACCGAGGTACAGTCTCCAACCCAACTCGTTTGACTTACTGTTCCACACGGGCGCATCGTTATTTTGTGAAGATTGAGTAATCATCCTGTCGTCAATCATCGGATAAAGAGGCATCTGAAAAGCGATATTCACGTCACCCGTATCTCTCGCCTTAAGCACAACCGCGGCACATAATCCCCCGCCTGCACTGTTACCGCCAATGCAAATCTGATCACTTCTCATACCGTACCTTTCTCCGTTTTTCTTAAGCCAGAGAAGTGCTTTATAGCAATCGTTAAAAGCCGCCGGAAAGGGAGCTCTGACCGACTTGGTGTAATCGGGAGCGACCACAACGCAACCTGAAGCATCAACAAATTTCTGTATAAAATGAAAATCCTGCTCGGGACAGCCGAGACCGTAGCCGCCGCCGTGAATCCACAAAAGGCCGGGAACACTATCTCTTTTCTCTTTGGGAGAGCAGACACGAAGACGAAGCTTACTGCCGTCCTCACGGTCAATATATATTTCCTCGGATTTTATGCCCTTTGTCAGGTCAGGAAGTCCGAATTTCTGAAGAAAAAAATCCGCAGTTTTGAAAAAGCCGTGGGTAAACCTCGGCACTACAAATCTTATGACATTCCCCACCGCACGAAGCTCTGGGTGAAGTTCACACGTTTTTATTTTCCACATATCGGGGCACCTCCTTATTATGTAAACATAATAGCATAAAAGCGGATTTTTTTCAACGAAAATCACCCTATATATAATAGTATAAGAAAAGCGACCTTTTCGGGTCGCTTAAAATAGGTTTAATCGTTATTCTTCTTTTCTTCCAATTCAATAGCACCGTGCTTTTCTTCGAACTCCTTTATACACTGACGGACAAGATAAAGAATCTGTCCGTTTCCGCTTCGACCTTCGTATTTAGCTATATAACGCAGTTTATAGTGAAGTTCCGGATCTATTTCTATACCAAGATGCTTGTTTTCTTTATTTCTCAACACACTCACCTCAAAATATCTTAATTTAAGTATATTTTAAGATTATTTTGTGTTATAATGTTGTAAGTATACTTAGAATAAGTATACTATATTTATAGAGAGGTGCTATTATGAAGGTTGCAATAATAGGTTCAAGAACAATAACAATAGAAAATCTTGAAAATTATATCCCTGAAGGCACAACGGAAATAGTTTCAGGCGGAGCAAAGGGTGTTGATACTTGTGCAAAGCTTTTTGCAGAAAGAAATAATATTGCATACACCGAATTTCTGCCCGACTATAAAAAATACGGCAGAGCCGCACCTATAAAAAGAAACTATCAGATAGTCGAATACGCAGATGTTATAATCGCTCTTTGGGACGGCACTTCAAGAGGCACGAAAAGCGTAATCGACTATAGCAACAAGGCAGGTAAAAAGGTACAAATATATAACGTCTGATTATACCTCACGGAGCGACGAGGCGTCGCTCCCTACTGGCTACTGGCTACTGACTACTGACTACTGACTACTGACTACTGACTACTAAAAAAGTCCCTCCGAAACCTCGGAGGGATTTTTGATTGAGAAATTACTCAGCGTCGGGAGCGTAAAGATCCTTGAGCTTGAGAAGGTGTGCGTATCTTTCCTTAGCAACCTTTTCACTCTTAGCGAAGAGTGTTTCTGCTCTGCCGGGGAATTCACGCATAAGTCTTGTATAACGAGCCTCATTCTTGATGAATGCCTGATAATCAGCATTGGGCTCCTTGCAGTCAAGTGTGAAGGGATTCTTACCTTCTGCCTTGAGAGCAGGATTGTAACGGAAGATGTTCCAGTAGCCGCATTCAACAGCCTTCTTCATTTCAGCCTGGCAATTTACCATACCGCCCTTGATTGAGTGCATCTCACAGGGTGAGTAGCCGATGATGAGTGAGGGACCGGGATATGCTTCTGCTTCCTGGATAGCCTTGAGAGTCTGAGCCATATTAGCGCCCATAGCGATCTGTGCAACATATACATAGCCGTAGCTCATAGCGATTTCTGAAAGGCTCTTCTTATTGATTTCCTTACCTGCTGCTGCGAACTGTGCAACCTGACCGATGTTGGAAGCCTTTGAAGCCTGACCGCCTGTGTTTGAGTAAACCTCTGTATCGAATACGAATACGTTTACATCTTCGCCTGAAGCAAGTACGTGGTCAAGACCGCCGTAACCGATATCGTATGCCCAACCGTCGCCACCGAAGATCCAGACGGACTTCTTGGAGAGATAATCCTTTTCAGCGAGGATGGAAGCACACTTCTCGCACTTGTCAGCAACCTTCTCAAGCTCTGCAACGAGTGCCTTTGTAGCAGCCTCATTTGCTTCGCCGTTGTCCTTTGTATCAAGGTAGTTCTGTGCTGCAGCTTTAAGCTCAGCGGATGCCTTGTCGCCTGCTACGATATCTTCGATAGAAGCGATGAGGCGCTCGCGGATTGCCTTCTGACCGAGGTACATACCAAGACCGTGCTCAGCGTTGTCCTCGAAGAGGGAGTTAGCCCATGCCGGACCCTTGCCGCTTTCTTTGTTAACGGTGTACGGTGTAGCAGGAGCGGAGCCACCCCAGATGGATGAACAGCCTGTTGCGTTGGAGATATACATTCTCTCACCGAAGAGCTGTGTGATGAGACGTGCATAAGATGTTTCAGCACAACCTGCGCAAGAGCCGGAGAACTCGAGGAGCGGCTGCTTGAACTGGCTGCCCTTGATTGTCTTGTTGATGAGCTCAGGCTTCTCGGAAACATTCTCTACACAGTAGTCAAATACCGGCTGCTGGTCAAGCTGAGTTGACTGCTTTGTCATCTCGATAGCCTTCTTCTCCGGGTTGCCATCCTTCTCAACCTTAACTATTACC
>JAZSQD010000168.1:0-2960 GCA_045537815.1 Acutalibacteraceae bacterium | reverse complement strand
TCCTTGGCTCACAGAACGACATGGCTACGATCCGACTTGGTGCCAGACCGCAGGCGCCGATGCAG
Source organism: Acutalibacteraceae bacterium (assembly GCA_045537815.1). Taxonomy (GTDB): domain Bacteria; phylum Bacillota; class Clostridia; order Oscillospirales; family Acutalibacteraceae; genus UBA6857. The sequence continues at coordinate 2,895 of JAZSQD010000168.1, read as the reverse complement.
CGAGTGCACTCCAGCGAGAACTTACCGTCGGGTGTTGTGCTGCCGGGCTCGATACCAAGCTTGATCTTGATGCGGTCGGTAATATCGCCCGAACCCTTAACGTAGCAGGCGGTACCGAGACAAACGGAAATTGCATACTTACCCTTGGGTGAAAGAGCAAACTGAGCGTAGAATGTTGCAACGCCGTAAACCTTTTCAAGGGGTACCTTCATTCCGTCGGCGATTTTCTGCTGAACTTCAAAGGGAAGGTAGCCGTAGATGCCCTGAGCTTCCTGCATAACGTGCATGAGCTTGCTCACGTCAGGTGTGCATTCAGCGATGACTGCATCAAGCTTTGCTGCCTGTTCAGCGGTGTCTTTGAACGGGATTGTGCTGATTTTTTTAAGCATTGACTTTTATCCTCCTTTAGAGTTTTTACCTTTGATAATGTAAATTATGAGCCTTTTTTACACAAAAACTCATAATAATCCATACTATTGAATGATAACATATTCGGGCAGAAAAATCTACTGATTTCGGAATAAAAAATGCGAAAAAACACGATTTAACAAATTGACCAAAATTTTTGTTGATTTTGATATATCAATTCTGATATATAGCGTTATAGTTTTTGATCTATAAAAAGAAGCAGCGTAGGATTACGCTGCTTCAAAGGATATGTGATTTAAGAGAGAAAATTATTTTTCAATAAAATTCTGTTCGGTAATTTCCTGCATTTCGATACTTTCTTTATCATAAAGAGCGGTGTATTTATCCTGATAATAGTTTTCGGCAGTGCATTCAAAGCTGCCGTCGGGAGCAAAGCTGATAACCGTACAGCCTCTCTGTGAGCCCAGCTTATAAATGCCGGGATATGCAAGATAGTCAACACTCATACCGTAGGTGAGACGGATGCCCTTGTATTCGATTGAGAAGTTGTTGTAGTGGTCGTGACCGCAGAAAACAGCCTGAGTTGAGTTCTTTTCAACCATTGCCTCAAAAAGGCCGTCCTCATGGATACCGCTGTAAACAATCTTACCGCTTTCGCCGGCGTTGCCGTAATGGAATTTTACGTCCTGTGTATCCTTGAAGCCGTTTTCAACATATTCATACCAGGCGTCTCTCTGCTCTGTGAGGGGAATGTGGAAGAAGGCGGCTGACTTGATTGCGGAATTCTCTTCGAGACCCTTGTCAAGTAAAATTTTATTGTTTTGTGCATTGAGCTTGTCGAGGGTATCCTTATACCACTGCACCTGATTGTCGTGGATATTGTCATACTTCCACATAATGCCGAGAACATCACCGTCAACATATGAGTGGCTGTCAAAAACGAAAAGTGACTGGGTAATGATACCGTCGCTGTTTTTAACATTGATTACCTGATTGCCGTAACCGTCAACATCCTCAGGACCGGACTGGAACAGACAGTATTCATAATCACCGCCGCCGTAAAGGGCAGAAAGGTCCTCTCTTGAATAATAGCTGTAAGCCTCTGTGTCATGGTTACCGTAGCCTACTGTCCAGTATACGCCGAGGGTATCCATAAGCTCTGCAAATACCTTTGCCGAAAGGATGTTGTTGAAGGTGCCTGCCTGGAAGGGAACGGGATAGGAAACGTCACCGGTAACAATAACAAGGTCAGGCTTTTCTGCCGTGATCATGGCTGCGACGGAATTCATAGCCATATTATCCTTTTTTGAGCTCATAAAGCCGCCGCCGATATGTACGTCTGTGAGCTGAAGAACCTTGAAATCCTCATCTGTTGTGAAGGACCAGTAGCCGTTTTCATCCTTTTCGGGCTGAAGCTGATTTTCATATGTAACCTTGCTGAATGAGCCTGCAGTTTCAAGCTCTGCCTTATGCACGATTACGTTACTGATTGCAGTGAATGCGGCAATAACAACAACTGCCACAAGTAAACCGATGAGAATCTTACGGAAAAGCTTACGCTTTTTCTTGCCCTTTTTGCATTTACACTTGCATTCTTCTTTTACTTCTTTTTCTGCAGCTTCAACTGCTTCGGTTGTTTTCTTTTCATCCATTGTTTTCTGTCTCCTTTACTGTTTTCATCGTTACCGATGTGATTTTTTTAATTTCGGAGTAAAGCTTCTCCGCTTTTTCCTGAGTTTGTGCGTCGTTATAGACAACAAAGCACTGTATTCCCTCTGTGCATTCAAAACGGGCATCAAGCTTGCTGCAGTCCACATCTGCAGAACGAAGAACCTCTTCAATTTCTTCTCTGACACTCAAAGGCACATAACCGAGAGTCTTTCTGATATTTTCCCTGAGCATTTTTACTGCTCCCGCGATAATGATTCCGCTTATAAGTATACCGCAGAAGGCATCGGCGGAAAAAAGACCCGTGGCAGAGGCAATAAGCGAAATAACGGTGACTGACGTAACAAAAAAGTCAAGTATGCAGTCATAGGTCATTACCCTGACAGCCGAGGATTTGATTGTTTTGTTCATTCTTCTGTAAATGACAAACAAAACAAGCTTTGCCGCCGCGGTGCCTGCCACAATGAAAAAATACCGCATACTGAACCATATGGGTGTGGGGTACATAAGTCTTTCGGCCGAGTTATAGGCAAAGCATATGCCACTGAAAAGAACAAGGGCAGAAAGAACACCGCTTATGAGGCTTTCACCTTTTCTGAGCAGCTGAGATGAGCCGATGGTGCTTCCTTTTGACAGAGAGCCGATGCATACAAGGGTCAGCGCGGCGGAAAGAGAGTCGAACATATTATTCACACCGTCGGAATAAATGCTGATACTGTTTGAACCGAGACCGACATAAAGCTTGATAAAGAAAAGGAGGAGGTTTGCGATAAAAGCAACGGCGCAAACGGGTATAACCGTTTGATTTTTGTTTCTGATACTACCACCCCTTTTCGTCTTATTTAATGTATTATATCA
>JAZSQD010000045.1:0-15370 GCA_045537815.1 Acutalibacteraceae bacterium | reverse complement strand
GACGAAAAAAACTCGTTTTTTTACGTCTCCTTTTTTAGGGGCTGAGAAAAATGCGCAGAATGAACAAACCGAGCCAAAATAAAGCGAAAAGCTTTATTTGGGGTTCCGATGGCGTACAAAGGTACTCCGAGGGCGAGGTTTGTTTATAGCATAAAACACAAAAACAATGTTTTTGTCTGTTTTTCACCATTTTTTATGTTTCAAAGGGCTCCTTTGGTTAGTTAAAAACCAAAGGAGCCCTTTCTTTCTCTTGTTTTATGCGGTCTGCACTTTTTACAGCCCCTTTTACTTTTTTAAAGGTCGTCTGCATCTTGCACGGGCTTTTCATAAGCATCCTCGGGTACACCCGTATATGAGCCGAGTACATCGCTTGTAATATTTCCGGGGAGTCGAGAGGTCGGGATGTCTTCATTTTTTCTCAGGAACTTATCCGAATCAATGTTTTTATCTGTTGCCTTATTGTCTCTGTGCGAATGTCTGTAAGCTCTTTTTCTTTCCAAAATAATCACCTCATTTTTAGTTTTTCCCGTTTTTATGCTTTTATATTGTAAAAAAATAGAAATTTTAGTAAAATGTATGCAACAAAAGAGCCGCAAAAAATCTCTTATAGGGTGAAAGGTGTGATGAATTTATGAGCTCAGAATTTATTGAAAACCTTGTAATCAGAGCAAAGAGCGGAGACGTGCAATCATTTGGCAAGCTGTATGATATTTTCCGTGAGGATATGTACCGTTTTGCCTGGTATTATACGGGCACTTCTCTCTATGCCGAGGAAGCGGTAAGCAATGCGGTGCTTTCAGCTTTTCAGAATATTACCTCGCTTAAAAAAGCGGAAAGCTTCAAGCCCTGGTTGTTCAGAATACTCTATAACGAGTGTAAAAGAGCCCAAAAGGAAAAGCTGATATCCTCAGGCATTGTCGAATACACCGCTCAGGTTGAGGAGCCCTATTCCCAAGAGGACAGCGACGAAATAATTGCTCTGAAAAATGCTCTGTCAAAGCTCGGTGATGAAGAAAAGAAAATCATCATCCTTTACTATTCCTGCGGCTACACCTCAAAGGAAATCAGTGAGCTGACAGGCATCAGACACACTACAGTGCGCTCTAAAATAAGCAGAGCGACAGATAAACTCAAACAGTTATTAGCTATTTAAGGAAGGTGAGTTTTATGAAAGACAACAGACTCGAAGAGCTTTTCTCCCATACTCCCGATATACCCGATAAGCTTTCCTCCAAGGCGATGATGGAGGAAATAGAAAAAAAGAACATCAGACCCAAAAAGATAAGCAAAGGCTTCGGCGTTGAGCTTATTGCCGCCGTGTTTGCGGTGATTATTGTTGCAGGTATCGTTGTCGGAAACAATCTTCTGACAAAGCCGACAGCTCAGGATAAGGAAACAACAGTGCAGACTGCTGACGGCAGTGCGGGTAATAATTCTCAGGCAAGCACAAATATTCCCGAAAACGGTCATGAGCCTGCCAAGGGCATTATTGCAATCGAAAATGAAGAGCAGCTCAAAAAATATTTTGAAGAAATCAAGGCTTCCGATGTTCATATCAAGGGTGAAAACTATGTTTATTTTGTAGGTGAGCAAGAGGATAGCGTCGATGAATATATGGGGGCGGATTCAAACATGGCGCCCACCAATGTCGCAACCGAAACCATCAACGGCTCAGTGAACAGAGACGATGATAAGAACTACACGGGCACCAATACTCAGAACTCGGTTGACGAGGGTGATATCATAAAAAACGACGGCAGATATATCTACGTTGCTGGTAAAGGCTTTCTCACGATTCAGATAACCGACACCGAAACAATGCAAAAAACCGCATCGCTTTCTTATAAGAAAGAAGGCCACACGGTTGCTCTTTACGAAATTTATGTGAGCGGTGACACAATGACGGTTATTTATTCCGAGCGTGAGAATAAATCCGAAGAAGGCTACAGATACTACGGCGGATATTATAACTACCATATAAATAATGAAACAAAGGCGGATATATACGACATTTCCGACAGAAGCAAGCCGAAAAAGCTTCGCACCTTAACTCAGGACGGGTATTTTCTTACCTCCAGAATGGTGGGCGATAAGCTTTATATGGTTACCAACTTCTCAAAAACTATTGAAGAGGACGAGGAATATTATCTTCCCGAAATCAACGGAGAAAATGTTCCCTACACATCGGTTGTCCATTTTGACGAAAAGGCGAATGTTTATACGGTTATAAGCGGAACAGATATAAGAGAAAAAGATGCAAAGACACAGTCGCTGAGCATTCTTACCTCAAGCTCAGATATTTATTGCAGCGAAAACAATATTTATCTTCTTACAAGATATTACGGCTCCTCCTCTAACAAAACCCTTATAAGAAAAATTGCCCTTGAAAATGATAAGATAAGCTGTGTTGCAACGGGTGAGGTGCTTGGCACATATGACGACAAATATTCCTTTGACGAATATGAGGGTAAGCTCAGAGCGGTGACCACATATTACGACTTTAAAGAATACAGAAACAAGTGTGCTCTTTATATTTTCAACGAAAGGCTTGAAGAGACGGGAAAGGTTGACGATATAACCGACGGGCTCGACGAGCAGGTCAAGGCGGTAAGGTTTATGGGCGAAAAGGCATATGTTATAACCTTTGAGCAGACAGATCCGCTTTTCATAATTGACCTTTCTGATGAAAAATCACCGAAGGTAGCGGGTGAGCTTTATATGCCCGGTTACTCAACCTACCTTCATCCTTTGGGTGATACACTTCTTATGGGTATAGGATACGGTGGCGACGAGAGCGGCGCAGATATGGGCAAGCTCAAGATAGCTCTCTTTGATGTTTCCGATATGACAAAGCCTGCAATACTTGATGAATATGTGATAAAGAGCAGTAACAGTGAGGCTAACTATGAGCCTAAGGCACTGATACATTTCCCTGCCAAAAATATCATCGGCATACCCGTTACAGTTTATAATTCTGCGGTTTACGCCTCGGGTGAGACACAGAGCTTTGCCGTGATAACCTATAGCGATAATAAGCTTTCCTCCGTTGAGGGCTTTGTTCACGAAAGAGATAGCCGCGGTGATTATTACGGCTCATTTTTCAGAGGAACATGTATAGGTGACAGGCTCTATACCGTTGACGATTTTATGATAATCGAGCATAGTCTGACAAAGGGTGAAAAATTAAGAGAATGCGAATTTTTTACCGCTGAGGATATAGAAAAAATGACTGAAAACAAGGGTATGGTTGTTGTTACAAGCTCAGCCGAACTGCCCGGGTAAAACAAGAAAGGGGCTGTAAAAAACAAAAGTCCTGCAAAAGCTTAAAAACAAAATAATTTAATTAAAAAAACCGTTGTAAAAGCATAAGATAAAGCTTTACAACGGTTTTTTTACTGTTATGTTTTATTAAATCTGCCTTTTTTTATCTGTCTCCCGAAAGAGATAAAGCTGTCAATTAAGCAGATTTTATAAGGGGAATTCCTGACTACTGACTACTGGCTACTGACTACTTAAAAGGGACTGTATTTTTTTTACAGCCCCTTTATTTTTGTTATTCGGCATAAACCGTCATATTTTCTCTCGAACGGAAGGAGAAGCCGTTGTCTTCAAGCTTCCTGATGTTTTTAAGTATATATCCCGCACCCTTAGCGGCACAGTTTTCACTGTCAGGTGCGCAGGTGACCTTTATTCCGAGCCTTGCGGAAAGCTCCTTATCGATGCCGTAAAGCTTTGCACCGCCGCCTGTGAGAAGAATACCTTCGTTACATATATCGCTGTAAAGCTCGGGAGGAGTCTGCTCCATAACCTCAAGAATGGCTGAAAAGATTACATCAACAGGCTCTTTAAGCACTTTTACCGTTTCGTTTGCTCTGACCGAGAAGGGCCTCGGCATACCGGTTATATAATCCTTGCCCGAATAGGTAATTTCAATTTCTTCTTCTCGGGGAATAACGCTTCCGAGGGTGTGCTTTATTTTTCTTACGGTGGGAATTCCTGCAATAATATCTTTTTCCTTTTTCAGATATGTACTGATAACCTCGTCAAAGGAATCACCTGCAGTTTTAATCGTGGTTGAAAAGGCAACAGTTCCCATGGTAATAACCGCAATATCCGTGGTGCCTGCGCCGATATCCACAACCATAACACCGTGAGGGTGCTCGATTGAAAGACCCGCACCAATAGCAGAAACAATAGGCTCACTTATTATGTGAACTCTGCCTGCTCCTGCACTGCAGGCTGCCTCGATAACTGTTTTCTGCTCCAGTGAGGTTACACAGCAAGGGGCACTGATTATGAGGTTAGGTCTGAAAATACGGTTTTTGCAAATCTTTTTTATGAAATGGGACAGTATTTCCGTCATAACGGGAAAGTCGGAAACCACACCGCCCGAAATAGGCTTTTTCAGGGTGAGACTGTCGGGCAAACGGTCGGTCATTTCACCTGCATCATTGCCTATTGCGACAGTCTTGCCACTGTAATTATCATAGCATAAAGCTGTCTGCTCAGAAAGGATTATACCCTTACCCTGAGCGAAAAATTTAATTGAATAAGTACCTAAATCTATTCCGATATTGAGTCCGGGCATAATCTCACCTGCCTTTTATAAGCTTTGATTAATTTTAAAGGTTTTCTTTCTCTTTGTCAAGTGGGGCAGCCTTGGCAAAAACAGGGGTTGCAACAGTGCAGCAGTAAACCTTTTCCGCTCCGCCTTCAATAAGTGCTTTTTCTGCGGCAAGCAGAGTGCTTCCCGTGGTTTTGATGTCATCGCATATAAGCACTGTTTTACCTTTCAGGTCGATTCCTTCGATAACGGTAAAAGCGTTTTTCATATTGGTTATTCTTTCTTCATAGGAAAGATGGTGTTGCTTGCGGGTGTTGCGGCTTCTATTGAGAAGGGGGAAACAGTCGCAGTGAAGACGACGGGCAAGCTTCCTGCTTAAAAGCTCACTGTGATTGTTGCCGTCGCTTGAGGGTATAAAGGTTACAAAATCAAAAGTGACATCATAAAAATCCTTAACTACACAATTAAAAAGATTTTTTGCGAAAAAATCGGCAAAAAGCTTTTCCCTGCCGAATTTATATCTGTGAATGTAATGCTTTATACTGCCTGAATAGATAAACGGCACAGTAAGATTCAATCGGTGAGCGTCGGTGTCACAAATACAGTTGCGTCTGTTGCAGTGTATACAGAATTCCTCGGGTAAGCGGTATTGCAGGCTGCTGCAATAAATACAGTCACTTTCATTAAAGGGTATAAGCTTATTGCAGCTTTCACACCTTTCAGGGAAAAAGATGTGCTTTACATACTTAACAGCTTTAGTCATTGAGAAGGAAGTGCTTTAGTGCCGAATAGCGCCTGGTTTTTTTGTCGTTATCTACCATAGCCTCTATCTGACTGTGAGTGCCGACGAGAACAAGTCTGCTTTTGGCTCTTGTAACTGCTGTGTATAGAAGATTGCGATAGCTCAGCTGAGGTATACAGGAGCAAACCGGCATTATAACCGCTTCAAATTCCGAGCCCTGACTTTTATGCACCGTAATAGCATAGGCGTGCTCAAGCTCCGCAATGCTGTCAAAGGGATAAACCGCAATTCGTCCGTCAAAATTGATTTTCATAAAAGAAGCGTTATGGTTTATTGCCGTTATTACACCGATATCGCCGTTAAAAATACCCGAAGAGGTTTCTTTGTCTCTCGTCCACATAATGTCATAATTATTTTTAATCTGCATCACCTTATCACCCTCGCGGAAGGTTTTTGAGCCTACCTGATAGTCGTCCTTATCCTTTGAGGGAGGATTAATTATAGCCTGAAGCCGCTTGTTGAGATTGACCGTGCCGAGCTCACCCTTTCTTGAGGGGGTGATAATCTGAATATCCTCGGTGGGGTTATATCCGTATGCGGCGGGAAGTCGCTGATGATAAAGCTCAACCACCGTGTCTGCACAGGTATATACGTTGGCTCTTTGCATAAAGAAAAAGTCATTGTCAGTTTTTGAAAGGTCGGGATATTCGCCCTTGACTATGCGGTGTGCGTTAGTGACAATCAGGCTTTCCATCGCCTGACGGAAAACCTCGGTAAGCGCAACAACGGGCAAAAGCCCCGATTCAATAATATCCTGAAGTACATTTCCCACGCCTACGGGCGGCAGCTGGTCTGAGTCGCCGACCATAACAAGACGGCAGCCTAAGGGAAGCGCATCAAGGAGACTTGAAAAAATATGAGTATCAACCATTGAAAGCTCGTCGACAATAACCGCATCAGCCTCAAGCGGATTTTCCATATTTCTTGCAAAGTGCTGCTTATCACCGTCAGTCCATTCTGTTTCAAGCAGACGGTGTATAGTTTTTGCCTGACGGCCCGTCACCTCGCTCATGCGCATGGCAGCTCTGCCTGTCGGTGCGGCAAGGAGTACTCTTAAATTCTGTTTTTCAAAAAGCTCGAGAATGCCGTTGAGGGTTGTGGTTTTACCCGTTCCCGGCCCGCCGGTGAGCACAAGAAGGCCCTGAGATACGGCGGTAGTAATGGCCTCGCGTTGCTTTTCCTGAAATTTAATACCTCTTTTTTTCTCTATCCTGTCAATATCCTTATCAAAGGTTTTGCCTTTTGCGGGCGGAAATCTCAGCATAATTTTAATCCGCTCTGCAATTTGCTTTTCGTCGTGATATTCAGAGGGGAGAAAAAGAAAGCTTTTGTCATTGATATATTCTTCGATGATTTCTTTATCGGTGATAAGGTCATCTATAATTTCCTGAGTTTCTTCTCTTATGGTGCCCAGAAGGTCAAAGGAGGGGATTATCAGCTTTTCTCTTGGCAGACAGGTGTGTCCGTTTCTCAGATTATGCCTGAGAATATGGAGAATACCCGCTCTTTTTCGTAATATTGTGTTTACCTCACGGGGAAAGGAGGAGGCAATTTCATCGGCTCTTTCAAAGCGCATACCCACCTTGTCAGAGCAGAGGATATAAGGGTTTTCGTTGATTTTTTCCGTTGCGGTGACACCCAGAGTCTTAAAAACATTCAGGCTTTCCGTGGGGTTGAGGCCCAGCCTTTCCAGAGCAATCATAACCTCTCTGAGAGCGAACTGCCCCTTGAAGCTTTCCTGTATGTCGAGAGCCTTATCACGGGAAATACCCTTGATTTTAGAAAGCTCCTCAGGGTGATTTTCGAGAATATCAAAGGTGTCCTCGCCGAATCTTTCAACAATTTTTGAGGCGGTGGCGGGGCCTATGCCTTTAATGGTGCCGCTTGAGAGGTATCTTAGCATGTCACCTGCAGATTTAGGCATACTTCTTTCACAGGCGGAAACCTTGAACTGAGTGCCGAAGGTGGGGTGCTTTACCCACGAGCCTCTGAGCTTAATTTTTTCCCCGGCACTGCAGGAGGGCATAATACCTACAGCCGTGACAAGTGTATTGTCATAGCTTAAGTCAATAACGCTGTAGCCGTTTTCCGTGTTGGAATAAACCACACCTTCAATTGTACCCTCAATAAAAATTTCCTTATCCATGCCTGACCGCCTTTTTGTGTTTTAAAAATTATACAATATTATACACATTATTTCAACAGTATTCCTGAAGTAAAAAAGAAAAGCTGCTACAAAAGTAACAGCTGATGTGAGTGAATCTGTAAGCCGAGTTCTGTCTTTTAAGGCAATCATCTATCTAGACCTGCAATTGCTCACAGGTTCAAGCCACCCGTTGGTTTAGCGCCCAGCTGACGCATTATATCCGATCGGTGTTGCTTCGGGTAGGGTTTACATGGCCATAAAGTCTCCTTTATGCCGGTGAGCTCTTACCTCGCCTTTCCATCCTTACCGTTAAAAACGGCGGTTTATTTCTGTTGCACTTTCCCTAAGGTCGCCCTCGGCGGTCGTTAACCGTTACCCTGCTGTGTGAAGCTCGGACTTTCCTCACGCCAATATTGGCCCGCGACTGCCCAACTCACTCACTGAAGCTTTATTTTACAACAAAGATGAAAAAAAGTCAAATTTATCTTTAAATAAGTCTGTTTGAGAAAGAAGTTTGATAAAAATATTAAGTTTTTGCAAAATACTTGAGATTTTGAGAGATATGTTGTAAAATAGTAAAAACCTTTTATAAAAACGGAGTGTAATTAATGGACGATATTTATTTTTCAGATAAAAAGAAAAAAGAACCTCAGGAGGACTCCGATAAATATCTTAAGGCAGATTATTTTGACGAGGAATTTTCTCTTGATTTCAAGAAGGGAAAGGGAAACGCTCAATCCTTCTCTAAGGAAAGCACCGAAGACGACGAAAGTTTTGTATCCTTCGGAAATGAGTCAGAAGCAGAGGAAAGACCCGCCGCAAGAAGACCCGTTCCCTCAAGTGAGCTTTATTCGGGCGGCAAGGCAGAGCAGAGTAATGCCGAGGACGGCTTCAGTGCTCCTGAATATAATATTACACCTGTGAAATCAGCCGCAGCAAGACCTGTATCATCAAGAACTACCTACACAAGACCTGTGGCATCAGGTGCTCCCGTAAGAAGAACTCCTTCAGGTGCTCCCGTCGGTTCGGCATCAAGAACTCCCACAGGTAAGCGTATGCCCGAACAGAATAACGTGAACAGATCGGGTAAAAGACCCCCTGAGAAGAAACAGAGCAACAAGAAAAAAATTATACTCGCAGTTGCAATTTCTCTTTTCCTTATCGTTGCAGGTGTTGCCGTATGGGGCTATGCAACGGTTGACGGTATGATAGACAATCTCAATTACGACACCACTATTGTTCACGATAAATATCTTTCTTCAGATGCCCCTCAGAGCGAAGAGGTTAAAAACATCCTTCTTATCGGCAGCGATGCCAGAAAGGGTGTAAAGGGTCAGCGTTCCGACACCATGATTCTTTTGAGCATCGACTCTGAAAATAAGCAGATTAAGCTTACCTCTTTTCTCAGAGACAGTTATGTCTACATTCCCGCAATTGAAGGAAAGAGCAAGATAAATGCTTCCTTCGGCAAGGGCGGAGCTCAGGGTGTTATTGATTCTATTGAGTATAATTTCGGAGTCAATGTTCATAACTATGCAGCGGTAGATTTCTTTACATTTGAAAAGATAGTAGACCTTATGGGCGGTGTAACCATTGAAGGCGTTACCGCAAAAGAAGCAAAATATATGAACGGTGAAGCTGATACAAATATTACCGAGGGCACAAACCACATGAACGGATACGAAGCTCTCTGGTATTGCCGTATCAGAAAGCTCGACAGCGACTTTTACAGAACAATGCGACAGAGAAAGGTTCTTTCCGCCATTATCAGAAAAGCTGCAGACATGAAGTATTCCGATATTCTCAATATGATTGAGCAGGTGCTTCCCGAGGTTTCCACCGACCTTTCAAAGAAGGAACTCAAAACCCTCGGTATGAATGCTATTGCTAATTATCTCGGCTATGATATTGTTCAGCAGCAGATTCCTGCTGACGGAACCTGGAGAGACGGTCGCGTAAACGGAAGCTATGTTATTGATTTTGATATAGAAGCAAATAAAGATATAATACGCGATTTCGTTTATGATAAGGTTGAGGAAACAACAAAAGCGAGCGAATAAAATTTAAAAGCAGGCTGTTGAGAAAGTTACGAAATGCCCTTTTCTTCACTTCGAAGGCGTACAACGGTACTCAGAGAGGGTGAAAAAAGGTTAAAACAGTGCCAAAAAGTGTCGGGGTTCGATGCCCTGACACTTTTTTTAAGCTTGAAAATTTTAATTCTGCAATATTCCGTTTTCAGCAGATAAGGAATTGTTACTTTTGTGGTTTTATCGACAGTCTGAGACTATGGTGCCTTTTTTTGTATATCCCGCCTGATTTTGCAAAATATAATTATATATGAAAGGCGGTGGACCATGAAACAGTTTTTGACGGTAGGAGATGTTCTGTCGCAAAGCGCAGAAAAACACACGGACAGAACAGCTTTTCTTATTGAGGGCAGCAGAGACGGAATGAAGAAAATCAGCTACGGTGAATTCAAAACTGACGCAGATGCCCTTGCAATCGCACTGAAGGAAAAATTAAATCTTGAAGATAAGCATATCGGCATCATGGCAAAAAATTCATATTATTGGTGCGTGTCTTATTTTGCAGTTCTTTCTGTCGGTGTTGCCGTTCCTCTTGACAGAGAAAGCCGAGGCGAAGCAATATCGGGCTTTATAGAATTCGGCGATGTTTCTGCGGTGATATGTGACAGTGTGTGTGCAAAGGAAATCAAAAAAAGCGGAGCGAGATGCCGTATTATCTGCACGGATACCGAAGAAGAGGAAAAAATTGAATGTCTTAAAAGCCTTATTGCATACGGAAGAGAAAGGCTTGGCAACGGTGATAAGCTTATAAGTAACAGAGAGCCTGACAAAATGGGAGCCTTGCTTTTTACATCGGGTACAACGGGCAATTCAAAGGCAGTTATGCTTTCTCACTCCAATATCCTCTCTGACCTTGAAGCGGTGGGTGAAAGAGTAAGAATAACCGAAGAGGACAGAAGTCTTTCTGTTTTGCCTTTGCACCATACTTATGAAGCTATTACTATGCTGATGATTATAAGCAAGGGCGGTACCGTATGCTTTTCCTCTTCCTACAAAAATCTTATACGGGATTTTTCGATTTATCATCCTACAGTGCTTGTCTGTGTTCCGCTTCTTTTGCAAAAGTTTGACAGAAAGATTGAAAAGGAAATGCAGAAACGGGGTAAGGCGGGTAAAAGTAAGCTCATTTCGCTTGTTTCGGGTGTAGTGAGTGAGGAAAGCAGACGTAAAATTTTTGCACCGATTCAGGAACTTTTCGGCGGCAGACTGAGAAAAATCATAGTGGGTGCCGCAGCTCTTGAAAAAAAGGTTGCGGAAAACTTTGAAACCTACGGATTTTCCGTAATAATCGGCTACGGACTTACCGAATGCTCGCCTATAGTTATATGTAACGGTGATGAAGACAGAAAAACCGATTCAATAGGAAAACCGCTCGAGGGCGTCAGCGTGAGGATACTTGACTGTGACAGTGATGGAGTCGGAGAACTTGCAGTCAGAGGCCCTATGGTTATGCAAGGGTATTATAAGAATAGAGATGCCACCGATGCAGTTCTTACAGACGGCTGGCTTCATACCGGTGACCTTGGCTATGCAGATAGGGAAGGGTATTATTATATAACGGGCAGGTGCAAAAATATAATTGTCACTCCCGGGGGAAAAAATATCTATCCCGAGGAAATAGAGCAGCAGATTCTAAAAAGCCCCCTGGTGAGTGAATGCGTTGTTTTTTCGGGCGAAAACGGTGAGGTTAACGCAGAGCTTTTTCCTGAATTTACAGAACTCAGAAATAAAAGCGGAAAGGAAAACATAACGGAAAAAGAGATAGAGCTTTATATGAATGCGGTTATAAAAACCGTCAACCGTAAGCTCATACCCTATAAGAGAATAAAAAATTTCACGGTGAGAGACACTCCTTTTGAAAAAACGTCAACTCACAAGATAAAAAGATAAAATCCGATTGATTTTTGCTGACGGGATATGTATAATAAAAAAGTACCTTTCCTTCAAAGAAAAGGTACTTTATACTGTTAACTCTCTGAAAGAGCCCTGATCGGTGACATAAACCCTGCAGAGCTTATTTTGTCGGCGGCATTCCCTGATGACATATGAGGCCCCCCGACTTTTTCCGTCCCAAAAAATAAAAACCGCATCACTTCTGCTTATAATTATATCGTTTCTTATAAGAGGTGCCCGTCTGCCGTAAATGTTATATGCGGGAACAATTTCTTCTATGACAATGCGGTGTCTGTAGGCATATTCTCTTGCTCGAAGGTCCATTCCCTTTGCTCCGCCGGAAATAATATAGGTGGCGTTTTCGGGTATAATTCCCTCGGGAATCGGAATATCGAGACTTCTTGAGCCTATAATGGCAACAACCAAAGCAATCACTTCCTTGACGATATTTTAACATATGAAAGGTTAAAAATCAACAGCAGAAATAACTGTACGAAGGAGAAGGGTATGTTTGAAATCAAAAAAATCAAAGGAAATACTTTTTATTTTGAGGCTTTTTCCAATGTAGGTGTCTATATTCCCGACGGAAAAAACGCCATACTCATTGATGCCTGTGACCACCCGAGAATGGTAAAGGCACTTGACAGGCAGCTTAGTGAAATGGGTGCAGGAGTTTCTGCGGTGATTGATACTCATTGCCACGTTGACCATATCTGCGGAAATAAGTTCTTTCAGGATAAGTACGGCTGCAGACTTTTTTCGACAGAAAAAGAACAGCCCTTTATAAAATATCCTACCCTTGAGCCGAATTTTTACTTTGCCGGGGTGGATGTCAAGCAGACTAACAATCCCTATATTCTCGCAGAGCCTTCCGTAACAGAAATTATAAGGAGCGATAATTTGCCCGGCGGTGTTGAAATTGTGGCTTTGCCCGGTCACAGCTTTGAAATGATCGGTGTTATTACAGATGATAACGTGTTTTTCCTTGCGGATTCGATTCTTTCAAAAAAAACCTGGGATGAATACCGTCTGCCCTTCTTTTATAATGTGAATGAAACTTTAGAAACACTTGAAAAGATTAAAAATATCAAAGCAGATATATATGTGCCCGCTCATGCCGAGCCAACCGACAGTATAGTTGACCTTGCTCAGTATAATATTGAAAGACTTAAGGAAAAGAAGGAGCTGGCTTATAATCTTTGCGAGGGCAGAAGCTTTGATATGATTTTTGAGGAATATGCAAAGACGGAGGGTATAAAGCTCAGAGCGGATAAATACCCGATGTTTGCGGTGATGCTCAGAAATATACTGCAGAGTCTGGTGGAAGACGAAAGAATCCACGCGGTTTATGAAAACAACCGTCTTGTATACGAGCTCAGATGAAAGTTAATAATAAAAAAGCAGCTTTTTGAAAAAAATTAAAAAAGTTGCTTTTTTTCTATTGACATTTGTTGGCAATAATAGTATAGTTGTGACAGAGGTTAGCACTCGACATCAAAGAGTGCTAAAACATAGCAAACAGAGATGCCGTGTGAAAGGAAGTGAAGAAATGGAGCTCGGAAAAAGAAAAGAGCTGATACTTGCCGCCATAGTTGAGCAATATATCAAAAGCGGTGAGCCCATAGGTTCCAAGCTGCTTATGCAGTCACTGCCCATATCTGTTTCTTCCGCCACTATCCGTAACGAGATGAGTGAGCTTCACGAAATGGGCTTTCTTGAGCAGCCTCACACCTCGGCAGGACGAATACCCTCTCAGGCGGGCTACAGATATTACGTTGATAAGCTTATGAATACCGACGAGCTTTCCGAAGAGGACAGACGTCTTATCAAGCTTGAGCTTGAAAGAATGGCAGGCAATCCCGACAAGTTGCTTGAAAAGGCGGGAGAGATGCTCGCAAGGCTTACAGGCTGTGCCGCAGTTGCAACCACACCTACCGATGAAGGTGCAACAATCAAGCATATCGAGCTTATGCCGGTCGGAAGAAAGATAGCTATGATAGTTATGATGACCTCTTCCGGTATAATAAAAAACGGCGTGTGCAAAACTGAAACAGAGCTTACCCCTGATATGGTGCAGTGCTTTTACGATATAGTCAATGAATGCTTTATCGGTCACCCGGTTTCTGATGTAGGTACGGTTATGATTCAGACGCTTGTAGCTTCTCTGGGCGCAAATGCACTTGCGATGAGTCCCTTGTTTGTGGTGCTTGCGGATATAGCAAATCAGGCGCTTCAGGCTGAAATCCGTCTTGAGGGTGAGCAGAATCTTCTTCACCACAGAGAGTTCGGCAACGATATATATGATATGATGCAGTTCTTTGACGAAAAGGAAAAGCTTGAGAGAGCAATTTCCACCTCAAAGGACGGAATACAGGTCATTATAGGTAAGGAAAACATGTACCGTCAGCTTGAAAACTCAAGCATGATTATTTCAAGGTACTCAATCGGCGGTCATGACGGCGGTGCAATCGGCATTATCGGTCCTACAAGGCTTGATTATGCAAGGCTGATACCCAGCATAGAATATCTGACAGACCTTGTCGGTAAATTGCTTACCGATACTTTAGAGGAATAAGGAGGCTAAAAAATGGCTAAAGATAAAAAGAAAGAAACCGCAGCCGAAGAGGAAGTGAAGACGGAAGAAACCGTCTCCGAAGAAACCCCCTCAAAGGAAGCGGAGCTTGAAAAAGATCTTGCGGCGGCAAAGGAAGCACACATCAGAACCCTTGCCGAATATGACAATTACAGAAAGCGTACCGCAAAGGAAAAGGAAGGAATTTACGCTGATGCCAAGGCAGACTGTATGAAATCTCTTCTCGGTGTACTTGACAATTTTGACAGAGCCCTCGGCGTTGATAACTCAGATTTTGAATCCTACAAAAAGGGTGTTGAAATGATATATACAAACTTCTGTGAGATTCTTAAAAATCTTGGCGTTGAAGCCTTCGGTGAAAAGGGCGAAGCCTTTGACCCGAATTTCCACAACGGTGTAATGCACATCGAAGATGACTCTCTCGGTGAAAACGTAATCGCAGAGGTTTTCTCAAAGGGCTATAAGTTAGGTGACAGAGTTCTCCGCCCCGCAATGGTGCAGGTAGCCAATTAAAGTAGTCAGTAGTCAGTAGTCAGTAGTCAGGAAATGCCCTTCGGGCATTTGAAATAATAAACAAACCAATACAATATAAATTACTTGGAGGTAACAAATTATGGCAAAGATTATCGGTATCGACTTAGGTACAACAAACTCATGCGTAGCAGTTATCGAAGGCGGCGAGCCCGTAGTTATCGCTAACGCAGAAGGCGCAAGAACAACTCCTTCCGTTGTTGCATTCTCAAAGACAGGCGAAAGAATGGTAGGTCAGGTTGCAAAGCGTCAGGCAGTTACAAACCCCGACAGAACAATCGCATCAATCAAGCGTCAGATGGGTTCAAACTATCACGTTACCGTTGACGGCAAAAACTATACACCACAGGAAATTTCAGCAATGATTCTTCAGAAGTTGAAGAGTGATGCAGAGGCATACCTTGGTGACAGAGTAACAGAAGCAGTCATCACCGTACCCGCATATTTCACCGACGCACAGCGTCAGGCAACAAAGGACGCAGGTAAGATTGCAGGTCTTGAGGTTAAGAGAATCATCAACGAGCCCACAGCTGCAGCTCTTGCATACGGCATCGACAAGGAAACCGACCAGAAGGTTATGGTTTATGACCTTGGCGGCGGTACCTTCGACGTTTCAATCATCGAAATGGGCGACGGTGTTCAGGAGGTTCTTGCAACTGCCGGTAACAACCGTCTCGGCGGTGATGACTTCGACCAGAGAATCATCGACTGGCTCGTTGCAGGCTTCAAGGCAGAGCAGGGCGTAGATCTCCGC